>JAGLEB010000073.1 GCA_023145275.1 Flavobacteriales bacterium | reverse complement strand
TCGAGCCCCAGCCCGGTCACAATTTCAAAGCATCAATCTATTTTAGGCTGATGCTTTTTTTATGGACTTAACTTGTTAATGGTGTCATCTATTAAGGAGAGCCCCGATAGCTATCGGGATGGGTTCGAGCCCCAGCCCGGTCACAATTTTAAAGCATCAACCTATTTTAGGTTGATGCTTTTTTTATGGTCTTAACTTGTTAATGGTGTTATCTATTAAGGAGAGTCCCGATAGCTATCGGGATGAGTTCGAGCCCCAGCCCGGTCACAATTTCAAAGCATCAATCTATTTTAGGCTGATGCTTTTTTTATGGACTTAACTTGAGCGTTTTTTTTTGTATTAACATTAATAATAAATTCAATACTTTTGCCTTTCGAAAAACATAATTTATTTTAATGAAAGTAAGGCATTACAATATTCCAATATTTATTCCTGAATTAGCATGTCCACATCAATGTGTATTTTGCAATCAGGAGAAGATTAGTGGTACAGATGAAGCTCCAAAACCTGAAGAAATCTCAGGTATTATTGATACATGGCTTTCAACTATAGATACAGAAATCAGTCATGTTGAACTTGCTTTTTTTGGTGGTAGCTTTACTGGAATACCTGTTAATCTTCAAGAAGAATATTTAAAAGAAGTATTACCTTATATTGAGTCGGGAGAAATTAAAGGAATAAGACTTTCTACTCGCCCAGATTATATAAATCAAGATATCTTAGACTTACTAAAGAAATATGGAGTTACTTCCATTGAACTTGGAGCACAGTCGCTAGACAAGTTTGTACTGAAAATGGCTGGTCGTGGTCACTCGACTGAAGATGTAAAAATTGCAGCTAAACTCATCAATGAAAACGGATTTGAACTTGGACTACAAATGATGTTAGGCTTACCTTTTGACACTAAAGAAAAATCAATTTATACGGCTAAAAAAATAATTGAGCTCGGAGCAAAAACTACTCGCATCTACCCTACTCTAGTTATTGACGGTACAGCTTTGGGTAAACAGTACAAAGAAGGTACTTACAAAGCAATATGCCTTGAAGATGCTATTGATTGGACTAAAGATATAATTATGCTTTTCGAAGACGCTAAGGTAACGGTTCTGAGAACAGGATTGCATCCCTCTGAAGAGTTTGAAGACGACAAGAGTCTACTTGCTGGACCTTATCATCCATCGTTCAAAGAAATGGTAATGACAGAGGTTTGGAAGGATAAATTATCAAATCTTATGACTGACGAAAATGATTTAAGGATATTTGTAAACCCTAGTCAGGTTAATTTTGCCGTTGGGTATAAAGCAAAAAATAAAACAGAACTTCTCAAAACACACAACAGTGTAAAAGTCTTTGGTGATGACAATTTAGATAAATTTGATTTCTATGTGGGCGATAATCGATAGTAGAGCACCTAAAGAGGCAATCAACAATCTTAGCAGATGCTTTGATGTATTTGAATTCAGCAGTGATAACATCACCTATAAAGAAGTTTCAGGACATCCTGATATTTTCATTTTTCAAGATGAAGAGAAGCTAATTGTAGCTCCAAATTCACCTATAGAATTAACAAGCTTCCTAGACCAACAAAATGCAAGCTACACTCTAGGCAAGAAAGAAATTGGCAAAGAGCTTAGTAACTCTACACAATACAACTGCATAGCCACAGAAAAATTTCTCCTACATAAAAAAGGATATACTGATGAGGTGATACTCGTAAATACGAAAAGCAAAAAACTAGTAGAACTACCTCAAGCATACACACGATGCAGCTTGACAATGATTAATGAGAATAACTACATCACTTCAGATAGAGGAATAGAAAGATCGCTTTCAAGAGAAGGGCACAATATATTAAATGTAAGCGCAAAACAAATTTTATTACCTGGATATCCTTATGGTTTTTTTGGAGGCACAAATGGCATTTTCAACAATACATTTTACTTAATAGGCAGTTTAAAACATCACGAACAAGAAGAGGTTATCAGAAAATTTATACTAAGAAACAAACTTGAAATAGTTGAATTATACGATGGACCTCTTTACGATGGAGGAGGAATTTTCTTTGGTAACAATCAATAAAATACACGTTTATCATCTCATAAATAGCGATCAATTCAGTGCAGGTCCTCAGCTAATTACGCGGTTTATCATTCTATAGATAAAACTTATCTAATAATTAAAAAATGGAGAGTATTTTATTGTATTTTCGCGCTTCAATATTTAGAGATTAAAATTTAAACACATATTTCATATGATCATTAGTAACGAAAAATTCGCAACTTTTACATATACACTTTTCGAAAATTCTACAGAAGGAAAAGTAATTGAAGATGTTACAGCTGAAAATCCAATGGCAGTAGTTTTTGGACAAGGGAAATTAATTCCTTTTTTCGAACAGAAGCTTATGGGCATGACTAGTAATGACAATTTCGAAATTAAAGTTCCTTCAGCTGATGCTTTTGGAGACGTGAATCCAAAGGCTGTTTACGAATTATCAAAAGAAACTTTTAAAATTAATGGAGAAGTAGACGAATCTCTTTTTTCAATTGGAAACAAGCTTCCTATGAGAGATAGAAACGGAAATGTTCTTGATGGTTACGTAAAAGATGCAAACGAAACTACTGTTACTATTGATTTCAACCACCCACTAGCTGGTACTGATATTGTTTTCAAAGGAACTATTATTGATGTAAGAGAAGCAACTTTTGACGAAATAAACCCTCCTTCTCACTCTTGTGGATGTGGTAGTGGTGGTGGAAGCTGTTCTACTGATGGACATGAGCACGGAGACGATCACGAATGTGGATGTGAAAGTAAAGGAGAAGGTAGCTGTTCTACAGAAGATCACCAACACGAAGAAGGTCATTCTTGTGGGTGTCACTAAACTTTAGACTTTAGACTTTAGACTTTAGACAAAAATATTTTATACCCTTGAGTTTTTTAATAACTTGAGGGTTATTTTTTGCTAAAAATCTTTATTTTTGTAACTATATAAAAAGATACAACATGGATGAAACGGAAAAAGACTGGGTAAAGAATCCAACTATCAAGCAACTCTCTTATGTTATAATCCTATGGGTTGTAAGTATTGAATTTATCATAATTTCAATTACTGACAAATTCACAAAGAGCTTCATTCAGAATGATCAGTATATTATGTATCTTTTAATTTTAGGTAGTACACTTACCGTGATTTACATGATAAGAAACTATTTCAAGAACAAAAAAATAAACCAACACTAAAAAAACAGTCATGATTGAAAACATTCCATTAATAAAGAATTTAGAAAGTGATAACTTCTTTTTGCTAGCAGGTCCTTGTGCAATTGAGGGTGAAGACATGGCAATGAGAATCGCCGAAAGGGTTGTTAAAATAACTGACAAGTTGAAAATACCTTACGTTTTTAAAGGATCTTTCAAAAAAGCAAATCGTTCTAGGTTGGATTCTTTTACAGGTATTGGCGATGAAAAAGCATTGAAGATACTAGAAAAAGTTAGTAAAGAATTTGGTATTCCAACAGTTACAGATATCCATACAAACGAAGATGCAGCAATGGCTGCTGAGTATGTTGATATTTTACAAATTCCTGCATTCTTGGTTAGACAGACTGATTTAGTTGTTGCTGCTGCAAAAACTGGAAAATATGTAAACCTAAAGAAAGGTCAGTTTATGGCACCTGAATCTATGAAACACGCAGTTGTTAAAGTTCAGGAAAGTGGAAATAACAATACATTGATTACCGATAGAGGTTCAATGTTTGGCTACCAAGACATGGTTGTTGATTTTAGAGGAATTCCTACTATGCAACAATACTCCCCAGTAATTATGGATATCACTCACTCTTTACAACAGCCAAACCAAACTTCGGGTGTTACAGGTGGTAGACCAGATATGATAGAAACTATTGGTAAAGCTGCAATAGCTACTGGTGCTGATGGTATATTTATTGAAACTCACTTCGATCCTGCAAATGCAAAATCAGATGGAGCAAATATGCTTCACTTAGATCATTTCGAAGATTTAATGACAAAATTGGTTGCAATCAGACAGACTATAAATAAGTTTTAATTTTTACACAATTGTAAAAAAAAGAGCCTTTATCATTTATTTGATAAAGGCTCTTGTATTTTTTAGATTGATCTTAAGTAATCTAATTTTTTCTTCCACAAACTAAGATTTTCTTTTAGTCGATCTATCTTGCGAGTTACGTCTTTTACAAGAGGATTATCAGGACTCACGTTAAAGAAACCAAGATTATTATCAAGCTGGGAAACCTCTTTTCTAATTTCGTCCATCTTCTTACGAATAACATCTCTCTCGTGATAAACTTTATTCATCTCATCAGAAGCTAAGAAAGATTCGATACGATTTTTGAACTTTATAAGTGCCGTCTCGTTCTTATCTAAATCCAACTTATCAAATAATTTATCAATTAGGTTATTAAACTGGTTTTCGATAGAACGTTTATCCCTAGGTACAGAACCAATCATTTTCCACTTATTGATATACTCTTTCAATAATGCTACTGCCTCTTTTGTATCAGATGGAAGCTCAACTTTATCAACAACTTCAAATAATTTACTCTTCTCTTCAAAGTTAGTTATCAACTCAGAATCTTTTCCTTTACGGTTCTCAGTAAGCCTATCGAAGAAATGATTACAAGCACCTCTAAATTTATTCCAAATCTCATCAGATTGTGCCTTTGGAACATGCCCGATCTTTTTCCAATCGCTTTGAATTCTTTTTAGGGTTTCAGTTGTTTCCTTCCAATCTTCACTATCTTTAAGAGACTCTGCTAGATCAACAAACTTAAGCTTTTTCTCAAGGTTATCTATTTGCTCTTTCTTTAGCCCCTTATAAAAATCATTCTTTTTCTTATTGAATACTCTAGTAGCATCTTTAAATTTCTGCCAAATTTCGTCATTATGGCTTTTTGCAACTCTACCAACAGTCTGAAACTCTTTCTTAAGACCTTCAATTCTTTTAATCCTACTTTGCCACTGAGAATGTGAATTTCCATCTTCTGAAGCAATTTCAACAATACTTTTACAAATCTCTTCTTTAGCAGTAAGGTGCTCAGTCCACTCAGACTTTAGCTCTTTCATATGTTCATGACGACGATCATGTATAATCTTAGTAGCATTACTAAACCTATCCCATATTGCATCTCTATATTCCTTAGCTACAGGACCAGTTTCTTCTTTCCACAATCTATGTAAAAGTTGTAATTCATCAAATGCAACTTTTATAGATGATTCATTTACAAGGTATTCTGCTCTTTCGACTATCTTAATCTTTTCCTCTAAATTATGCTTAAAGTCAAGATCACGCATTTCGTTATTTAAACGAAGGTAGTCATAGAAGTTTTCAATATGGTGGTGATAATTTCTCCAAAGATCACTCGATTTAGCTTTTGGCACCTGACCAGCACTACTCCACTTATCTTGAATATCTCTAAATTCCTTAAAAGTATCCGACATCTTCTCCTCTTTATTAATAAGGTGCTTCAACTCGTCAATTAATCCTAATCGATACTCATAATTCTTACTTTGTTGATCTTCGATCACTTTATAGAAAGAATCTCTTTTCTTTCTGTAATCATTATAAACAGAATTAAATTGATTTTTAATATAACTCTCATATCTGAAATCAATTACATTCCCTCCTTCAGCTAAAAATGCTTCTTCTTTTTCCTTCTTATCTTTATTGATAAGCTCATAGAATTGCTCTCTAATCTGATCGATGTGCTGTTTTATTGATTGAACTGCTTCCCCATTAACCAACTTATTTGCTTCATCATAAAGCTCATCAGTAGTCATTTTGGAATAATTCAGAATTGGAATTTCTTTAACTTCCTTAACTGTTTCCTCTGCATCAGAAGCTTCTTCAGCCTCCTCTACAACAGTTTCTGTAGCATCTTTTGCTACTACATCAATAGAAGAAGACTCTTCTTCTTTACTTTCTATCGTATCATCAACCTTTGTTTCTTCAACATTGGGAGCATTCTCTTGAGATACAATATTTTTTACCTCCTCTTGTTCTGGAGTAGAATTTCCATCTGCATTTTGCAGGTTATCCAAATTTTCTTGTGACATTATAAGTACCAATTAGGTTATAGCTACAAAAATAATTATTTATGCTAATATTAAAAGATAAAAGTGAACTAAGTTAAAATACTATTATATTACTTATTTATACCCCAAATAGTTTGAAGGAGAAAAAGACTTTAATTCTTTCTTTATCTCTTCCGAAACATCTAGTGTATCAATAAATTCTGAAATTGTGTTTTGTGTTACTTTTTCATTTTTTCGAGTTAAGCCTTTCAAAGCCTCATAAGGATTTGGAAATTGCTCTCTTCTCAATACTGTTTGAATAGCTTCTGCAACAACCGCCCAGTTATTATCTAAATCAGCAGCAATCTTTTCCTCATTCAAAAGGGCTTTCTTCATTCCTTTCAAAGTAGATTTTATACCGATTAGAGAATGAGCAATAGGAACTCCAATATTTCTCAACACTGTTGAATCCGTTAAATCTCGTTGTAAACGCGAAATTGGAAGTTTTGCAGCAAGGTGCTCATAAATGGCATTCGCTATTCCTAAATTTCCTTCTGAATTCTCAAAATCAATAGGGTTTACTTTGTGCGGCATAGCAGACGACCCTACTTCCCCTTTCTTAATTTTCTGCTTAAAATAATCCATAGAAATATATGTCCACATATCTCTATCAAGATCTATTATAATCGAATTAATACGCTTTAAAGCATCGAATGTGCCAGCCATATTATCATAATGTTCAATCTGAGTAGTAGGATGAGATCTTTTCAACTCAAGAACATCTTCAATAAATACATTGGCGAAATTAATCCAATCATACTCTGGATAAGCAGCGTAATGGGCATTAAAATTACCGGTAGCACCTCCAAATTTCGAACTAAAAGGAATCTTTTCTAGCATATCTACCTGTTGATTCAACCTCTCAATAAATACCAAAATTTCTTTCCCTAAACGAGTTGGAGAAGCTGGCTGTCCGTGAGTTCTTGCAAGCATTGGAATATCTTTCCACTCCTCAGCTAGTTCGTGTAAATACTCAATCAATTCAGTAATTGCAGGCATATACACCTCCTTTAAGCCATTCCTAAGAGATAATGGCACTGATGTATTATTTATATCTTGAGATGTTAATCCAAAATGAATAAACTCTTTGAATTCTGCCAAATTCATCTCATCAAATTTATCCTTTAAAAAATACTCAACAGCCTTTACATCATGATTAGTAGTACTCTCAATATCTTTTATTACAATAGCATCTTTCTCAGAAAACTCACGATATATTGCACGTAAGTCCTCGTATCTAGTATGATCAAAAGATTTTAATTGTGGAATAGGTATATCGCAAAGAGCAATAAAATACTCTATTTCAACCTTTACACGATATCTAATAAGTGCCTCTTCTGAAAAGTACTGTGATAACTCAGCTGTTTTTGAGTGATATCGTCCATCAATTGGAGATATAGCTTTTAATGGATTAAGTGTCATTATGCTTGTTTTTTTTTCCTTTTAAGCCGACAAATATAACAATACCTTATAAACAAAATGCTGCTAATCGTAAAAAGCTTAGGAATAAATCATTTTTTTTTGAAATTAAATAAATTTTCTCGACTAGCACTATTTTATAAGGAATAGATTGTAATTTCCCAACATTACCGAATAAATAGTTTTTTTGATGAGGACGGTAATTTTCACATCATTTAATAAATTAACTCAACTATCATACAATCTAATAAACAATCTATTAGGAGCTTATTAAATTTAACACAAGGCTCTAAATTGAATTAATTTATATGCTTATCCGTTTTCTT
>JAGLEB010000072.1 GCA_023145275.1 Flavobacteriales bacterium | reverse complement strand
GCTGCGTCATTTCCTAGACCTGTACCATCCCAAATAAATCCCAATATGTTTTTGTCAAGTAATTCATTTTCTCCAATGACAGCCGAAAAGTGAGCTTCGTGATGTTGAACCTTAATAATGTCTATTTCTTTTTTGTCCGATAGTTTTTCTGCAAATTGTGTTGAGAAATAGTCGGGGTGAAGGTCACATATTATTAGTTTAGGATTGTGATTTATTATTCGAGTAAGATGTTTTACAGTATTTATATAGGCGTCCTGAGAATCTATATAATCAGTGTTGCCGAGAAATTGAGATATGTAGAATTGCTTATTTTTATATATGGAGAAAGTACTTTTCATAAACGCTCCAACTGCTAGAATATCAAAATCTATATCCAGAGGGTTTCCAAAGTAGTTAGGCGCAATTCCTCTTGATCTACGAAGGCTAATTCTTGTACCTATCTCTGAAAATTGTACTACGGAATCATCCTGAGGGATTAGTATTTCCCGATCGTTAATAAGTACGATGTCTGCCAATTTAAAGATGTGTTCTCTAGCCTCATCATCTTTATAAATAATTGGAGAACCTGAAAGATTTGCACTTGTAGCAATTAGAGTTTTGCCAAAATTGTTTACAATTATTTTTAGTATTGGAGCATAAGGACTCATAATCCCAATTTTATTTAGTCCCGGAGATATTTTATCGAGATCAATATATTCTCTCGCTTCAGATTTTGTTTTAAAAAGTACAATTTCGGCTTCTTTAGATTTCCATGCTTCTAGTTCAGCGTTTTTTATGTAAACTAGTTTGTTGAGGTCTATTTTATCCTTTACGAGAAGTGCAAATGGTTTCGATGGTCTATTTTTTCTTTTTCTTAGGGTTGATATTGTTTCACTGTTTGAAGCATCGGCAAGAAGAAGGTAGCCTCCAATACCTTTTACTGCCACTATAGCACCTTCTGATAACATTTCTACAGCTTGATCTATTAGATCTTCATAGGTCCCTTTTTTCTCAATGCTACCATTATACAAGCTTAGTCTTATTCCGCAGTCTGAGCAGGAATTTGTTTGGGAGTAGAATCTATATTCGCTTGTTGAATTATATTCGGAAGCACATTTTTTGCACATTGTATATTTGTGCATTGTACTTGTTTTTCTATCGTATGGTAGTGCTTTTATTATAGAGTATCTGGGGCCACAATTTGTACATGTTATGAAAGGGTAGTGGTAACGTCTATTTTTAGGGTCTAAAAGCTCTGTTGCACATTTGTCGCACAATGCAAAGTCAGGTGGAAGAAATACTTTTCCTCGCTTTACTTCGAAACTATTGTTGATTGTGAAGTTGTCAAAAACTTCATTGTCAACGATTGATATAGTTGAGCTAGTTACTACTGCCTTTGATGGAAGATTATTTAATATTGAATTTAGAAATTTCTGGCAGTCTTCAATGTTAGAATTAATTGAGATGTATACACCCGTAGATGTGTTTGCAACCCAACCTCTCTTGTTTAATTGTTTTGCCAAGTTATATATAAAGGGTCGAAAGCCAACACCTTGAACAATTCCCTCTATATGTATTTGATGTGTTGTGATATGTTCTAAGCCTTTAAACTTAATTCCTTTTTCAGCCATGCAATCCATTTTTCAATACCCTCTCCACTTGTGGCAGAAAGTTCAATAAATTCGAGATGGTGATTTATTTTTTTTGCATTTTCAATAACCTTTTCTATTTCAAAACTCACATAAGGAGCCAAATCAATCTTATTTATAATACACAGGTTTGAAGATTCAAACATATTAGGGTATTTTAAGGGTTTGTCGTCTCCTTCGGTAACGCTGATTATTACAACTCTTTTATCTTCTCCTAAATTAAACATAGACGGACATATTAGGTTTCCTACATTTTCAATAAATACTATAGAATCATTTTTGGGGTTTAGTTTTTTTACAGCCTTATTAAT
>JAGLEB010000071.1 GCA_023145275.1 Flavobacteriales bacterium | reverse complement strand
TTAAAAAAAAATTATTAACAGATGAAAGCATTTTTACAAAGCTTAAAAGGCGATAAAAAAGTTTGGGGCATTGTCTTTTTGATGATGGTCGCATCTCTTGTTATTGTATATAGCGCGATAAGTAATCTTGCATGGAGGGGGTCTGGCTCTGGGCAGGTTTTATCTATGACTTTTAAGCATGGGATGCATCTTATTATTGGATTGGGGATTATGTACTTTGTGCATAAAAAGCCGTATAAATATTTCTCGTCAATCGCAGTATTGCTTTTGCCGGTAGTTGTTGTAATGTTAATATTTACAATACTTCAGGGAAATCAGATTGGTGGAGCAAATGCGAGTAGATGGATACAGGTGCCTTTTATTGGAATGAGTATTCAAACTTCATCTATCGCCACAGTTGTTCTGTATGTTTATGTAGCTCGATATTTAGCTAAGATTCAAGACAAGAGTGTTACTTTTAAAGAAGCGTTTTTGCCTCTGTGGATGCCTATTATTGTTGTAATTGTAAGTATTTTGCCAGCAAATTTTTCTACAGCAGCTTTGTTGACGCTAAACTTAGGAATAATATTAATTATTGGTAGATATCCTATAAAGCATTTACTTGTTATGCTTGTTGCAGGAGCTTTGTTATTATCAATATTTATTAGCTTGGCGCTTAAATTCCCTGATGCCTTTCCGAATCGAGTACATACCTGGACTAATAGGGTAGAGTCATTTATGTCTCCTAAAGATGGAGAAGAGCAATATCAAGTAGAGTCTGCAAAAATCGCTGTAGCTATGGGTGGTGTTTTTGGTCAAGGCCCTGGAAAGAGTATCCAGAAAAATCATTTGCCACAGTCTTCATCAGATTTTATTTATGCAATAATAATTGAAGAATTTGGTTTTTTTGGAGCTGTAGGAATACTCTCTTTATACTTTGTTTTAATGTATAGGATGGTGATTATTTCAAGAAAAGCACCTACTATTTTCGGTTCTTTGCTTGTAATTGCTTTAGGAATACCAATAGTGCTTCAAGCATTGATGAATATGTCAGTAGCCGTTGGGCTGATGCCCGTAACAGGACAGCCTTTGCCCTTGATAAGTAGTGGAGGAACATCTATTTGGATGATTGCTGCAGCAATAGGAATGATAATAAGTGTGAGCAGAGAAACTCAAGAACTAGAAGAAAAAGAAGCAGAGGGAATGTCTGTTATTGAGAATGCAGATAATAACGAAATTGTTAACGAATTAATTGAAGGAGAGCTTGAAGAAGTCGTATAACATAATGCTAAGCGGTGGAGGAACTGGAGGACATATATTTCCAGCAGTTTCAATTGCAAATGAGTTGAGATCTCGATTTCCTGAATCGAAGTTTCTATTTGTTGGAGCAGAGGATAGAATGGAGATGGAAAAGGTTCCAGAAGCAGGATATGAAATCGAAGGATTGTGGATCTCTGGAATTCAACGAAAACTGACGATCGATAATTTGTCGTTTCCTTTTAAGTTGATATCAAGCTTGATTAAGTCACGAAGTTTGATTAAAGAATTTAAGCCCGATGTAGTTATTGGTACCGGTGGTTTTGCAAGTGGCCCCTTGTTGTATGTAGCCTCGCAAAAAGGTATTCCTACGTTGATTCAAGAACAGAATTCATACCCGGGAATCACAAATAAGTTGTTGTCGAAATCGGTGAATAAGATTTGTACTGCCTTCGAGGGCTTGGAGCGATTTTTTCCAAAAAGTAAAATTGTTTTAACAGGAAATCCTATTCGTCAAGGCTTAACTGAAAACAGTATCACTAAACAAGAAGCTGCAAAGCATTTTGGGTTAAAAACCGACAAGAAAACCGTTTTGGTACTCGGTGGGAGCTTAGGAGCTAGAGCTGTAAATGCCCAAGTTGCTAAGATTTTGAATTGGGTTAAAGAGAACGATTATCAGCTTGTTTGGCAAACAGGCAAGTTGTATATAGATGATTATAAGCATCTGCAGGAAAAAATGAATTATGATGGTATCAAAATTCAAGATTTCTTAAACAGAATGGATATGGCTTATGCTATGGCCGATGTTATTTTAACAAGATCTGGTGCTGGGACAATTTCAGAATTGTGCATAGTTGGAAAACCAACAGTGTTTGTTCCTTCGCCTAATGTTGCTGAAGATCATCAAACGTTTAATGCAAAAGCACTATCTACTAAAGGAGCAGCTATACTTATTCCAGAAAATAAAATGGAGGAAGAACTAATTGCAAGTTTAGATGAAATATTAAAAAACGAAGAATTAATAGATAGTTTATCGAAAAATATAAAGAAGTTGGCTTTGCCAAATGCTTCTAAAGATATAGTTAACGAGGTAGAGTTGTTGTTGAAGTAAATGGAGTTAAATAACATACATAAAGTTTATTTTATTGGTATCGGTGGAATCGGTATGAGTGCACTTGCTAAATTTTTTGCGGCAAAAGGTATCTCTGTTTCGGGCTACGATAAAACTCCTAGCTTGCTTACAGATAATCTTTCTAGTTTGGGTATTGATATTACTTTTGATGATGCTGTGTCAGCGATTGATGCTGATGTTTTAGAAAATAAAAAAACCTTGGTAGTTTATACTCCTGCAATTCAATCAACAAATAAAATTCTTAAATATTTTAAAGATAGTACTTATCACTTATTGAAAAGATCTGAGGTATTGGGAATCATATCTCGAAATACTTTTTGTTTAGCTGTTGCTGGTACTCATGGAAAGACTACCACATCTGCGTTGCTAGGTCATATTATGGCTGAGTGTAATACTGGTGCTAGCTCTTTTATTGGAGGGATTGTATCAAAATATAATTCAAACCTGATTATTGGCGATAAGGATATTATGGTTGTTGAGGCCGACGAGTACGATAGAAGTTTCTTGACCTTGAGCCCTGATATTGCTTGTATTACATCGATGGATGCAGATCACCTAGATATTTACGGTGATGTGAAACAATTGGAGGATACTTTTTTTGAATTTTTAGATAGATTATCACATAAAGGTGTCTTAATTAGTAAAACTGAACTTGGTATAGGTAGGGGACTTACTTATTCTATTAACGTGAAAAGTGATTATTTTGCGACGGGAATTAATGTTAGAGAATCTAAGTTTAATTTTGATATAGTGAATCCTGAAGGGCTTGTTTTTAGTAATGTAAAGAGCAATTTGCCAGGAAAATATAATATTGAGAATACGCTAGCGGCATTTGCTATGGCCGAGCAGTATGGATTAGATGGAAGGGATATTGTTAAAGCAATCGAGAGTTTTACTGGTGTATACAGGAGGTTTGACGTTTTTGAATATTCTGGAAAAACGATTGTGGACGATTATGCTCATCATCCTTTTGAGATTATATCGGCTCTAGATGCAGCTAGAGAATTGTATGTAGGAAAGAAAATCATGGTGATTTTTCAACCACATTTGTATAGCCGAACAAGAGATTTTGCAAAAGATTTTGCAAATGCTTTGGCCGAATTTGATGAAATTAGATTGCTAGATATTTACGCAGCAAGAGAATTACCGATAGAAGGAGTTACGAGCATAACTTTGTTGAAAACAATTCAAAGTAAGTATAAAAGCTTTATAAATAAAGACGAAATTAGAGAGGAAATAGATAATACTAAGTGTGAGGTGATTATGATGCTTGGTGCTGGAGATATTAGTATTGAAATAGAAAAGTTAAAGAAATAGGAGTGATAAAAAAAGGATTTACATATTTGCTTTATTTTATTGGGATTGGGACAGTGGTTGCTCTCATGGGCTTTGCTACTGTGAAGCATTCTCAAAAAAACATCAATGGCTTAGATATCTCTGTATTAGATTACGACAGTGTGAAATTTATTAACGATGAACTTGTTCGAAGATTGGTTGAGTCTAAGTTTGATAGTCTTAATTTTAAAAAATGCTCTCAAATTGATGTTGCCAAAATAGAGAAGGAAGTTAGGAAATTGAGCTCTGTTAAAAAAGCTGATGCCTACATAGATATTGATGGAAAGTTATCCATAAAAATTGTTCAAAGAAAACCTGTTGCCAGAGTATATACCGATAAGTTTAATTGCTATATTGACGACAATGGAAAAATGATGCCTTTGTCATTGTTATATTCAGCTGATGTCCCATTGATAATGGGAAAAGTAAAGAAAGAGAACTTAGAAGAGGTATATACTCTATTGACTTTTATTCGTAAAAATGTGGTTTTAAACGAGCAAATTGTCAGTATTAGTATTGATAAAAACAATGAATATACCTTCAGAACTAGAAAAGGAAATCAAGTTATTGAATTTGGTAGAGTTGAAGATGTAGAAGAGAAATTTAATAAACTATTAATTTACTATCGTAAGACCGTTTCTGATTTCGGATGGGAGCGATACAAAAAGATAAATTTGGAATTTGCAAACCAAGTAGTTTGTACTAAACGATAATCATGGAGAACTCGGATATAGCTGTAGGTTTAGATATAGGTACAACAAAGATTGTATCTATTATTGGCCGTAGAAATGAGCATGGAAAGGTGGAGGTTTTGGGTATGGGAAAGGCCAAAAGCTTGGGAGTGCACAGAGGTGTAGTGAGTAATATAATGAAGACTATTGAATCTATACAAATGGCTATAGATGAAGCAGAGTCTAGTTCAGGTCAAAAAGTAACAAAGGTTGTAGTTGGTATTGCAGGACAGCATATTAGAAGTCTTCAGCATACTGATTATATTGATAGAGAAAATTTTGATGAGGTAATTACTCAAGTTGATATTGATAATTTGATAAAACAAGTTTACAAGCTTGTTATGCTACCAGGAGAAGAGATAATACACGTTCTTCCTCAGGAGTTTAAAATTGATGGACAGAACGAAATTAGAGAACCTATCGGTATGTCAGGTAGAAGAATAGAATCTAATTTCCACGTTGTTGTTGGTAATGTAGCATCTATTAGAAATATTGGTCGTTGCGTAATAAACAGCGGTCTTGAGCTCGACGATATTACTCTTGAACCAATTGCCTCAGCAGCCTCTGTTTTAAGTGAAGAAGAAAAAGAAGCTGGTGTTGCATTAATTGATATTGGTGGAGGTACTAGTGATTTAGCAATATTTAAAGATGGAATAATAAGACATTCCGCGGTTATACCGTTCGGTGGAAATGTTATTACAGAAGATATTAAAGAAGGTTGCTCTATCATAGAGAAGCAAGCAGAGCTTTTGAAAGTGAAGTTTGGATCTGCATGGCCTGGAGAGAATAGCGAAAATGAAATAGTTTCTATTCCTGGGCTAAGAGGTAGAGAGCCAAAAGAAGTTACAATGAAAAATCTTTCGAAGATTATTCATGCTAGAGTAGTAGAGATTATTGATCAAGTTTTTTTAGAGATCAAAAATTATGGGCATGATGAACCTAAGAAAAAATTAATTGCTGGAATAGTTCTTACTGGTGGAGGAGCTGAGCTAAAACATATTCGACAGATGGTTGAATATATTACTGGGATGGATGCGCGTATTGGTTATCCTAACGAACATTTAGCGAGTGGTTCTGATACTAGATTAACCTCGCCGATGTTTGCCACATCCGTAGGCCTATTGATAAAAGGGCTTGACAAGGTAAGTCAGGCAAAAGAGCTCGAAGAAGTTGTAGAAGAGATAGAAACAGAAGTAGAAATAGAAACTACTCAGGGCGAAATACCTTCTACACCTGCTGAGGCTATTGAAATGTCTGATGCTGATAATAAGACAAAAGAAGAAGAGGAGAATCTTATAGAAAAGGAAAAAGTCAAACCTAAACAGAGATCATCTGTTTTTGATTCTTTCGTAGATAAACTTAGAGAATTTCTTGAGAATGAATAAAGTGTGATTGCAAATAAGAGTATAATGATGTATAAAACAATTAAGATTTTAAACCCCCAAAATATTATATAAACAATGAATCAGAATAACATTTCCTTTGATCTACCGAAAAATAGATCCAACGTAATAAAGGTTATCGGCGTTGGTGGTGGCGGTAGTAATGCGGTAAATTACATGTATAATCAAGGTTTCAATGGAGTTGACTTTGTGGTGTGTAATACGGATTCACAAGCATTACAAAATAGTCCAGTTCCAAATAAAATTCAATTAGGAGTTACTTTAACTGAAGGTCTTGGTGCTGGTGCTGATCCTGAAATCGGTGGACAATCTGCTCAAGAGAGTCTTGCCGAAATAGAATCAATGTTTAATACCAATACCAAAATGGTATTTTTGACTGCCGGTATGGGTGGTGGAACAGGTACTGGAGCTGCTCCGGTGATTGCTAAGTTAGCTTCTAAATTAGGAATTCTTACTGTTGGTATTGTTACTATACCTTTTCAATTTGAAGGTAAGAAAAGATTGGCACAAGCTAAAGAAGGAGTTGAGGTGCTAAGAGAACATGTTGATTCTTTAATAGTGATTAACAATAGCAAGCTGAGAGAGATATATGGAAATCTTGGTTTTAAAGCTGGATTTGCTAAGGCTGATGAGGTTCTAGCTACAGCTGCAAAAGGAATCTCTCAGGTAATTACCAACCACTACGGAATGAACATCGATTTACGCGATGCGAAGACTGTGCTAGCAAATAGTGGTACTGCGATTATGGGGTCTGCTGTTGCTTCAGGAGACGATAGAGCTATTGATGCAATTACTAAGGCTTTAGATTCTCCATTGTTGAATGATAATAAAATTACTGGAGCTCAGAAAGTTTTGTTGTTAATAGTTTCGGGAGACGTAGAAATTACTTTAGACGAAATAGGAGAGATAAATGATTTCATCCAAGGTGAGTCTGGCGAGAGCTCGGATATTATCATGGGTGTTGGTGAAGATTCTGAATTAGGCGATAGTATTAGTGTGACTATTGTAGCCACTGGTTTTTCAGTAGAGATGCAAGAGCGTCAATTAGAAAAAGAACCAGAGAGAAAAGTACATAGATTAGTAGAAGACAAAAAAATTAGTGCACCTCGCCCTAAGACTGTATACGTAGAGAAGACAGTAGAACCAATTGTTGAGAAAAAAGTTGTTCACCTTTTAGAGGAAGAGCCTGTTCCTGAGGTTGTTATTCCTCAAGTGCAGAATAATGACATTGAAGAAGTTAGAGAAAGTACAATTATTGCTAAAGAAACTGCTCCAAAAAATATTGTTCAAGAGAATACTATTGAAAGAGAGCCTTATGTAACTAAAATTGTAGAGGATGTAGTTGTTGAAAAAAGCATAATGGATATTGCAGATGATGCAATTGTAATTAATGAACTTTCAGCAGTAGAAGAGCCAGAATTGAAAGTGGATGAACCACAAACTACAATCGAATTCGATTTTGAACCTATAGAGCCAAAAGAAGAAGAGGTGCTTGGTTTTACTAATGAACGAGTAGAAGAACAGCGTGTTGGTGCTGCTGTTGAAGAGCAAGAAGTAGCAGATAAACGAATTGTTCATAAGCTTGAAGATTTTGAAGAAGACATAATAAGCGACCTTCCATATATTCATGTTGATATTCCTTTTGAAAAAGAATTGTTGAGTAATGAGCAGGTTTTTTCTGATGGATCAAAGAAGTTTAACCTAGAGGATTATTCAAATTTAGAAGAAAAGATTGAAAATTCATCTCAGAGTCCTAATTTTCCTATCGTTGATACAATAGAAGAAGTGGAGGAAGAGGAAATGAAAATTGTTATAGCCCAGCCAGAGCATATAAATACAAGAGCTACAGATCGTCCTTTAAATAATGAAGTAAAAAGCACTGAAAAGGAAGATTTAAAGCATGAAGTTCTAGATCCTACTGAGGTACCTATTTCTAAGCAAGACGAAATAAGAAGACAAAGACAGGAGCGATTGAGACAATTTAACTATCGTTTCAAAGCAACAAATGCGTCTGCTATTGACGATTTAGAAAAACAACCTGCTTATGTAAGAGCTGGTCTTGATGTTACAAAAGCTGATACTATGAATAATTCTAGATATTCAATGGGTAATAGCGACGACGATTATGTGATTAGATCAAACAATTCATTTTTACACGATAACGTAGATTAACTATGAGTTTACAAAAGACAATTATGGCCGATATGAAAACGGCTATGAAAACTAAGGATAAAGTGGCTTTAGAAGCTCTTAGAGCAATTAAAGCCGCAATACTAGTTGCACAAACAGAATCAGGAGCAAGGGAAGAGCTTGATGAAGGTCAAGAACTTAAGATACTTCAACGATTAGTGAAACAGCGCAAAGATTCAGCAACTCTTTACTCTGAGCAGGGAAGAGATGATTTAGCCGAGCCAGAGTTAGCTCAGGTTGCTGTTATTGAAAAGTTTTTACCAACTCAGCTTAGCGAAGAAGAGTTAGTTGTTATTATTAAGGAAGTTGTTGAAGAAGTGGGGGCTTCTTCAACAAAAGATATGGGTAAAGTAATGGGTGCCGCAAATAAAAAACTCGCTGGTAAAGCCGAAGGTAGAATGATATCAGTTGTAGTGAAAAATATTTTGGGAGCTATGTAAGTTTCTCGAAATTTAGTTGTTTTAACATTGTTTTTTCAAGTGGCGAAAGCCATAAGGTAAAATCCCTGCCACCCCGCAGGGATTTTTATTTGCCTATTTTTTTATCGCAAATCCAAATATACTACCGAATAGTCCACCTGCAATATGTGCAAATTGTGAAATGTTATCGTTCGAAAAACTTCCTACAATTTCATTGCCAACATAAAATATCAGAACTAGAATAAACGTTAAAGGAATTCCACCTTGATTAGAGTTGGAAAATGAGGCCAAAATTATTAGCATAAAAACAATTCCACTGGCTCCTAATAGTCCCTCGCTAAAAAAAGTAATTTGCATTATGGCTGTGAATAGAGCAGTAAGCATCATCATAATAATAAGTTTTGAGCTGCCGTATTTTTCCTCGATTATTGGCCCTACAACTAACATTAGTGATAGGTTTCCAAATAGGTGTTGCAAGTTTGCATGACCAAGCGTGTATGTAAATAGCGAGATGTATTGGCTGATACTGCTAGGGTCGAAATTAGGAGATAGTATTAAATATGAGTTTAGAATTCCTCCGAGAAAATTGTTTATAAAAAATAATATTGTTGACAGTATTGAGAATGTCAAAATTACTGGCGAATTGTATTTAATATTCATAGTAGATATTCGGCTGAATAAAGAATTTAGTCGTTGAAAATTCTGATGGCAGCATTATATGCCGACTCAAACATTAATGGATTCATGTTAGAGTCAACTCGTTTCTCTGTCATGTACGATAATAACTTCTCGGTAGGAAGATTACCCACTAAGTCGTCTTTTGCCATTGGGCAGCCTCCAAGCCCTTTTATAGCCGAGTCGAATCTTCTACATCCTGCATCGTAAGAAGCCATTACTTTCTCTCTCCATGTTTCTTTTCTTGAGTGTAAATGTGCCCCGAATTCAACCTGTGGAAAATCTGCTATAAGATTTGAAAATAAGTAATGAATTGAATCTTTCTCTGATACTCCGATTGTATCAGATAGTGCAATCGTTTTAACACCTAAGCCTGCAATTTTCTCAGCCCATTTAGAAACAATGTCTAAGTCCCACTCATCGCCATAAGGATTTCCGAAAGCCATTGATAGGTACACTACAAGTTCTTTGCCTGATTTGTCAATTAATGATTGTATTTTCTCGACAGAATGGAAAGATTGCTCAATTGATTTATGCGTGTTTCTTTGTTGGAATGTCTCTGAAACTGAAAAAGGAAAACCTACATATGATATCTCGTCAAAACTACAAGCATCTTCAGCTCCTCGGTAATTAGCACTTATTGCGAGAAGCTTACTATCGCTAACTTCTAAGTCAAGGAGTTTTAATACTTCTGCAGTATCTCTCATTTGAGGAATTGCCTTTGGAGACACAAAACTTCCAAAATCTATAGTGTGATACCCTACTTTAAGGAGAGTGTTTATATATCTAGCTTTATTTTTTGTCGGGATAAAGTCAATTATTCCTTGCATAGCATCACGCGGACACTCAATAATTTTAACCTTTTTGTTCGTCATCGTCGCATTAAGTTTTTTGAATAATTAACTTGATTAAAAGTAATAAAAATGCTTGAAGGAAAAAATGTTTGTAGTTTTCTAAGATTACTAGTTAATTAATTGCAGAACAAAAGTGAATTTACTTCCTATGCCAATTCTACTTTCAACAAAAATTCGACTGTCGTGACGTGCTATCATTTCTTGAGCAACCATCATACCTAATCCTGAACCAGGCTCCTCAGATGTCCCTGATGTAGTGTGGTGTACATTTTTGTCGAGTAATCTTTCAACATCCAATACCGACATGCCTATTCCACTATCCTCAACCGCAATTTCAATAACCTCTTCAATTGAGTATGTAGAATAAATTCTAACAGATCCCTTTGTTCTGGTGAATTTTATAGAGTTAGAAATTAAATTCTGAAAAACTAATCCGAGCATGTTTATATCTCCCCAAATATATATGTCGTCGGGAATATCGTTAATTAGGTTAATTTCTTTTGCCTTAGCCCCTGAATTAAAAAGCTCGAATTTTTCTTGGACTAAACTTTTAAGGTGTACCGGATCTTTCTGCATTTTTATGCTTTCGGATTGCATTTTAGTCCATTGCAGCATGTTTTGAACTAAATCATATACCTTGTTTCCAGTTGTAGATATAATTTCAAGGTTCTCTTTGCGTTCTTCTTTCGATAAAGCATCATAGTTGTCTTTCATCAAAGAAGCCAAGTTAACCATGAATTTCAATGGACCCTTTACATCATGAGCCATAATGCTAAGGAGCTTATTGTTCGTGAAATTTACTTTCTCAAGCTTTATTTGAGAAGCTTCTAGTTTTAGATTCTTATTTTCGTGTCGTTCGTTTAATTCATTGAGTTTTCGTTCTTTAATCTGAAGCTCTCTAATAAGTTCTCCATGTTTTTGAAGTAATTTCTCTCGTCTTAGCCAATAGCTATAAACAATACCAAGTGAAAGTATTGCTGCGAGAAGAAAATAAATATTTACCCATTGGGAAAAAAAATCGCTCATTTAGCTGAATTGTATTATATTTTTTCAAATATAAATTTTTTTATTTACATAAATTGATATATTTGTTGTCAATAACGTAAGTATTAACTGTCTAATGATTGATTAAAATGGTGAATTTACTAATAGCGGATGATCATGCCGTAGTCCGAAAAGGTTTACGACTATTATTTAAACAAATCCCTGACATGAATATTGTTGATGAGGCAATAGATGGGGAGGATGCTTTGAACAAACTACGTGCTCAACACGTAGATATCGTTCTTTTAGATATTGATATGCCTAGAATGAATGGTATTACTGCAATTAGACATATCAAGAAAGAGGTTCCACATACAAAAATATTAATTTTGAGTATGCACCCTGAGAAAGTTTATGCTATTAGCGCTTTGAAAGCTGGAGCTTCTGGGTTTGTTTCGAAAGAAGCAGACACTGAAACAATTATTTCGGCTATTAGAAAAATTAGCGAAGGTGGAATTTATATCAGTAATGAGTTAGCTCAAAAATTAGCTTTCGACGAGAATGCTCATCGACCTTCACGCCTATATAAAAAGCTTTCTACTAGAGAAATTGAAGTATTAAAGCTTCTTTCTGCCGGGAAAAGAAATAAGGAGATAGCAGAGGAGTTAGATATTAACGAAAAAACGGTTAGTACCTACAAAGCTCGTCTTCTAAAGAAGTTAGATGTATCTAATATGGTTGAACTGATAAACCATGCAAGAAACTTAGACTTATACTAGGATAATATTGTTGATTTTTAGTCTTGTCTAGACCTATAAAAAAATGCGTTAGAAACTCTAACGCATTTTTTTTATATCAATTTTTAATATGATTATTGCTCAATCATAAAACCCTGTTTAATTTTGTGTTAATTAAGATTTTCAGTTGGTTTAATTTTAGGAGCTCTCGCATTTTTTCTTGTCTTTTCATGTCTTCTGTAATTGAAGCAAGATTTTTAGCAATTTTATCAATCCTTTCAGTTATTTTTTTTTCTTTAAAACGTAAAATTGTTTGTTCTGTGGTCTGAACCAATCTTTGTTCTTTACTTAGTATAAAGATATCTTTTCTCTTCCAGTTAGTACTTAACTCATATTTATCGCTCAAAACATCAGCTAAGAATGTTGCTATTTGTACATCAGGGTGTTTAATGAAATATGCTGAACTCCTTATTTCTTCATTTTCTATACCTTGAACAATTTCAATAAAGATATTATTGAAAAATTCATTACTAAAGCTTAATCCGTCCTCTTCTAGCCTTTCTACAATCTCTTGCAGAACTGTTGTTTTAAATACTTCTTTAACTAATTCAGTTTCTCCTTTTTCGTCTTCTTGCTCTACTTCATCAATAATCTCAATTTCATGATCACCATATACAAGTAGGAGATTCATCAGTTCTTTCTCCTGCTCTTCTGCTATATTTAATTGTTTTTTTACAGTTGTACTTGCTGGAGTAAAGGATCCCGATGGCATACCTGGCATCTCAGGCAATGGTTCATCGTCTGGAACAATTGTTAAGCCTGGATTCTGAGTAGGCTGGCTTTGTTGCCTATTTCTTTGTTGGTTTTGTTTTTTTAGTTCGCGATTGTCTATCTGAGCAAGTTCATCAAAAAGTATAGATTCTTGAATGTTTAATAGCCTAGATGTTTCCTGAATATATACTTGCCTTTTAATTCTATCGTCTATTTTAGAAATAGACTGTACTATTTCGCGAATCAGACCAGCCTTTTTTATTGGGTCGTTCTCAGCGTCTTTAAGAAGAATATCAGATTTGAATTGTATAAAGTCAGAAGCGTTATCATCTAAATATGTCTTTAGTTCTGCTGTAGAAACGGATTTAGCAAATGAGTCGGGATCATGCCCGTCAGGAAAAGTTAGAACTTTCACATTCATTCCCTGTTCCAAAATCAGATCTATTCCTCTAAATGATGCCTTTATACCAGCAGAATCGCCATCGTATAAGATTGTAATATTAGGAGTGAAACGCTTTATTAAGTTAATCTGGCCTGGCGTTAAGGCTGTTCCAGATGAGGCTACTACGTTTTCAATACCAGTTTGATGTAAAGAAATTACGTCGGTATATCCTTCTACTAAATAACAAGTGTCGTTTTTTATTATACTACTCTTTGCCTGATATATACCGTATAAAACATTTGATTTGTGATATATTAGACTTTCAGGTGAGTTTAGGTATTTCGCAATCTTCTTGTCACTAAGAAGAGTTCTTCCTCCAAAACCCAGTACTCTACCCGACATAGATTGTATAGGAAACATCACCCTACCTTTAAATCGGTCGAATTTTTTCCCGTTATCTTTTACGATAGATAAACCTGTTGAATCTAAGAATTCTAGATTGTATCCTTTAGCTAGAGCTGTGTCGGTAAATGCTGTCCACTCATCTAAACAATATCCAAGCCTGAATTTTTCAATAGTTTCTTCCCTGAAGCCTCTTTCTTTAAAGTACGATAGACCTATAGCTTTACCCCTTTGCGAATTGAGGAGAGTCTCGTTGAAATATTTTGCAGCATATTCCGATACAAGATACATGCTCTCTTTTTCGTCAGCTGCCTTCTGAGCCTCCTCATCTAACTGCTCTTCTTCTATCTCTATATTATAGCGTCTTGCTAAGTATCTTAGTGCTTCGGGATAGGTGTAGTTCTCTAACTCCATTAAAAAACTCACAACATTTCCACCTTTAGCAGATGAGAAATCTTTCCAAATTTGTTTTGCGGGAGATACTACAAATGAAGGTGTTTTTTCATTTACAAATGGACTTAGGCCTTTTAGATTCTGTCCAGCTCTTTTTAAAGTAACGAAATCTCCAATAACTTCTTCAACTCTAGAAGCTTCAAAAATTCTGTCAATCGTTTCTTTAGGTATCATAAATGAAATGGAATATTATTTTTTTCTTTCTATTACGTAATTAACAAGTGTAATAAGTGATGTGCGCGAAGGACTATCTGGAATACCTTCCAACAATTTTAATGCTTCTTTCTGATATTCAATCATCCTTTTAGTGGTATACTCTATTCCCCCACTTTTCTTTACAAACTCAATTACTTCTTTAACTCTTGCTTTATCTGTATTGTGTTTTTTTACAGAGTTGATTAACCACTTCTTGCTCTTTTTATCACAATTGTTCAGAGTGTATATCAGTGGTAAGGTCATTTTTTGCTCCTTAATGTCTATTCCCGTAGGTTTACCAATTTTAGCATTAGTATAGTCAAAAAGATCGTCTTTTATCTGAAAAGCAATTCCTATAAGCTCTCCAAATCGGTGAAAACGATGTACCATCTCGTTATCTGCTCCCACTGACCTTGCTCCAGCAGCTGTACAAGCAGCAATTAGAGTTGCTGTTTTTTGCCGAATAATATCGAAATACACATCCTCTGTGATGTCTAATTTTCTGGCTTTTTCTATTTGAAGAAGTTCACCTTCTGACATCTCTCGAACTGCTGTTGAAACAATTTTTAGCAAGTCAAAATCTTCGTTATCAACAGATAATAAAAGACCTTTAGAAAGAAGGTAATCGCCAACTAATACTGCAATTTTGTTTTTCCATAATGCGTTTATCGAGAAAAATCCTCGCCTCATATTACTGTCATCAACAACATCGTCGTGTACAAGAGTAGCGGTGTGTAAAAGCTCAATCAATGATGCTGCTCTATATGACCTTTCGGAAACAGTACCAGAAAGAGCTTTGGCAGAAAGAAATACAAACATAGGCCTCATCTGTTTCCCTTTTCGCCTTACAATATAATGAGTTATACGCTCGAGGAGTGGTACAGGTGATGACATCGATTCTCTGAATTTCTCCTCAAACAATCGCATCTCATTATTTATTGGCTCCTTTATTATCTCTACTGGCTTCATTTATTAGTAACTTGTGTTTGGGATTAATTAATCGAAAACATCATTAGATTTCCTTTTTCATTATTTACAATAACTGGAAAGTTTACATTCCCATTATTGTTGTAATCAGCAACTTTTCCAACAATTTGGCCATAGATTGGGAAGCCTTTTTGCATATTTAGATTACTGTCATATAAATATACTTTATTCGAAGACATTGCTCCAAACAGTAAATAATGTACCTTATTCCAAGTGTAAACTCTTGGTTTGCTAAACTCGGAATCTTCCATGTCTAAAATTTCCGTAGAACTATGGTTACTCCATTTTACTGTATTCCTACTCAACGAAACAGTCTGATCGCCTTTCTTTAGATATTGGGTCTTTTCATCAAAATTGTCGATTTTAGAAATATCAATAGATCCATTGAAGAAAACACTTAATAATTCTCCATTTTTCGTATTTGTTACTATCCTCGATTTTGACAGTGAAGTGTTTTCTACTAAGTAAAATTTGTTTTGCCCTAGAGGATATCTTGTTTTTATGTTAAACTTACGATTTCCTCTTCTGTCAAGCACGTAGATGTTACCGGCAGTAGTGCTTAAAATGATATAATCTTTACCTTTTATTCTGAAGTGTTGTGGTTCCTTATTAAATGTAGAAGAACTTTTCTTAAACGTAAAGCCATTTACTGTTTTACCTTTTTTGTCGTACATTTTAATATGTTTACCCATAGCCACTACAAATCTGTAGTCTCTACTCTTCGAATAGTCGAATACTCCTAATGGAGCACTTGCATTACTCGATAGTTTTCGAGGGAAGTTTGCAACATTCTTGCCATTTCGGTCCAATACATACAGGTGTGTTTCTGTAACAAAGGCCATCTGTAATTTTCTGTTTCGGTATAGATCTACTTGTTTTATCTCTCCAATTATTTTTGAGCTAAGTTTCTTTGACCACAAGGTTTTTCCCGAAGTGCTAATTAAATATAGGATATTGTTTTTGTCCTGTACTGCAATTTCTTTATTCTTGCTGTAGTGGTTAGTAAGTGTGCTAATTGTTGGGTAAAGTTCAGAACTAAATTCAAGTTCCCATACTGGTTTCACCTCATTTTCTTCCTCATTGCTTTGTCTGATCAGAATGTTAGTGTAAGCATTACCATCGTCATATGCTATCTGGACTGCACCTGATTTGTATTTTGATATTTCTTTTAAGTTTGAATCAATTAAGGGTTTCAAGTCTGGAAATACTTTTGATACAAATTCTGCAAAATCAGGATTTTTGTAGTAAAAAAGCACATTCGATTTAGATGATAGATTGTCTTTTAAACTTTGAAAATGTTTATAATTAGAAAGACTTCTACCATCGAGGTAATCGCTTAAAACGTTTTGAATTATTTTTCTATTATCTGAGAAAATCACAACATTTTCTACTATAGCGTAGTACGGAGAGATAATTTTGTTAAAGGCTCCACCTAGATAGTCTTCAAAAATACCTTTCTTTATTACTTTTCTAATCCCAAAACCTCTAAAATCATATGTTGATTTATCGCTTATAACTTTCAATGCTTCGATGGTAAGAGAGGCATCTTTACTTTTTATAAAAACTAAGTCATTGTAGTTTATATCATTATTGTCGGAAGTAATTGAAGCTATCGCAAATTGATTGTCTATCCACGAATCAAACAAGTCTGATCTTTTAATGTTGTGTTTTTTTATGTTTATCTCAAATCTCTTTAATTCGCCATGCTTTCGTAAGTAGTCAAGATAGCTTTTGTTATAGCTAGTGAAATCATCGAATCCAAATACCACTGAAAAAGCAGTACTAGAAGGTAAAAGATTGTCAATAGTGATTTTTTGAGCTTTCTGCTTTTTAAATACTCCAAGATAGTTACCTATAGAGTCATTTGTAGAAGAAATCCCACTACAAAAGATTTCATCAGACTCAGGGCTAAAATCTAGCTCAGTCCATTCGGCAAAATTATTAATCCAATTAATGAAATCTTTCTTTTGAGAAAATGAATTTATTTTGTTCAATTCCGCAAAATTTACCAATAAATTGAAGTCCTCTTTGTGGTCTATAGATTCGTATATCGATTCAAAGTTTGGATTACTTAATAGGCTTTTGTCTGAATTTAACTGTCTTATAGAGTTTTCTAGAAGAATAATACTTCGACTAATTATCAATAATCCCTTGTAGTCAGTTGTGTAAATAGGCGATGATAATACACTAAACTCGTACTTATCTATAATAGCATTGTCATACTCTTTACTCGATTTCTTATTTGAGGCGATTATGTCGAAGTCTCCTTCTTCAAACTCATCTTTTTCAAAATAAAGTAAGTAGTCAAATGATTTTAACCCAATTGAGTGAATGCTGATTAGAGCCTCTTTATCGGATAAATTAATGTCATTGTCTGATAAATAATTGGATAAAGATCTAAGTTGAGTGATGATTAACTTTAAGCTCTCTTGTTTGCCTGCTATATTCCAAAGTGAGTTTTGCTCTAAACTATTAAAAGCATCGCCTAAACTTTCGGTCTCTAGCAATAAAACTGACTTTTTTGGAACTGCCCTTATCTTTTTTACATTATTGTTGATAGGTGAGTCACACGAGTACAGAGTTAATAAAGCGATTAGTATTGTGTATATAAAAGTGTTTTTCATTTTCGATTTTAATTGTAAACGATAAATTTGCTGTCGACAAATATACTTTATTTGATAATATAACTACTTACTTATGCTGCAATATAGCTGAGCTTTTAGAATAATATTTTGTTATTTATTCGATCTCAAATATAACGTGATTCCTGTTTTTGGTTGAGTTCCCCATGGAATTTTATTTCGGATATATAGATACTCAAGTCTTATACCTTCTTTTTGCGAAATAGAATACATATTATCCCCTTTCTGTACTTTATAGTACTTGTTTTTTCCTTTTTTATTTTTCTTTTCTATAAAGATTATTTCACCTTTAATTAATGGGCTATCAAGATTTTTGTCGTTGTATTCTATTAAGCTTTCTTGCTTTATATCTAGCTCATTTGATAGACTCTCGTACGTGTCACCTTCTCTAATTACTATATAGTCTAACTTGTTTTTGTGTTTTTTTATCATGTGCGGACCAGCAACAGCCATTATTTCATCTTGGCTATATTTAGTTCCTTCAAGTACCATTTTGTCAAAGCGGTATAGCTGATTATTCTCGATAATATCAATAAGCCTTTTAGGATAATGTCTGTCAGTGGCGTATCCAGCCTTCTTTAAACCATGTGCCCACCCTTTGTAGTCGCTTATTTTTAACTTGAAAAGGCTTGCATATCTGCTTCTGTTTTTAAGAAATTTTGAATGATCTCTGTACGAACCCCATGGAGAAGGATAGCTTCTGAAGCATTCTTTTCGTCTGTCGTCATCGTGGTAAATTTTTTTGCCATTCCAATCGCTAGCACATTTTATACCAAAGTGATTGTTTGCCTTTACAGCTAGCCTGCTTTTTCCATTGGCCGATTCTAATATACCCTGAGCTAGTGTAATGCTTGCAGGAATGCGATAGACCCTCATTTCGTCCATAGCAACCTTTTGGTATTGTTTTATGTAGGCCGCATTGTCAGCATTCTGTCCGTTTGCATATACAAAACTGATAAGAAGTATAACTAATGCTAAAAAATATCTATATGTTTTCATTTGTATTCCATTGGTTTACAGTTTGTAATAAAGCTTGGTAGCTGAACGTAATACTAAATATTTTTATTCAATCTGCAAACAATTATCTGTTCAAGTTTTTGTTAGAATTTGGATGCAATTTTATTGTTTATTTTTCCTAAATATTGATAATTTTTTTCATTTTTGCTAAATGAGTTACAATCTAAATAATGAGTTTGATCTAGATGACTTCTATTACAGTGAAGAAGGGTATCGAGTTTTTACTGAAAAATATCTATTAAAAAGGGGCTATTGTTGTAAGGCTGGATGTAAACATTGTCCGTATGGGTACGATGCTAAGACTGGAAGAGTAAATGGTAGCTAACGTGATATGGTGTAATGGGGTGATTGTTTGGATGTATAATTAAAAATGATTACATTTGTTTATACCATATGGTATAATACTAATAGGTATAATAC
>JAGLEB010000070.1 GCA_023145275.1 Flavobacteriales bacterium | reverse complement strand
TACAATAGGTGCGAAACTTTAGTCATTAATAGTATCACTTTATGATACTTTTATAGAAGCTAACTTATTCTAGTCTTTTCTATATTGAGAGCTTTCCTCAAAAATATACTCAAATATTCTTTCATCAATTTCTGTAAATTCTATACCTTTTCTTATAGTTACTAATTTTGCAGTTTCAATAGCTTTATTTGTCCTATAAGTAACAGTCTTTGAAGCTCCACCCCAACTGAATGAAGGAATGATATTGCGAGGAAAACCAGAACCGAAGATATTAGCACTTACTCCAACAACTGTACCCGTATTAAACATAGTGTTAATTCCGGCTTTAGAATGATCTCCCATTATTAAGCCACAAAATTGCAAGCCTGTTGAAATAAATTTCCCTTCGGAATAACTCCATGCTTTCACCTCAGAATAATTATTCTTAAGGTTCGAATTATTAGTATCGGCTCCAAGGTTACACCACTCGCCTAGAACTGAATTCCCCAAGTACCCTTCGTGGCCTTTATTTGAATATCCGGCTAAAACAACATTTTTAACTTCTCCACCCAATGTAGAATAAGGGCCAATAGTTGTTGCTCCATAGACCTTTGCCCCCATCTTTATAACGGCTCCTTCGCAAAGGGCTAAACCACCTCTAACAGATACATTTTCGAGAATTTTTGCATCTTTACCAATATATATCGGCGCATCCTTAGCATTAAGGATAGCAAATTCTACCTCAGCTCCCTCTTCAATAAATATATTCTCAGGATTTAAGCATCTGTTTGTATCACTTAATACCTGCGATTCTCTGCCGTCGGTAATAAGTTTAAAATCATCTCTTAAAGCTTTATCATTCTTACTGAAAATATCCCAAGGATAGCTAATATGGATAAGATCTCCATTAAATTCAATTCGTTTATAATCTTCTATTACAGGCTCTTCACCTTCTACTGTAACAAATGCTAACAACTGACCTTCGTAATAAATTGCTTCTCTAGGTTTTATTGACCTACATAAATCTACAAGTTTTTCACTAGGGCAAAATGAAGCATTTATCATTAAATTTATTTCGGCTTCAACTAAGGGAAACTTCTCCCTTAAATAATCTTCAGTCAGTGTTGTTGTAGTAAATCCAAGGTATTTTTCCCATTTTTCACGTATGGTCAATATTCCAACGCGCAAGTCTGCAACTGGTCGGGTATAAGTTAATGGCAACAAATTGTCTCGTTCATCACCATCAAATAAAATATAATTCATTAGCATTTTGATTATTGAGCACTGCACATGCTCTGTTTCTTCACAAGCCAAATATAGGAAAGCATACAGTGCTAATCAATTTAATATAAAGTTACTTTCAACAAAAAGGCAACTTTATTCCATAAAAAAAGCCCTCCAAATGGAGAGCTTTTCAATATTTTTTAACTCAAAATTATTTTTTGAATTTTGCATATTTCGTTTTGAACTTATCAATACGACCTGCAGTATCAACCAATTTAGTTTTTCCAGTATAAAATGGGTGAGAAGTATTAGAAATTTCTAATTTAACTAGTGAATACTCTGTACCATCAAGCTCGATTTTATCACTTGTTTCGATTGTTGATTTAGTCAACCAAGTTTCGCCATTCGACATATCTTTGAAGGCAACAACTCTATTATTTTCTGGATGAATTCCTTTTCTCATTATTTCTATCGTATTTTTTTTAAATCCTTTTCTTTTTTCGGACTGCAAAAATAGTTAATATTTCTTTTAATGCAAAAACTTTTCTCAAGTTATTGCAAACAAATGTTATAGAATCCCTTTGGTAAGTTGGGAACTATAAAAAATTTAACACTAAACACCACATCTAGCATTAAAATAGAGCGGTGCAAAGATAAAATAATTATTCTTATTTTCAACAACTTTCAGCGTAGTTATTTAAACTTAACAAACTACAGCTGTAAATAAATAAAGCAAATCATTTTCATCTTTGCGATTTACTACTAATACTATATCTTAGCCGCGATTGTAAAATCAATAACTATTGACATTTCAATGAAAAAATACACTATCCTATATATTGCAATTTTACTTTCAGTAATTACTTTTTCTTCGTGTAGAAAGGATTTTACTGCAAAACAAGCAACAACAAATCTTAAATTCTCATCAGACACCGTATATTTAGATACTGTTTTTACAAATATAGGATCGTCTACAAGAACCCTTAAAGTATATAATCAGGAGGACGAATGGGTTAGTATTCCACAAATTAGGCTCGGAAGAGGTGAAAGTTCTTTCTATAGAATAAATATAAATGGCATCAGTGGAAATATTCAGAATGATGTTGAAATTGCCCCTAAAGACAGTATTTTTATTTTTATTGAAACAACAATTGATTATGATCAAGTTAGCGACCCTCTTTACACCGATTCAATTGTATTTAGTTCCAATACTTTTAATCAAGATGTAAAACTAGTAACTCTAGTAAAAGATGCTGAATTTCTTTTCCCTCAGAAAGGGGAATCCCTTTTCATTATCAAAGATGACTTATGGACAAATATAAGACCTTATGTAATATATGGCTATGGGCTTGTAGATTCTGCAAGAACTCTTGATATTCAATCGGGTGCAAAAATTCATTTTCACAATAATTCTGGCTTAATAGTTTATAAAGATGCAAGTCTTAGAGTACATGGTAAACTAGACGATGAAGTTGTATTTGAAGGCGATAGACTTGAACCAGCATATTCCGAAATACCTGGACAATGGGGGATAATATGGTTCTACCCTACTTCAAAAAATAACTCAATTGATTACGCAGTAATTAAAAACGGTACAATTGGAGTACGAGTTGACTCTATTGGCAACTCATCAAAGCCTACCTTGGAAATCACAAACACTCAAATTTACAATCAAAGCTATATTGGAATTCTAGCGCAGAACTCATATATAACTGGAGAAAACCTTGTAGTTAACAACTGTGGAGAAGTTTCTTTAGCTCTTCAGATTGGGGGGAAATACAATTTTAAGCACTCTACATTTGCAAACTTTTGGAATTCTTCTCCACGACAGACGCCTTCTGTATATATCAGCAATTGGTATCAAAGTGCAGATGGAAGGATTATTGCGCGAGATTTAAATGAAGCATTTTTTGGAAATTGTATTCTTACTGGAAATAATGAAGATGAATTGTTTTTAGCCTTTAGCGAAGAAGCAAAATTTGACTATAAATTTGAAAACAGCTCTATCAAATACACTAATAGAAAAAACGATTTAGGGTATGAGATTGAGGGGAATCCTCTTTTCGAAAATACATTGATAAATGTTGAGCATCATTTTTGGGATCAATATATGAACGACCTGCGTATCACTGAAGAGTCTGAGGTGATTGGAAAAGGAAGCATTATTTATGCCAATGAAGTTCCATATGACATTCTAAACGAAAAGAGAAACATCAATGGAGAGGTGGATTTAGGTGCATATCAAAATATCACAAAAGAAGAAGACTTATAAACGTAATACTTCTCCCTATTTTTCATCAAAAGGGACATCTAAAGAATACTTCTTTTCGCTCATAACGAATACACTTTGAATATTTGCCATAATTCTTGTCGACGATAATTTCTCAACTAAAAAAGATTGATAGTGATCCATATCTCTCACTATTACCTTTAGCAAATAATCGAAGCTACCCGCAGTGTGATAACTCTCCACAATTTCAGGCAAAGAATTAATCCTTTCTTCAAAATTATTAATAGTATCAATCTCATGACTATTTAGTGTAATCTGACAAAACACAATCATCGAATATCCGAGTTTCTTTCGGTCAACTATTGCCTTAAATTTTAGTACTCCACTACCTTGCAATCGTTTCACTCTTTCATAAACAGGAGTTGTTGAAATACCTACTTCATTAGCTAGTTCTTTCATCGTCATTCTAGCATCTCTTTGTAGTGCTCCAAGTATTTTCTTATCAATATTATCCATAAGTCAGCATATTTTTCTTTTACATAGCTATTAGCTCCTCTAATGTAAATATATTCTCTAAACTTTGTCATGATATTAGTTTTATTTTCTAAACAACAACTATAAAACAAACTAAACCCCTAAAAACACTGTCTTTTCATTACTTTTACTCATATAACAAACAATGATATCATGCGTAGAGAACTAGACACATACAACCAACAGAAATTAGATGTTTTATATAAATCTATAAAAAAGCATTCCGAAAACTTTTTAGGATACCCCGTTTCTAAAGATTTCAACTACGAAGATTTAAATCGCTTTTTGAAATTTCCAATAAACAACCTTGGAGACCCATTTATGCCTTCTACTTGGAAAGTTGATTCTAGAGAAATAGAGAGGGAAGTTATAGAATTTATGGCTGAACTAATGCGCGCTCCGAAAGATAACTGGTGGGGATATGTTACAAATGGAGGTTCTGAAGGAAATATGTATGGACTATACCTTGCTAGAGAATTATACCCTAAAGGCATGGTGTATTTTTCGCAAAACACACATTACTCTGTAAATAAAAATCTAAGAATACTCAACATGCAGAGGGTAGTAATAAAATCTCAACATAATGGAGAGTTAGATTATCAGGACTTAAAAGATACCATTGCTAGAAATAGACATATGCCTCCAATAATATTTGCAAATATTGGGACAACAATGAAAGAAGCTAAAGATGATTTGAGTAAGATTAAAGAGATAATGGACGATTTAGCAATAGAAGATTATTATATTCATGCTGATGGTGCTTTATCGGGAATGATAGCTCCTTTTCTAAATCCAAGACCAAAATTTGATTTTGCAGATGGAGCAGATAGCATGTCGATAAGTGGTCACAAATTTCTAGGTTCTCCAATTCCGTCTGGAGTTGTTTTAGCTAAAAAGAGCAATATCGACCGCATAGCTAAATCTATTGCCTACATCGGTAGTGACGATACTACAATACCGGGCTCAAGAAACGGATATAGCCCTTTGGTATGGTGGTACGCAATTAAATCATTAGGATTAGAAGGCTTACAAAAAAGAGTTGACGATAGCCTAGAAAAGACAGACTACACATTCAAAAAATTAACTGAAGCTGGCATAGAGGTTATGCGCAACACAAACTCTATCACAGTGGTTTTCACAGCTCCCGAGCAAGATGTAATTGAGAGATGGCAATTAGCAACAGAAAAAGGGGTTACTCACCTAATTATTATGCCGAATACTCCTTATGAGAAAATTGACGAGATATTAGAGGACATTATTCCTTCAATAAAAAGAGTTTTAGCGCTTAAAGCTTAATTTGAATATCATACATAGCGAAAAAAAACAAGCTATTTCGCGAGTTATTTATCTCATATCTGCCTACATAATAGTGAGGACATAACTTGCGAATTAGAAACTTATACCAATCAAAGTTACTACTGAATTTCCTTTCTCAGCATATCAAATGCCATGGCAATAGCTCTTCCTTGCATCTTTTCTCGTGGCTGCCCAAATTGGAACTCTTTTACTATAGTTTTTCCCTTTGAAGATATTGCAATTATAGCCGTTCCGGGATCTTTTCCATCCTCACCCCTATCCGGACCAGCAACACCTGTTGTTGCTATAGCATAATCCGTTTTAAACAATTTGCGTGCATTATCAGCCATCAATATTGCTACCTCCTCTGACACTACTGTATATTCTTTTATCAAAGATTCGTCTATATTAAGAATATCAATCTTAGCTTCTGTAGCATAGCTAACAATAGAACCTTTAAAGTATTTAGAACTTCCTGGAACTGAAGTAAGCAAACTAGCTAACTTCCCTCCAGTAAAACTCTCTGCAGTAGAAATAGTAAGTTTTTCTGTAGTTAACAATTTAGCAACAACATCTTCAATTTGTTCGTCATCATAGCCAAAAATGAGATCGCCTAATATATCTTTTAAGGATTCTACCTTCTCATCTATTCGAGAAACTAGTTCAGCTCTATCTTCCCCTTTTAATGAGATTCGAAGTCTAACCCTACCAGGTGAGGGCAAATAAGCCAACTTCATATCATCAGGAAAAGAATTCTCCCAATCATAAATTATTTCAGCTAATTCGCTCTCAGGCAATCCATATGTAAGAACAGTTTTATGTACTAATTGAAGTGTATTATATTTTTTTTGAAGAAAAGGAATCACATGATTTTCAACTAAATTCTTCATCTCAAAAGGAACTCCAGGTAGCGATATCGCAATTTTATTTCCTTTTTCGAACACCATACCTGCTGCAGTACCAAATTCGTTATGCAAAATAGTCGATCTTTTTGGCAAGAGAGCTTGCTCCTTATTCATATCAACCATTTTACGATTCATCTTCTTAAAAAGACTCCTTATATGCTCGAGCACATCAGTATTTAAGACAAGTACATCACCAAAATACTCCGTAAGTGTAAGCTTAGTTAAATCGTCATTTGTTGGACCTAAACCTCCAGTAAAGATAATCAGATCAACCTCCTTAAAAGCTTGATCAAGATTGTAAATAATCTGAGTAGGATCATCCTGAATAGAAATAGATTTTAGAGTTTCTATCCCTACTGAATACAATTCTTTACTAATAAATGTGCTATTAGTATCAACAACTTGCCCAATAAGAATTTCATCACCAATTGCAATTACTATTGCCTTCATCTAAGTATATTTAAAGATCCTTACTAATGTCATTAAGCTTCCAATCATCATATCTCAAAATGAAAACTGAATTATTGTAATATCCTCCAAAAGGAGTTTTCATATAATTAAATTTTCCTTGAACACACCTTTTGTGATTTTTGAGTATTCCTACTTCAATATTACTATTCTTACCCAATGAATACAGTATATCATAAGTCACATCAAAACCTCTGTACGCAAACATTGTTGGAGTATATTTGCTATCTCGCTTAAAGGCTGAATTAAAACTAACTATTTTTGAATCACTATTATTAACAAAATAATCCTCCGGATAAGTTAAAGATACCTTATTCAAATAATCACTATCTAACTGATCTAGAACCTTTGGTCTGCTAAGAAGGAATGCTTTATTTGGTAACGAATCACTAACTTGATTTAAAGCTGTAATAACATCAGTTATAAGTACATCATCTTTTGAGGCAATAACAACTATATTATCAGTATCAGGCTCTAAAAGTCTATAAACAACATCTCTATTTACAAGATTTTCTTTAGCTATATGAGTAAAAACTTTATTTGAATCAATGGATGACTTCAATCTAGATTGAACAAAATCAACTTCAGTCTTATCTATTAATCCACCAAAAACAATAACATTAACATTACTATTATCTGCTTCACCAATAATTTCTTTTATCACACTATTTTTCGTTGTATAAGATGAAGGCATTGCCTGTACTAGATTGAACCTGTTATCCAAGTCCAACTTCTTCGATAAAGGTGATACTACTAAAACATTGTCATACTTCAATCTATCAGCTACATACTCAACATTCTGTGTGTACAGAGGTCCAATTACAACATCTACTCCTGAAAAATCATTTTCATCTAGAATATGTTTCACCACATCTAAACTTTTCTGAGTATCAAAAACTCTTAGCCTAACAGACAATCCCATATTTTTTAGGGAATCTATAGCAAACATAGCTCCATTGTAAAAATCTAGAGCAATTGCAGATTTAGGATATACCTTAGCGCCCTCAACAGTTAGCCCTGTCTCGTTCTGAGTATTTGACATTGGCTTCGAAGCTTCATGAATAAAACTTTTATTCTTATCTAAATAAAATGGCAACATCAATACTACATCTACAACTTTAGGAATATCTATTTTATCAAGCTCTTCAATCTTAGCAACAGATGTTAATTTCGAATCGTTTGGAAGATTTGTGTATGCGATCTTTTCATATCTGCTCGTGTCATATACAACACTTGGTGCTTTTGGAATTTTAAGTACCATTCCTATTTGTAAGCCTTTCGAAATATTTGGATTTTCCTTTTTCAATACACTCACCTCAATTCCAAATTTCTTACTAATCCCATAGTTTGTATCTTTGGGTAGCACCTCGTAATAAGTGTAATTATAATTGATATTTGAAATGTTTTCTATTTCTTTAGCCTCACTTTTTCTGATCCATATAGTATCTCCAATATTAACACTATAAGCAACTTGCGGATTATTAGCAATAAGATCTTCTTCGGTTATTCCATATTTATGACACAAGCCCCAGCGAGTTTCTTTAGGTTCTATTACATGGTAAATAAATTTAGTTTTATCTCTTTGTTCTACGACAACATTCGACTGTGGTATCAACAAATTCATTCCTGTTTTTAATCCTTCTATAAGAATAGGGTTAGAAGCATATAAGTCTTTAACCTCAACATGGTATTGTTTAGATAGAGAATACAGTGTTTCTTTGGCTACAACTTTATGATAAACATTTCCCTCAATATTAGCATCATTAATTGGATTTTCATTCTTTTCGGCAGTCACAGCCTTATTATTACTTTCCGACTTTAACGATGAAGAAGGAACAATAATTTTTGTACCCATAGATGGAGGGTCACTTACGTCAGGATTTAGCTTAATAAGATCGTAAGGCGTAACTTTATAGTCCTTAGCTATAGACCTTATGTTTTCACCCGTTTTTACGATATGAGTTTTGTATTTTTCTTGAGCAAATGAAGTATTTAGCGAAAGACTAAATACAGTTATTATCATTAATAATTTGAAAAAATCATTCATTTAAGAAAGTTTAAGTTAAGAAGGCTAAATTAAAAAATATTCATTCTCAAATATAGTATTTTAAAAATAAATAAGCCGCAAATTCATGAATTTAGAATATCCCTAACACTCTGTTTTTCAACAAAATTTAGTTGATTAATAATTCACAAATTTGCGACCAATAGATATTATAGAATTTTACTCCCACTCAATAGTTGCAGGTGGCTTAGAGCTTATATCATATACTACTCTATTAACTCCTTTAACTTGATTGATTATTTTATTTGAAATTTTAGCAAGGAACTCGTAAGGTAAGTGAACCCAATCGGCTGTCATACCATCGGTAGATTCTACCGCACGTAATGCTACTGCATTTTCGTAAGTACGCTCATCGCCCATTACTCCAACTGTATTTACAGGAAGGAATATTGCTCCAGCCTGCCAAACTTTATCATAAAGACCATCGTCTTTAAGTCCTTGGATAAATATAGCATCAACTTCTTGTAGTAATCTTACTCTCTCTACAGTTACATCGCCAAGAATACGAATTGCTAAACCTGGACCAGGGAAAGGGTGACGACCTAAAAGCTCAGCATCAA
>JAGLEB010000007.1 GCA_023145275.1 Flavobacteriales bacterium | reverse complement strand
TTAATAACCTAAGTTAAGGTTAAGACAAAAAGGTTGAAAGGATTACAAGCTCATAACTTTTTAACCTCGTAAGCAATTAACCCATTAAAATAACAGTAGAACTAGTTGATTTAATGATGCAGTGGTCTTGGCACAATGTAAACTATAACAAATCGTATAAAAAAATAAAAGGTTGAAAGTCATATGACTCCCAACCTTTTTTTAGTTGTTTATTGTGTGTGTTTATTCTTTCTCTGCTAATTTAAGAGCATTGTATAGGTTTACAATTCCTCCTGAAACAGATAGAGTACCAAACTTTACTTTTTTAACTTCTCCGTCTCTTCTGTCGTTTGGAAGTTTGACATCTAAATCTTTAAGTTCAGTAACTGATTTCATCAAAATCTTTTTCACTTGTTTTGCGCTTAAATCAGGATAGTAGCTCATTACAACCGCAGCAACACCTGCAACAACAGGAGTAGCCATAGAAGTTCCACTATATGTGTCGTAATCATTCATTGGAACAGTAGAGTAAATATCTACTCCTGGAGCGAATAAATCAACGCTCTTCTTTCCGTAGTTCGAGAATACAGCAGGAAGGTCTTCGCCTGTTTTCCAAGAAGAAGCACCTACCTCTATCCAAGCTTTTGCGTTACTTTTAGAGTTTTTAACGTTAGGGAAATTATTTTCCTTATCTATGTCTTTACCATCATTTCCTGCAGCGTGCACAAATAGAACTCCTTTTTTTATAGCATATTTAATTGCAGCATCAACAGCATCTTTATCGTATGAGTATGACTTACCGTAGCTCATGCTAATAATCTGAGCACCATTGTCAGCAGCATATCTCATTGCAGCAGCAATATCTCTATCGTGTTCATCTCCATTAGGAACGGCTCTAATTGTCATAATCTCAACATTGCCTGCAACTCCATCCATTCCGATATCGTTGTTTCTTTCTGCAGCGATAATACCTGCACAGTGCGATCCGTGTCCATTTTCTGCTCCGCCTGCTAAATAAACATTACTTCCGTAGTTGAAATCTTTAAGGTCTGAATCTTTATAACCTACATCAGCTCTTGGAGCCCAATCAGGGTTTAAATTGTAATCTAGTTTTTCAGTAAAATAGTTGTCTACTTTTTCTCCTCTATTCTTGATGTTATTTATGATCAAGTCTGCAGAAATTGTTGTATCACCTTGAAGTATCATTGAAAAATTTGTTTTTCCATCTTGGATAATGTGATCCATAGATGTAATGCTTTTCAAGTCATTGTACTTAAAATCATCCTTGTCTAAATATGCAGCAATCAAATTATAGTTTCTCACTACACCGTGAATCATAGATTTATATTGGTCATATTGTTCTTGAGTAGAATTTCTTTCTTCCTCAAAAGCAGCTTTGATTTTTTGATATTCTTTGTAGTCCTTCTTTTCTTTTCTAGAAAGTTTTTTCAAGTCCTTACCTTCAAATTCCTTTGTGTAACTTGCATATAGACGAGTTAACTCTAATGTTTCTTCTAAAACATTAACTCCTTTATATCCTAAGAAACTCCATCCGTGAACATCGTCGATGTAGCCATTGTTATCATCATCAATTCCGTTACCCGCAATCTCTCCTTTGTTAGTCCAAAGTACTCCTTTAAGATCGTCATGAGTAACATCAGAACCACTGTCAATTACGGCAACTACAACTTTTTTACCTTCTTTTCCCTTAAGTAGCTCATTGTATGCTTTATCTGTAGATACACCATAGTAGCCATCTTTTTCGTTGTCGAGATGTTGCCAGTTTTGTGGTGCAGCTGTCTTTTGCGCATATGATTGAACACTAAGTGTTAATCCTAAAAATAGTAGCGCTAAGTATCTGAATTGCTTCATAATTATAATGCTTAATAAATTATTTATTCTTAAATTCTTGCAAATATAACTCTCGTGATTGAAATGAAGTCTTAAAAATATGTGAAATATTATATATATGCTTTTTTACATTGTTGAAGCTATATTTTATTAATGTGTATTGATTTACTACATTTGTCCAACAAGGAAAAAAATAATATGGCTGGAAATACATTTGGAAGAATATTGAAAGTAAGTACTTTCGGAGAATCACACGGCGTAGCGCTTGGAGGTGTTCTTGATGGAGTTCCTGCGGGAATAGAGTTAGATTTTAAAGCGATAAATATAGATTTGCAGAGGAGGAAACCTGGTCAATCAAAGATAACAACCCAAAGGAAAGAAGACGATGAGGTAGAATTTCTCTCTGGAATTTTTGAGGGAAAAACTACAGGTACTTCTATTGGCTTTATTATAAAAAATCAAAATCAACGTTCAGGTGATTATGGTGATATTGCTAAGGCTTATAGACCATCACATGCCGATTATACCTACGATCAGAAATATGGTTTTAGAGATTATAGGGGAGGAGGTAGATCATCGGCTCGAGAAACTTCAATTCGTGTTGTTGCAGGAGCTATTGCGAAGCAGATAATTCCTAAAATGTCTATTAATGCTTATGTGTCTAGGGTGGGAGATATATCACTTAATGTTCCGCATAATGAAATTGACCTAGGAGAAATAGAAAAAAATATTGTTAGATGTCCTGATGCTGATACCGCAAAAAGAATGGAAGATCTTATCACTGATGTTAGAATGCAAGGTGATACCATAGGTGGTGTTGTTGCTTGTATGATTGATGGTGTTCCTGCTGGTTTAGGTGAGCCTGTTTTTGATAGATTGCAAGCTGAATTAGCTAAAGCGATGTTTTCGATAAATGCTGTGAAGGGTTTTGAGTACGGTAGTGGTTTTGAAGGTAGTAAGATGAGAGGGTCGCAACACAATGACTTGTTTAATCTTGATGGTTCTACAAAAACTAATCGATCAGGAGGAATACAAGGAGGTATCTCAAATGGGGAAGAAATATATTTTAATGTAGCTTTTAAACCCGTTGCTACTTTGTTAATGCCGCAAATGACGATTGATCAAAACTATAAAGAAGTAGAGCTGAATCCTAAAGGTAGGCACGATCCATGTGTTGTTCCAAGAGCTGTGCCTATTGTCGAAGCTATGGCAGCTTTAGTATTGGCAGATTATTACTTGATTAATAAAACTCGAAGAGTATAAATAAATGAAGAAGAAAAAATTAGAACTTCATTGGCAGATAGTCATAGGCCTCTTGCTTGGAGTTATCTGGGCACTATCATCTAGTCATTTTGGTTGGTCTGAGTTTACAATGAACTGGATAGATCCTTTTGGTAAGATTTTCATAAATCTTCTTAAATTGATTGCCGTCCCTTTAGTGCTTTTTTCTATTATCGGTGGAGTTGCAGGTATTGGCGATCCTGATAAACTCGGAAAGATGGGATTCAAAACATTAGGTTTGTATCTTAGTACTACGGTGTTAGCCATTACTTTAGGTTTAGGTCTAGTTAATTTTATTAAGCCTGGTAAATTAGTTAAAGAAGAGTCGAGAGTAGAAAATAGAATAGTTTATGAGTTGTGGGCAAAGAGTTCGGGGGTTGGAATAGTAGACGATAACTGTTTTACTTGTGATGCAAAAAATAAACAACTAGTTTCGGAAGTAGCTAAGAGAAACGGATCAGAAATTGTTACGGCTGAAATAGAGAATAAGATGAAATTGGCTCAGTCTACCAAAGAAGCTGGACCACTTCAGTTTTTGGTAGATATGGTACCTTCAAATATTTTTGTTTCGTTGAACGATAATGGTTTAATGCTTCAGATTATTTTCTTCGCATTGTTCTTTGGGATTAGCTTACTTATGATTCCTAAAAAATCATCATTCCACGTTATTGAATTAATAAATGGGATTAATGACGTATTTATAAAAATGGTTGAGCTAATAATGAAGGCTGCACCATATTTTGTATTTGCTTTGATGGCAGGAATTGTTTCTAAAATGGCTGGAGATAATCCTGCAAAAGTTTTAGAGATATTTAAAGGATTGAGTTGGTATTTTGTTGTAGTAGCTTTAGGTTTAATTCTTATGGCTTTTGGGGTGTATCCCTTACTGTTGAAAATGTTTACAAGGAAAGATTTTTCATATAGGAAGTTCTTTTCGGGAATAAGTGAAGCGCAAGCCTTAGCGTTTTCAACTAGCTCTAGTGCTGCTACTCTACCCGTGACTATGGAATGTGTAGAAGAGAATCTTGGAGTAGATAAAAGAGTTACTAGTTTTGTGTTGCCAATTGGTGCCACTGTAAATATGGATGGAACGAGTCTGTATCAAGCTATTGCAGTAATCTTTTTAGCCCATCTTCACAATGTAGATTTAGATATAGCACACCAAATTACGATTGTGCTTACTGCTACTTTAGCTTCAATTGGTTCAGCTGCAATACCTGGCGCAGGTTTAGTTATGTTGATGATTGTTTTACAAACGGTAGGCTTAGATCCTGCTTGGATAGCAATTATTTTACCAGTAGATAGGCTTCTAGATATGTTGAGAACAGTAGTAAATGTGACGGGAGATGCTGCAGTGTCGACAATAATTGCAAAAACAGAAAAATTAGATTAAAATAAATAATCTTCTCCATAATCATGTAAATTATGGGGAAGATTATCTTCAAAAAACCTAGTAAAAACTATTTTGCTCTAGTGTTTAACTTGTCTACAGAAATTCCTTGAGTAGTAGCTAACTTTACTAAAAACGTGGTGTCTTTATCTTTGTCTTTCACTTCCACGGCTTTAATAAGTTCGTTTCTGTGGTTTCTGAATTCAATCAGATCTCTAGTGTCATATCCGTCTGGATATTGAGTTCGGAAAAGCCTCTTAATCTTTCCACTCATTTTCTTGAAGTCTACAATAATTCTTTTCATCTGCAATTAATTTAATTTTTATAGGTCAGATGGTGCCTACCTAACGGTAGATAGGTTCGTATGAAGTGATTATTCCATTGAGTTAGAAAATTGTTACTCATACTCATTTCATCTGCAAATAATTTGTTTTTAATAGCTTAGATACTACCTGCCTTACGACTTACATGAGATAATACTCATGTTCGGTTTATCTGTTCGCGTTTTTTTTATTGTCAGGTGAATTCTTATTCCTTCTAGAAATGATTATTAATCATCATGTACACAAGAGTTTATCTTGATGTTTTATGTCAATTAAATCTAAACAATCACTTTGAGATTTATTTAGTGTTAATCGAGCAAAAATCCAACATAGTTCACGGAGTTAAATACTAGTGAGTAGTTGTGTTAAATGATTTTTATTCCTTTTGATAGAATTCAATAAACAATAATTGTTATTAGTTAGGATAAAAATACATTTCTTTTTTTATATAAAAAAGAATTTTAACATATTGATTTTTAGTTGATTGAATAAAGCTGTGAGAGCTAGTGTTTGTAGTGGAGTATAGTGTTTTTGTATTATGTTATATACGTACTTGAAGTTTTACATTCCAGAATATACCCGTAAGTTTGTTTGGTACAGCGTACATTCCTTTAGAGTAAACGTCTCTAACCCATGAGTATGAAATTGTATTTTTGATGTCGGCTACATTTAATATTTCTAACGATAAACTAGCATATTTCACATCAGGCATCCATGATGATGTGATGTCATGTGCGTGATCCGAAAATATTTTGGTAAAACCAATATCCAATCTCTTATAGTCTGGCAGTCTTATCTGATATTCGTAAGGGTCGCCATAACTAGGACCTCCTCCAGGAAGTCCTGTACTGTAAACTAGATTTAAGTTTACTTTAAACGTGGGGAATTTTGGAAGATAATCTTGGAAGAACATTGCAAACTTAAACCTTTGATCAGTGGGAAGAGGAATATATCCTTGATTGTCTATGCTCTGCTCGGCTTTCATAATTCCCATTGACATCCATGACTCTACACCAGGAACAAATTCACCATTTATTCTAAAATCAGCACCTGCTACATATCCCACACCTGAATTATTTCCGTAATATCTTAATCTAACATTGTCGACAATGTATGGATTTAGGTTTGTCATTTTTTTGTAATATAGCTCGCTTGTCCATTTAAATGGCCTATTCCATGCGTAAAAATTATAATTTGCTCCTAAAACAAAATGCCAACTGTCTTGGGCTTTTACATCTTTATTCAGGCTACCATCAAAAGTTCGTAGCTCTCTATAAAATGGCGCCTGAGAATATTTTCCAACCGAAACCCAGTATAGCATATTAGGGTTGTTTTGGTTGTGGAAGTTTACTATACCTCTAGGGCTAACACTTAGCTGATTGTTTACAGTCCAATAATTAGCTCTAATTCCGACATTGTAAGAAATGGTGATATCATTTATTTCAAATTTTTGTTCATATTGTGTAAATACCTCTGCTCTATGAGAGTTTAGAGAATTGTTAGCACTAGCACTGTGATATACTTCAAGTGGACCGTTGTAAGGTTCCTGAGGCTCAAAATTGTTGTTGTGCGGTAGCGAGAAACCTGATGAGTCAACGTACTCCCATTCATTTAGTCTGTCGTAAATATCCTCTCGACTATATCTAAAGCCCCATTCAAGTTTTCTGTCGTCACTTAAAATGTGTTTAGTAGATGTTCCGATATTGATTACTAAGGCATCAAATTCGTTTCTAGCATGCTCTAGTTGTGTGCCTATTCCGATAGTATTTATAGGGTTTCCAAAGTCATCGTCACCGATACTTCCGTTCAATTCGCTTAATCTATACTGTCCAAGAATATCATAATATTCGCTTTCTTGTGTTTGAAAAGATGATACGTAAAACTTGCTAATGGTACTTTCGTTAAAAATATATTCGGCATTGGCATTTAATGACCATGTGAGGTAATTATCTTGCTCATTACCGTCGTAAAATACTATTAGCTGTAATGGTTGGTTTATTGTTCCGAAATTTGTTTTTCTACTTACTGGAGTGTAATTGTATTGATTTAATGAAAGGTTAGATAGAAAGCTAAGTTTAAATTTCTCATTAGGTCGATAATATACTACAGATTGAATATCAGTATATATAGGAGTGAAATTTGCTTCAGTATCTTGAGTTTTGGTAATTAGGCTGATGTTTTTGTACCTCATGCCTATTATAGAACTCCATTTCTTATCTTTCGATACGAGATCTACCGTGGCACTAGCCCCTAATAAGCTTGCTTCGAACAATGCTTGGAATTCTTTTGGTTCACGATATTCAATATTTAATACTGATGACATTTTGTCTCCGTATTTAGATTCGAAACCACCAGCGTAGAATTCGATATTTTTAACCATTGACGAATTGGCAAAGCTCAATCCCTCTTGCTGTCCTGATCTAATTAAGAATGGTCTGTAAACTTCCATCCCGTTAACGTAAATAAGATTTTCGTCAAAATTACCTCCTCTCACCATATATTGTGAGCTCAGTTCGTTGTTTGATGCAACGCCTGGTAGAGATTTCAATAGAGAAACAATCCCATCTCCAGCAGTTGATATTACCGTTGCTTCTTCAGCATTTAATTTGTTTACGTTAGTGGTGCTAACTTTACTGCCTATTACTTCAACTTCGTCTATTTGGTTGCTTTTTTCAATCAATGAAACATTCAATTCAATTGAACCTAAATTGTTGTCATCAATTTGTTTTATTAGGTAATTATATCTGATATGAGAGAAAGCTACAGTATAGTCTTTGCGGTCTTTCACTTTAATAGAGTAGGTGCCATCATTGTTTGAAACAGATCCAAAACCACCAACTTGAACGGCTACACCATCAATCCCTCTGTTGTTTTTGTCTACAATTTTCCCATGAATTGATACCTCTTGTGCAAAGGCAAAGATGTAGAAGAATGATAGGAAAATGGTTAGTTTAAATATTTTCAAATTAGTTATTTTTATTTGAAGAATGATGACTCATATTCTGTTATGTTGCCAACATTATCTGATACTTCGAGCGTAAAAGTATGCTTTTTACCTTCAAGAACAATATCAGAGAAGTTGTATTTTAATAAACTTTTCTTCGGGTCGTATTCTAATAACACCCATTTGCCATCTATATTGCCCTTGAAAGACTTAATTCCTGCTAAGTTATCCTTAATTGTAATTTTTAGAAATCTCTCTTTTGTCATCCATTTACCTTCACTAATGTTGATGCCTTTTATAACTGGAGCAATAGTGTCTATTGCCGTTGTGAATTTTCCAAAGCTTCTTGTTTTAGTAGTCATATAACCATTTTTGTATTTACCACCTATCGATGATTTATAGCCTTTTTTGCTTACTGATACAATTAGCATTTTGTCTTTTAAACTGTCTGTTAATTGCTCTGGTTTAATCTCGAGCAAGTAGCTTTTATGCAAAGGAATTCCTCTGTTTCCAATTGAGTGGATTCCGTTTTTAATATTATAGTTGAAATTAATATCTGAATAGAAAGTATTTTTAGGTACTTCTATTATCATAGCATCAGTTTTGAATTTATTCTCTTTAGTATATTCGAAAACAGTTTGATCTTTACTTTCTGCTTTTATTACAGCCTTTGTCCCAATAAGATTTATGTTTACTATTGACTTGTTACCAGCATAATCCTTTACAACTAGTTTTAGAGAGTAGTTTTTTCCTTCTTCTATTTTTATAAAACCCTTATTAATGTGTTTAGAATAAATAGAAAGTTTATTTCCTGGCTCTAAAAATAGCTTTTGAATTCTCTTGCTTTTTTTCTTATAATAAGAATAGTCGATTAGAGAATTTATATATCTCTGTTCCGAAAAAGCAATCGAGTTCATTTTGTAAACAAAAATTGAAGTATCAGATTTATAAAGCTCTACAGAGTATATTCCATTTTTGTTTTCAGCTCCGTTCAACTTGTCATAAGAGTCAACGCCTATTCCAACCCATCCTGCAGAAACAGATAATTTGTTGCTGTTGAAAATTTTCTTCTCTTTGTTGTAGTTTAGTTTAATGTTATCAAACGAAAGTTGATTTCCGTTGATGTTGTCAAAAGAATATAGGTAAGCGCCATTTATTTTAGGAGCTCTAGTGTCGGCAACTTTATAATCGTAATTAAATGGATTTTGAGTAGTTTGCGTCTTAGCATCTCTTATCTCGAAATGTAAATGTGGCCCTCCAGACCCACCTGTGTTCCCCGAGAATGCTATAATATCTCGTTTTGAAATTTTAAGCTCATTTTCCTTTGGGTAGATACTAACTGAAAACCTCTCTTTTTTGTATTGATAAGCTTTAACGTATTTCTCTATTTCAGGATTGAATTTTTGTAGATGTCCATAAACTGAAATTAGACCATTAGGATGAGTTATGTAAATAGCTTTACCGTAACCCCATGGAGAAACATTAATCCTACTGATGTATCCATCGTCCATTGAGTGTACAGTAAGTCCCTCTCTTCCTTGTGTTTTAATGTCGATCCCAGCATGAAAATGATTAGATCTCAGTTCTCCAAAAGTTCCAGAAAGAACTAGGGGAACATCTAATGGAGATGCTAAATCGTATTTTTTTGGAGCTTGCGCCGATGATATTACATTAATAGATAATATTATAATTAATATTAAAATTGACTTCTTCATCATTATTCCTATAAATTTGTGCTTACGATATTATTTGCCGCAAATATAAGCATCAAGCATGCTATGAAAAAGAGTTTTAATTATTGTTATTAACAAAAAAAATAAAGTTTTTGTAATAAAATATTTTATTTTGTAGTCAGTAAATTTGTTTGTTAGACATCGAATGTTAAATTTGTATCTGTTAGTTTCAAACTCTCTTTCAATGAAAGTATTATCCGAAGTTGTTGTTACTCTTGAAGGTAAAGTGGATCTTCTGGTTCGCGAGCACCAAAAAATCAAGGATAAAAATGAGGAATTATACGCTCTTGTTGAAGAATTGCAAGGCAAATTGAAAGAAATGGATGTAGAGAATTTACATTTGAGGGAGAAATATCAGAGAACTAAAGTAGCTTCTGCTTTAAGTGGAAGTGACGAGGGAGTACGAGAAACTAAATTGAAAATAAATCATTTAGTGCGTGAAATTGATAGTTGTATAGCGTTGATGCAGGGTTAATGCCAAGTTTAGTGTTGGTTTTAAACTTATATAATAGTAATGGCAGATAAAATTAGAGTTAAAATCTCGATAGCCGATAGAGTGTATCCTTTGAATATCTCTCCAAGTGAGGAGGACGATCTTCGAAAGGTAGCTCATAATGTAGAAACTTTGATAAAGGAATTTGAAAAGAATTACGCTGTCAAGGATAAGCAGGATGTGTTGGCTATGTGTGCATTACAATTCGCTTCACAGCTCGAAAAAGCTAATAAAGCTTCTGATGATGAGAGTAGTTTAGTCTCAGAAAAATTAAACGCGTTAAATACTTTAATAAATCAAGTAATTTAACTAACTTTAGATAGTAAAATATTTTTCCTACATTGGTTCTTATTTTTTGGTAAACTCAACATTATAATAATAAAGAGTGTGTTTTTGTTGCACAAGCGGGCCGCGCCCTCGGGATTTTCATTTTTTTGAAAAACAGCGGATACTTAAACTTCAATTTAGCTCTTAATCCTGTATACTAGGAGTTTACACTAACGGAATCGGTGTAGGATTTTTATTTAAAAAAAAAACAAACCATTATGGATAGTACGATTATTATTCTAATAGTTGCAGTAGCAATAATAGCTGCAGTATTAGGATTCTTTTCTTCTCGAATATTGAATAGTAAAGACATAGAGAAGAAACGAGCAAGATTATTACTAGATGCTAAAAGAGATGCAGTATCTTTTGTGAAAGAAGGTAAGGCTGAGGCTGAAGCATTAAAGAAAGAAAAAATACTTCAAGCAAAAGAGAAGTTTATTGAGCTAAAGAGTGAACATGAAAAGGTAATTAATTCAAAGGATAGAAAGATTACGGAAGCTGAAAAAAGAATTAAGCAGAAAGAATCAAAGATTTCACAAGAATTAGACAAAACAAAAAAGAAGAATCAAGAGTTAGATAGACAGACGGAAGATGTTTCAAAGAAGGTTCAGTCTCTTGATAAAAAGACTTTAGAAGTAGAAAAGCTACACAGAAAACAGGTTGACGAATTAGAAAATATTTCTGGTCTCTCAGAAGAAGATGCTAAGGTTATGTTACTAGATTCGTTAAAGGTAGAAGCTAAGGCTGATGCTATGAATTTTATTCAGGACACTATCGAGGAAGCTAAGCTTACTGCTAAAAATGAGGCTAAAAAGATTGTTATTAATACAATACAGCGAGTTGCTACTGAACATGCAATTGAGAATTCAGTATCAGTATTTAATATTGAATCTGACGATATTAAAGGAAGAATAATCGGTCGTGAAGGAAGGAATATTAGAGCTCTTGAAGCGGCTACAGGTGTTGAGATTATTGTAGATGATACTCCGGAAGCAATTATCCTTTCTTGTTTTGATCCTATCCGTAGAGAGATTGCTCGTTTGTCTATGCACAAATTGGTGACAGATGGACGTATTCACCCTGCGCGTATTGAGGAAATAGTTGCTAAAACTGAAAAGCAGATTGAAGATGAGATTATTGAAGTAGGTAAGCGTACAGTTATGGATCTAGGTATCCATGGATTACACCCTGAGTTGATAAAAATTGTTGGAAGAATGAAATATCGTTCTTCTTATGGTCAAAACTTATTGCAACACTCTAGAGAAGTGGCTAATCTTGCAGGAACTATGGCTGCAGAGCTTGGTTTAAATGCAAAAATGGCTAAACGTGCTGGATTACTTCACGATATTGGCAAGGTTCCTGAAACAGAATCTGAGACTCCACACGCAATACTAGGAATGCAGTGGGCAGAAAAGTATGGAGAACACCCTGATGTATGTAATGCTATTGGTGCACACCATGACGAAATTGAGATGAAGAATATGATTTCTCCTATAATTCAAGTTTGTGATGCTATTTCTGGTGCAAGACCTGGAGCTCGTAGACAAGTTGTAGATTCTTATTTGAAGAGACTGAAAGAACTTGAAGATTTAGCTTTAGAAAGTGATGGAGTTACAAAAGCTTATGCAATCCAAGCAGGTAGAGAATTAAGAGTTTTGGTTGAATCAGAAAGAGTTTCAGATACTGATGCTGCAACATTGTCATATGATATTTCTCAAAGGATACAAACTGAGATGACTTATCCAGGACAAGTTAAGATAACTGTAATACGCGAAACAAGAGCGGTAAATATTGCTAAATAGAAAACACTAGCTATTAGCATTTAGCTATTAGCAATGAGTTTGATAATATTAAATGAAAAAAAGTTCCTTATTAAAGGGGCTTTTTTTATGCGCTAAAATTAAGTACCTTTGCACCCGTTTTAAATGAAGAATAATCTCATCTTTAAGAGTGTTATGGCTGTGTGCTACGTACTCTTGATCTGGGCTAATAAAAAATATAAAGATATGAAGTGTGGAATCGTAGGATTGCCAAATGTTGGAAAATCAACATTGTTTAACTGTTTGTCTAATGCTAAAGCACAATCAGCTAACTTTCCATTTTGTACTATAGAACCAAACGAAGGTGTGGTTACGGTTCCTGATGATCGTATCGCAAAGCTTTCTGAGCTTGTAAACCCTGAAAGAGTTCAGCCTGCAACGGTTGATATCGTTGATATTGCTGGTTTAGTTAAAGGAGCATCTAAAGGTGAAGGACTGGGAAATAAATTTCTTGCAAATATTCGCGAGACAAATGCAATTATCCACGTACTTAGATGTTTTGAGGATGAAAATATTACTCACGTTGAAGAAACAATTGATCCTGTTAGAGATAGAGATATCATAGATATGGAGTTGCAGTTAAAAGATCTTGAAACTGTGGAAAAGCGCCTTGAGAAAGATAAAAAGATTGCAAAAACAGGAAATAAAGAAGCAAAAAAGAATGTTGTAGTTCTTGAAGTTTTTAAAGAAGCTTTAGGAAACGGTATATCAGCACGAGCTGTAGAATATGAAAATCGTGAATTGATAACTTCTATGCAATTGCTTACTGATAAACCTGTGCTTTATGTTTGTAATGTAGATGAAGCTTCTGCTAAAGACGGGAATGATTTTGTAAGACAAGTAGAAGAGGCTACGAAAGACGAAAACTCTGAAATTATTGTTCTTGCAGCAGCTGTAGAAGCTGATATTGCAGAATTAGAAGAATTTGACGAAAAGCAAATGTTTTTAGAAGAAATAGGTCTTACTGAACCAGGTGTTTCTAGACTTATTCAGAAAGCATATACTTTACTTAATTTGCAAACATATTTTACTGCAGGTGTAAAAGAAGTAAGAGCTTGGACAGTTGCTGTAGGAGCGACAGGACCACAAGCTGCAGGCGTAATTCACTCTGATTTCGAAAAAGGATTTATCCGTGCTAATGTAATTTCGTATGACGATTATGTTGAGTTTGGATCAGAATCAAAATGTAGAGATGCTGGTAAACTCAGAGTTGAAGGGAAGCAATATGTAGTTCAGGATGGCGATGTTATGCACTTCTTGTTTAACGTGTAAAGAATTATTTAATGATGGCTTTTAGCGCCGTTACTTTTGAAATACTATCGATTAACTCCCATATATATGGGAGTTTTTTTTAGCGTTATATTCTACAAAATCTGTTATGGATAGATGTAAAGTTCAAATACATCATGAAATGTCTTATTAAACTTTCGTCTATTACCTGATATGAAATTCATCAAAGGTCAGGTAGTGTTCGCATGTGTTTAAATTAACAATTTTCTATGTTGCATAGTACATGCTCGGTTCTGGTTTATATTAAATTTCTTCATTAGCTTAGGCTATGAAAGAAATTTAATACTCCTATAAAGAAAATTTGCTTTGGTTTTATTTAACCGTCATTTCATAAGGCAATTGGTAGAATTAGCAAACTTCACCTGCAATTATTTAGATTTTTCGTTCTAATATCAATAATCAATTACATCTTTTTTTCAAGTTAATAAGCCTGTTGATAAAAGTTGGCTAAAGCTATTTTTTATTGAATAGTATTATGATATATTTAAGTGCTGATAACTAGTCGCTATTGTTAATTAGTATTAATATTAGTTTTTAGAGATTTAAGTATATAATTATTGTTGAAAAAAAATATAAAATAACCTAAAAGTATGGCTGCCGCTTCTTATACTGAAGATAATATTAAATCCCTCGATTGGAAAGAGCATATCAGAATGCGACCTGGTATGTATATCGGTAAGCTTGGGGATGGTTCTTCATCTGATGATGGTATATATATATTATTGAAGGAAATCATCGATAACTCCATAGATGAGTTTGTGATGGGAGTTGGGAAAACTATTGATATATCTATTAAAGACAAGCAAGTTTCTGTTCGTGATTATGGAAGAGGAATCCCTCTTGGAAAAGTTAATGCCTGTGTGTCGCAAATTAATACAGGAGGAAAATACGATAGTAGAGCATTTAAAAAGTCAGTTGGTTTAAATGGCGTAGGTACAAAAGCGGTAAACGCTCTTTCTTCTTCTTTCAGAGTACAGTCTGTAAGAGATGGACAAACAAAAATCTCAGAATTTTCAGTAGGAAATAAAACTCTTGATGAAGGTATTGTTGATACAAGTTTACGAAAAGGAACTAAAATAATATTCGTTCCCGACGAAAAAATATTTCCGAATTATAACTTCAGATCAGAATATGTAGAGCGCATGGTTTTAAATTATGTGTATTTAAATCCTGGTTTAACCATAGTATTTAATGGCGAAAAGTATTATTCAGAGAATGGATTAAGAGATTTGTTAAATGACAATATCACTAATCCGATAGTATATCCAATTATACATATTAAGGATGAAGATATAGAGTTGGCAATGACCCATTCTCAGACTCAATACAATGAGGAGTATTATTCTTTTGTAAATGGCCAACACACAACCCAAGGAGGAACTCATCAGACTGCTTTTAGAGAAGCTGTTGTGAAAACAATTAGAGAATTCTATAATAAGAGTTTTGATGCTTCTGATGTTAGAAAATCTATTATTGCAGCTATAAGTATAAAAGTTATTGAGCCGATATTTGAGTCGCAGACCAAAACAAAATTAGGTTCGGTAGAGATGGGACCTGATTTGCAGACTATCAGAACTTTTGTGAACGATTTTATCAAGACAAGATTAGATAATTTTTTACATAAAAACCCTGATGTTGCTGATGCTCTGTTTAAGAAAATTCTTCAGGCTGAAAGAGAGAGAAAGGATCTTTCCGGAATCAAAAAATTAGCACGAGAAAGAGCTAAGAAATCTAGTGTACACAATAAGAAACTTAGAGATTGTAGAGTACATTATGGCGACCAGAAAGCAGAGAGACAACTAGAAACGTCTATATTCATTACCGAAGGAGATTCTGCAAGTGGATCAATTACAAAATCACGAGATGTAAATACTCAAGCAGTTTTCTCGCTTAAGGGGAAGCCTTTAAATAGTTATGGACTTACGAAAAAAGTTGTTTATGAAAATGAGGAATTTAATTTATTGCAAGCTGCCTTGAATATTGAAGATGGTATTGAAAATTTACGATATAATAATATAGTAATCGCCACTGATGCCGATGTTGATGGTATGCATATTCGCCTTTTGCTGATAACATTCTTCTTGCAATTTTTTCCTGAATTAATAAAAGAAGGACACCTATATATTCTTGAAACGCCACTTTTTAGAGTAAGAAATAAAAAAGAAACAATTTACTGTTATTCAGAGATGGAGAAGCAGAATGCAATAGAAAAGTTAAAAAATAAAGTTGAAATAACACGATTTAAGGGATTGGGAGAGATATCGCCTGACGAATTCAAGTACTTTATAGGTAATGATATTCGCTTAGATCCTGTTATGTTGGATAAAAACACCACCATTGAAGACTTGTTGAGGTTTTATATGGGGAAAAATACTCCTGATAGACAGCAGTTTATTATAGAGAATTTGAAAATTGAGCGAGATCTAATTGATGAGTAAATAACAAGAATGTCCCATTTTTGTTATATTAAATTGTTGTTGGATTTTAAGCGTGACTTTTATATATTGTTGGCACTAAACTAATCCAAAAAAATAGTAAATGAAAATCAGTAATAGAAGAGCAAAACATCAATTCTATGCGATTTATATGACAATCCTAGTCATATTCTTAATAAATATAATTGATGATATTATTCCTGGAAGATACACTAATTCAATTGAAAATGGAGGATTAGTTTTATTGTTATTTACAACTGTGTTATTACTATTTTGGCGTGGCTTTCCATTTTTTAAATTTGATAGTGATGGAGAAGCTTTAGTTATAAAATCATCGGAACCTATTCTGTATTCGAAAATTTCAGACAATGATTTTTTTGCCGAGTTTCCAAAATCTAAACTTGGTGGCTTTAAAATTAAGAATGGCCTGCTTCGAAAAACTTTATATTTAAATTTACGAAGTAGTGGAAAAAGAAAAACCTTAAAAATCCCTATTAGTTATCTCAATAAAGATGAAGTTTCATCCTTAAAACAATCGTTAAGTACAGTGTTGAGAAATAATAAAAAGGAAGTGATAGATGAACAAGGACCACTACGAGGAAGAGTTGCATTCGGATGAAAATCAAAATGAAAATCCTGAATCTAAGGATGTTCAAGAAGTACATGTAAATAAAATCACGGGCATGTATCAAGAATGGTTTCTTGATTATGCATCTTATGTTATTCTAGAGAGAGCAATACCAGATATATTTGATGGATTTAAGCCAGTTCAGCGTAGAATTATGCATTCTATTAAGGAGCTTGATGATGGACGGTATAATAAAGTTGCCAATATTGTGGGAAATACAATGAAATATCATCCTCATGGTGATGCTTCAATTGGTGATGCAATGGTTCAAATCGGTCAAAAAGAATTATTGATAGATACTCAGGGTAACTGGGGAAATGTTCTTACCGGAGATAGAGCTGCGGCTCCGAGATATATTGAGGCTAGATTATCAAAATTTGCTTTAGAAATACTTTTTAATCCTAAAATAACTGAGTGGGAATCGTCATATGATGGACGGAATAAAGAACCTGTTCACCTGCCTGTAAAGTTTCCATTACTTTTAGCTCATGGTGTAGAGGGGATTGCTGTTGGGCTTTCTACTAAAATAATGCCTCATAATTTTAATGAACTTATTGACGCTTCTATCAGTATTCTTAAGGGACGAAAAATAGAAATATTACCAGATTTTTTAACCGGCGGAATAGCTGATTTTTCGAACTATAACGATGGGTTAAGAGGAGGTAAGGTAAGAGTTAGAAGTAGAATTGTAGTTGAGGATAAAAAGACATTGAAGCTTACTGAAATTCCTTTTAGTACAACAACATCATCACTTATTGATTCTGTACTTAGAGCAAATGATAAGGGTAAAATAAAAATAAAAAAAATAGAAGATAATACGGCTCAGAATGTTGAGATATTAATACATCTTCCACCAAACATTTCTCCAGATAAAACAATTGACGCTCTTTTTGCATTTACAGATTGTGAAGTTTCTATTTCTCCATTATCTTGTGTTATTGAAGATGAAAAACCTGTATTTATTGGAGTTTCTGAAATCTTAAGAAAGTCCACAGAAAACACTGTTGATTTGCTCAAGAAAGAGTTAGAAGTACAACTCCATGAATTGAAGGAGCAATGGCACATGTCGTCCTTAGAACGTATTTTCATCGAGAATAGAATATATATCGATATAGAGGAGGAAGAGACTTGGGAAGGTGTTATATCAGCAATTCACAATGGACTTAAGCCTTATGTTACTCATTTGGTAAGAGAAGTTACCGATGATGATGTGGTGAGGTTAACCGAGATAAAGATTAAAAGAATATCAAAGTTCGACTTGTCTAAAGCTCAGCTTTATATAGACTCACTAGAAGAGAGAATTGCAAAGATTCAACACAGTTTAGATAATTTAATTGATTTCGCAATAGCATATTTCAAAGAACTAAAAAAGAAATATGGAAAGGATAAAACTAGACTTACTGAAATAAGACTTTTTGATGATATTATTGCTTCGAAAGTGATAATTAGAAATGAGAAGTTGTATGTAAATATGAAGGATGGCTTTGCAGGTACATCATTGAAAAAAGATGAACTTGTTGGAGAGTGTTCCGAAATAGATGATATAATTGTTTTCAGAAAAGATGGAAAAATGCTAGTATCTAAAGTGTCGTCTAAATCATTTTATGGAAAGGATATCATTCATATTGCAGTATTTAAAAAAGCTGATAAACGCACTGTCTACAATATAATTTATCAAGATGGAGTGTCAGGTGTTACTTATATGAAACGCTTTAATGTAACATCAATAACTCGAGATAAAGAATACGATGTTACAACCGGCTCAAAAGGAAGTAAGTTGCTTTACTTTACTGCAAACCCGAATGGTGAAGCCGAAGTAGTCAGTATAAATTTAAAGGTTCAACAGAAAGTTAAAAAGCTAAAATTTGATATAGATTTTGCCGATTTATCTGTTAAAGGTAGGGGGTTGAAAGGAAACCAAGTTACTAAGCTTCCCGTAAGAAAAGTTGAATTGAAAGAAAAAGGAGTATCAACATTGGCCGCTAGAAAAATTTGGTATGACGATACTGTACAGCGTCTTAATGTTGAAGATCGCGGTGTATTACTCGGGGAGTTCCATGGCGATGATAAGATTATGCTTATTAGTAAACGCGGTACAATAAAACTAATTAATTTTGAATTAAACACCCACTTTGATGCTGATATGTTCATTATCAAGAAGTGGGACGAAAACCTTCCTATTACTGTAATTTATTATGAAGGCGCAAAAAAACGTTATTTTATCAAACGTTTTCATTTTGATAGGTTCGATAAGGAGGAAAGTTTTATTAATGATAGTAAAGGAAGTTTCTTGTTAAGAGTAGTGCTAGATTATAGACCAATAATTGAAGTTGAATTTGCCAAGAGTAGAGGAAAGGAAAAGCTAGCAAATAGAGAAATTAATATTGAAGAATTTACTGGTGTAAAAGGTTATAAATCCTTGGGGAGAACATTATCTGAAAATAAAATAAAGAAAATTGAGATAAAAGAAGCTCTACCATATGTCCCTTTGGAAATTGAAGAAAACAAAGATGAAGATAGTGACGACAATCAAACAACGTTGGAACTCTAATTGGTACCTCTTTTTTTAGTAACTTTAATGCCTGTTAAAAGGAACTACATGTACACCTAAAGATGACCAATAATGAAGTTTATAATTACATTAATATTTCTTCTTAATTTTTCTTATGCTTATTCGCAGCATGATTTGAATATTACTTTAGAAGGTAAGTTTGAGTATTCAGATCTTGGACTAAATGATATTTGGGGTTATGCCGAGGGAGGAAAAGAATATGCTCTTGTCGGTACTTATGAAGGCTTATCTATTGTTGATGTAACAAATCCAAAGAATGCTACGGAGGTAAATTACGTAAGAACAGTTAACTCTATTTGGAAGGATATAAAAACCTATAAACATTACGCATATATAACTCATGGGATATATTCTTCGCATGACCAAGCCCAAGGATTGTTGATTGTAGATCTCAATACGATTGATGATGATGTGATGACAACATGGACATATAAGATTGATGATATTTTCGATACAGCACACAATATTTTCATTGATGAGAATGGTATAGCGTATATTTTTGGAGTGAATGAAATTGGAGGAGCATTAATTTTAGATTTGAAAGATGATCCTACAAGTCCTGAGTTTCTAAGTTATTATAGGAGTCATTATCTGCACGATGGTTATGTGAGAAATAATGTGCTTTATGGTTGTGCAGATAAGAATGGATATTTCGTGATTGTTGATGTTGCTGATAAAGTGAACCCAAAAGATGTGGTTACAAGTGAAACTCCTAATAGAACTACTCATAATGCATGGTTAGCCGACGACTCGAAAACTCTTTATACTACCGATGAAAGAAAATCGGCTTACATAACTTCTTTTGATGTTTCAGATCCTGACAATATTAAGAAGTTAGACATGATACGTTCGAAATTTTCTGAGCAATCAATTCCTCATAATACAGTGGTGAATGGCGATTTTTTAATTTCGTCTTACTACGCTCAAGGTATTCAGATTGTTGATGCTAGTTACCCTGACAATTTAATAGAAGTTGGTAGATATGATACAACACCTGAAGATAAAGCTGAGTTTAATGGTGCTTGGGGAGTGTATCCATACTTGCCTTCTGGAAATATTTTAGTTTCGGATACTGAAACAGGTTTGCATATATTAAGGCCTAATTATAAAAAAGCAGCCTATTTGAATGGTATTGTGAAAGATGAAAATACTAATGGTACTATTTATAATGCAGAAATAGAAATAGTAGGTGAAGCTAACGTGAGCTATAGCGATTATGGTGGCAGTTTTAAAAGCGGAACTGCTAATTCGGGTATTTTCGAAGTGAAAATAATGAAGGAGGGATATGAAACAAAAATTGTTGAACTTGTTTTAGAGGAGAATAAAACTCTGATCCAAGAGTTTTTTCTTGCACAAGACGCATTGTCTATAGATGATGAGTTGTTGAGTGAAATAAATGTGTACCCTAATCCTTTTAAAAATTTCCTGCAAGTTGACTTTAAATTTAAAGAAGCCTTGCAATCTAGAGCTCATTTAGTATTAACAAATTCTATAGGACAGGAAGTTTATAGACTTGATATTTATACAAATGAAGGGAGCCTAATTCTTGATAAAGAATTAGAATCAGGGATTTATTTTGTGCAAATCTTTAATGGGACGAAATTTTCTAAGGTTGTTAGAGTTATTAAAGAATAGATAGTTTTCTTAGAAGCACTAGATAAGGTTCAATTTCATCATTCTATATTTCTTTTAAAACATATCCCATCCCAACAACGGTTTGAATTAATTTTGTGTCGTAGTTTTTGTCTATTTTGTTTCTTAGGTAGTTAACATAAACATCAACCACATTTGTTCCTGCATCGTAGTTTATGTCCCAAACATTTTCTAAAATTTGCACTCGCGACATTACTCTACCTTTGTTTTTTAGGAAGAATTCTAATAGAGTAAACTCTTTCGCTGTTAAAGAAATTATTTTACCTGATCGTTGGACTTCTTTAGAATCTAAATTCATCTGAACTCCTGAAACTCTAATGATATTTTCAGGTATAGTTATCTCTGATTTTTTGCGTCTCGATAGTGCTCTAAGTCTAGCTAATAGTTCTCCAAACTTGAATGGTTTAGTAAGGTAATCATCTGCACCTAAATCTAGTCCCTCAATAATGTCGCTGCTTTGGTCTAGGGCAGAAAGCATTAATACTGGAGTTTCTATTCTTAGTTCGTTTCGAAGTTTTTTAAGCACTTCAAAGCCGTTTATTCCTGGCATTATCACATCCATCATAATAACATCAAACTTGTTGCTTGCTGCTAGCCTTAAACCCATATTCCCGTCAAAAGCAACCTGCACAGTATATCCGCTTTCTTCGAGTCCTTGTTTTACAAAAGCAGCAACTTTGGCTTCGTCTTCAACTACTAATATGTTCATGTATTATAACTTTAATTGAGATTTTGTCTTTGCACAAAGATAGTTTACAATTTATGAATAATGGAATTAGTTTAGTCCTCAATTACAGAACTATTATCTGATGATAGTTGTAGCAGTTTTCGAAATTTAATAAATGCTTTTTTGTTGGCAACGGATGACTTAGCATTTATTATTTGTCTTTTCTCGTCTGATGTTAGGTGCCATGAAAGAGAGACCTCTTCAGTATCTTCAAATAAATTAAATGTAACTATGTCTAAATCAAAATCTAATTGAGATAATCCATACTCTTTTAGCTGATTGTGATTGTATATTTGTATTGTTGAAAAGCTTTTTACTACTCCAAATATTGGATCGAGTATAGTGTTGCTCAAAGTGTGTTTCTGACTTCCGATTTCAATTGTTGTTGCTCTGTCTGCCTTTATTTTTATTATTACAACACCCGAAGTATTGTTTTTAATCCACTCTTGATATCTATTCATAAACCTAAGAGTAATCTCAAACCCTAAATTATCACGTACTCCAGCATCTATCAATGAAATTTTTGGATTTGTTGGTAACTCAACCATAGGACTGATAAATGGAAAAGTTGCACTAATCCTCAATGCAGATAGGAGCCTTAAATTCTCAGCGCCTTGATTCTTAAATAGTCTCGAAAATTCTACTGCATCGTAGTCGTTGATGTTTCTATTTTGATAATTTACAGACCTGTTGTATGTTAAATAAGATATTGGGCATGGTGATATTAGTAGTTTTCTTCCATCGTTGATGATTGTAGGTGAAAAAATCATCATCGGAATTTCACTGTTAATTTCTGGTTTTGCTAGTTTTTTTACAGGGGTTTCTAACGAATAATCTGTGTTTTTATTTATTTGATTCTCTAATTCAGTTCCACGATCTCTAGTGTAAGAAAGTTTGTTGTAAGTGAATCTTTTGAAAGGGAAGAATAAATCGTTAACGACATAAGTAAACATTACAGGGTTCAATACATCTTTACCTAATCGGTCATAGTAGGTGTAGAAGTTTCTAGAGAGGGAGTTTTGTGATCGATATAGATAAAGTTGACGGTAGTATGTTGCACCAAGCATACCACCTGAAGCTCCAGTGATTAAATGTGTATGTTTCATGATATTGAAATCGCATACAGAATCTAACTGATTTAGAATATTAAAAGTCCATAATGAAGATCTTAATCCTCCGCCACTCGAGTTTATTAGTACTAGCTTTGGCTTTGCATTACTTAATTTTGCATTTTTACTCTTCCATTTTTTTAATGTTTCTAATCCTAAAATGTAGTCGTGTCTAAATATTGAATCATTTGATATCTTGTTAAATGTTAAAATGTTGTAATCTGCAGAAGAAGAATAATCTAAACCATATGCCTGACTTTGCCTAGATGAAAGGAAATATGGTGAATAGTAATTCAAAACGATTAGAAGAATAAACGTTGCTAGGAAAGTCCATTTCTTAAACCACGTATGAATTACACCTATCAACATTAAGTATAAAGAGAAAATAAGTAGTATTGTTGCGGCAGCGGGTATTTTCAGAAAGGTTAAGTCTGAAAAGATTCCTAGAATAAACATTAGTAAAATTATCGACATCATCAACAATCCTCCATTGTAGTGATGTTGTTGTAACACGTCTAGTAACACCTGCTTATCGTAGTGCTTCGATGGTCTTACACGATTTATTATGAAAGGAGTACGTAAGTAATATTTTGTTTTTTGATTACTACTAGATATTTTTTTAGTGCTTTTTTCCTTTTTTAAAAGTACTTTCAGCGGTTTGTCAATAGTCTTTTTTATTGTCGTTCCAATTCTATCGCCGAATAGATCTAGTACATTTTTATTCGTTGAGAAGAAATAAGTAAACATCAACGATATTGTTAGTACAACTCCTATTGAAAATGACAGAAATAATAAGAGTATTTCTTTTAAAGGCATCATTTCCTGATAGAACATAAAAATAAAAGAATTGTAAAAGAATACTATTAGTGTGATCGTAGGTGGAAGAGAATTGTTTATTGAAAATTTTAGAAATGGTTTTTCAAGTGTTGCCAAAAAAGGAAAATTCTTACTTAAATATACATATGACGTAACATGAAATGACATTGTGAATAATCCAAAGAAGATTCCAACGATAAAAAATGCCCAAAAATTTACTTGATTAAAATATTCTGGAGCTATAAAAAGATATTGTAAGCCGTAAAGTTTTGCAAGATCTCCAGTGATAAAAGCTATAATTATTGGCCAATAAATTAACAGGAACAGATTAGTTTTAATCTGAGCAAAAAAGAGCTTTAATGGAAAAAAGCTCATTATATTCTCGTAAATATTTTTTATATAATTAAGAATAACGATGTTTTTTTTAGTATTGTATTAATTCTGACTTAACGTGATTGATAAGTAATTACACTTTTTGCTATAATCTTAAATCCGAGAATGGATTTCTATTACAAAGCTGTA
>JAGLEB010000069.1 GCA_023145275.1 Flavobacteriales bacterium | reverse complement strand
ATAATCTCATGCGTTTGCCCTGATATAGACATATGAACATATTACTATTCATGCTTTGCTCTGGAAATTGTATTCTTTATTGTTTTGATGAAATTGTATTTTGGGTGCATGTATACAATGAAGATTAGAACTCAGCCTTATTTAGGTAAAAGAATAAAAGATGTCAATGCCAATTTTAACAATATAACTATTGATCATTTAGTTTCAGGGGTTTATATGGTAAAAATTTATTCAGAAAAGAGTATTGCCTATAGAAAGTTCATTAAAGAATAGTACTTAAACCTACTACTTCATGAAATTATTTATAAAATCTTTCCGTGTAGATTTATCTAAATTTACAGCGAGCATAATTTCATTGTCGATGAATATGCTAGGAATCACAGTTCCGGAGAGAATGTAATACGTAAAAACATATTTTTATTTTAAAATGAAGATCGACAAACTTGTTGATCTCCATTTTTTTTTATATTTGATATAACTAATAACTAACAAAAATGAAAAGAATTACTACCCTACTTCTGCTAATATTTTTAACACAAACTTCTTGTGATATAATTGGGGATGACTGTAAAGATATAGTGTGTACATCTCCTCCACCAACCTTCCGTTTTGAATTCATCGATAAGGAAAACTCTGAAAACCTTTTTTCTAATAAAACCATAAAAATAGAAGACGTAGAAGTTTACGATGAAGTTGGAAAGGGTGTGGGTTTTAACCTAATTACTGAAAACGATATAAATGTTTTAGACATAAGTGAGATAGGTTGGACTATGGGCCCTAAATCTTACACCATAGAATTAAGTGAAGATATTTCTGTTGGCATAACTCTAAACATGAAGGCAAAAAACAGTGAGTGCTGTACTTATTTTGAAGTTATTGAATTTTCTGTTTTAGAATACGATTATGAGAGGTCTAAAGAAACAGGTTTGATTACTGTAAAACTGTAGTTTAGTAGTAATTTTACCCCCGGTAGAAGCGGCACCGCGCAATACAAAAGATTATTGAAACTTAGTTTGGTAGAGCTGATATTTATGAAGCTCCTACCAAGCTTTAGTTGAAATTATTCTTTTGGATTGGGTAGTATAGCGTATAACGGGATTAGGTGCATAACACTAATTGATTCCACCTACTCATCACAAAAAAAAATGCTTAACCATCAAAAGATAATTAAGCATTTATAAATTTTATTTCGAAAATATTAACTCTGAGCAATAAGCTCGGTAACAATAGCCACCATCTTTGGAGTGGTTAGCCTACCAACTTCTTGCACTTCCTCGTGACTAGCTTCAACAACTTTTCCAGCAACTCCTAGATCAGTAATCACCGAAATACCAAAACATGTCATATCCATGTGTTTGGCTACAATAACTTCTGGCGCAGTAGACATTCCTACAGCATCTGCACCCATATTAGAGACCATAACATATTCTGCTGGCGTCTCGAAAGTAGGCCCTTGTAAAGCTAGGTATACCCCTTCTTTAGTATTATATCCCAAATCGGCAGCAATTTTATGGGCTTTTGCTATCATTTCAAGACTATAGGGCTCGCTCATATCAACAAATCTAGGTCCTAGTTCGCTAATATTCTTACCTCTGAGTGGGTGCTCGGGCATCATCATTATATGATCGTTAATCAGCATAATATCACCAATCTCAAAATCAGGATTTGTACCACCACAGGCATTAGAAACAATTAATTTTTCGATACCTAATAATTTCATTACTCTTACAGGAAACGTCACTTCTTGCATGGTATAGCCTTCGTAATAATGAAATCTACCCTTCATAGCTACAACTTTTTTTCCTCCAAGAGATCCAAGGTATAATGCCCCAGAATGTCCTTCGACGGTAGAAACAGGAAAGTTAGGAATTTCCTCATATGGCAAAACAATATCTGTCTGCATATCATCAGTAAGCTGACCTAAGCCAGTTCCAAGAATAATTCCAAATTCAGGTTGTTCGCCCCATTTTGATTTAATAAAATCAGCTGTTTCTTTGATCGTTTTCAACATATCCTCTTACTTTTTTATCAAATTTGGCTTTATCGCCATTCATAATATCAATAGAAATAGGGAGATACATCAGATTACTCTTGTTAATTTTTGTAGTATTTAAACGAACGTAATCTTTTTCAGTAGTGAGTATCACCTTATTTCCAGATCCAAGATTTGCATACTCCTCTTCTATCATCAAGATATCGTCGGAAGAAAAATCGTGGTGGTCTACAAATTTAAGGTGCTTAAAAATTATATCATAACTTTTTACATGCTTAATTAATGGTTTCGGATTTGCAATACCTGTAATCAGCAACACTTTATAATTTATCAAGGTATTATAATCTAAGGTCAAACCTTCACCATAGATAATATTATCGTAAACGATTTTAGAGAAATAAAGCTCCTGATTATCCTTAATCTTTAATTTCCTCTTAATTTCTTCGGCCTTTTTTTTATCTATTATTTCAGGACATTTGCTTACAACAACAACGTCAGCTCTATCGCTCCCAAAAGAAAATTCTCTCAACCTACCTGTCGGCAACATCCAATCGTCAGAAAACAGGTCATTGAATGGAGTTAGTAAAATTTGTAGCCCTGGCGAGACTTTCCTGTGTTGAAAAGCATCATCGAGCAAAACAATATCAGGCATAGAGTTTTCTTTTCTAAGTTTTTTTATTCCCTCTACCCTATCAGCATCTACAGCAATAGTAACGTCTATAAATTTTTTATGAAATTGCATTGGTTCATCACCGATATCACTAGCATTCGTAAATTCTCCGGCAACTAAATATCCTATTGTCTTTCGCCCATATCCTCTTGATAGAGTTGCAACATTATATTCGCTAGATAGTAACCTAATCAAATACTCTATATGCGGTGTTTTCCCAGTACCGCCAGCACTTAAATTACCCACAGAGATAACTGGAAAATCAAATTTTGTACTTTTAAGCCAAGATATATCAAATAATATATTTCTAAAATAGGTGATTACTCCATAAAGTATGGAAAAAGGTAGAAGTAAAAATCGAATGACAGCCATTGATTTCAAATTGATTTTATTATATTTCCGAAATCATCTTAAATACAAATATTTAGTACTTTCGGATATTGTGAATATATCAAATATTTTTAAACTAGTTTTTATAAATTATGAATAAATAATATCTAAAACCTAGACTTTAGACAAATAAAGTACAATTATTAAAACATCATTATATAAACTGCAAATATTTTTCAGACAACACTATGCAAATAAAGGATGTAGTAAATTTATTAGAAGAACTTTCGCCAATATTTTATGCTGAGAGTTATGATAATGTTGGACTCATAGTAGGAGATTACAACGAAGCTCTTTCGGGAATATTAATCACACACGATTCTCTCCCTGAGATAGTTGACGAGGCTATTAAAAAAGGATTAAACATGATAGTGAGCTTTCACCCAATAGTTTTTTCGGGATTAAAGAAATTTACAGGTAAAAATTACGTCGAAAAAGCTGTAATAAAAGCTATCAAAAATGATATCGCAATTTATGCAATACATACAGCACTTGATGTTTCTTGGCAGGGAGTTAATGACATAGTACTTAAAAAGCTTGGGGCTGTAAACAAAGAGATTCTAATTCCTAAGGAAAAAACTATCAAGAAGCTTTCTACCTACGTTCCTACTGCTCATCTAGAAGAACTGCGAGAAGCCCTTTTTGAGGCTGGAGCTGGTAGCATTGGCAACTACGACAATTGCAGTTTTAATATCGAAGGGGAAGGCACTTACAGAGGAAACGAAGCCTCTAACCCAGTTTTTGGAGAAAAAGAAGTTTTTCATATTGAAAAAGAAGTAAACATAAATATCTCGTTTCCGGCACATTTAGAATCTAAAATATTAAACACACTAAATAAGACTCACCCTTACGAAGAGATTGCTTACGAGCTGACTACCTTAGAAAATAAAAATCAACATATAGGACTCGGCATGACAGGAGAATTACAAAAACCAATGTCGGAAAAAGACTTTTTAAACTTCTTAAAAGAAAAATTACCGACAAAATGCATCAGGCACAGTAATTTATTAGGGGGTGAAATTAAAAAAATAGCTGTATTAGGTGGTTCGGGAAGTTTTGCCACAAAAGCGGCAATAGCTGCAAATGCGGATGTTTTTATTTCTGCCGACTTTAAATATCACGATTTCTATGCAGCAGAAGACAAGATTATTATTGCAGATATAGGGCATTATGAGAGTGAACAATTCATAAAAAACCTTTTGTTTGAATATCTTAGGAAAAAAATCACTAAATTTGCAGTCGTTTTATCTGAATATAATACAAATCCAATCAATTATTTGTAAATGGCAAACGATAAGGAAATCACTGTAGAAGAGAAGTTAAGAGCACTTTACGATCTACAACTAGTTGATTCAAGAATCGATAAAATCCGTAGTGTACGCGGTGAACTACCTCTAGAAGTAGAGGATTTAGAAGATGAGGTTACAGGTTTAAAAACTCGTCTTGAGAAATTAGGTACTGACATCACAGGATTAGAGAACGACATTAAGGAGAAGAAGATCGCTATTGAAGAAGCTATTAAACTAACTTCTAAATACGAGGAGCAACAAAAAAATGTTCGTAACAACCGTGAGTACGATTCTCTTTCAAAAGAAATTGAATTTCAAAGTTTAGAAACTGAGCTTTCGGAAAAAAGAATTGGCGAATACCAAGCAAGAATTATTCAGAGAAAAAGAACATCTGAGGAAACTGGAGTTAAGCTTGAAACAAGAAAAGGTCATCTTCAACACAAGAAAGATGAGCTAGACGGTATTTTGGCTGAAACTCAAAAAGAAGAGGAATTACTAATAGCAAAATCTGAAGAATTATCTAATCTTATTGAGGAGAGATTAATTTTTGCTTATAGAAGAATCCGTAAAAATGTTCGTAATGGTCTTGCCGTTGTGAGTATTGAGCGTGGTGCTTCGGGAGGTTCTTTCTTTACTATTCCACCTCAACGTCAATTAGAAATTGCTACACGTAAGAAAGTAATTATCGATGAGCACAGTGGTAGAATTTTGGTTGACCCTGAATTAGCTGAACAAGAGAAAGAGAAAATAGAAAAATTGTTTTCATCTATCTAATAGATTTATTCTATTTAAAATATATCAAAGCTGTCAATTTTATTGGCAGCTTTTTTTTATATTTGATTCCACCATTTCTAAGCCCAAATAAATTTGAAAAGAATATTCTACTTATTTTCACTACTATTAGTAAGCACTTTTACAAGTGCGCAAGATATGTGGACACCAGCCTATAAAAGTGCGTTTAAGGAGTCGCTGACAATGAATTACAGCAAATCAGATTCAATACTTGAGAATCAATCAGAGGTAATTGCTTCTACCGAATATTACATTAAGTCGATAAACTATCTAATCAAACTTTTCCTAACTGAAACTAACAAGAGTAATTCTACAACCGATTCCCTATCATACTACTACAACAAAATTGACGATTCGGATATCGATACTCCTTGGAACAAGTACTATAATATTGAAATACTTATGATGCAATCTCTGTTGAATGCTAAATTAGGAAACAATATAAAGAGTGCTTACGACACATACAAAGCTGTAAAGAAAACAAAATCTTTTTTAGAGGATTATCCCAATTTTCACCCTACTTATGCTCTGTACGGACTTCAACTGTGTACTTTTAGTAAAATTCCCAATAATCTAAAAGGCCTGTCAAGCCTACTTGGACTTAATGGCGATTACGATAATGGAATAAAACAAATAGAAAAATCTATTGAAAAGTGCAATACCGATGAATTTGATTTCCTAAGAGATAAGGAAAAATTCTTTCACATATTTGCTAGTAAAGAATTTGGAGAAGTAGACAGTATAAGAATATCCGATGAGATAAATGATTATGACGAAAACCCGATACTAATCTACTATCAAGCATATCTTATGTCGGGCGATTCGGAAATAGAAGGTGCTATACAGTTTCTTTTAGATAGCGAAAACAAGTGGAAACACAGATTAAACTACCTGAATTATTTCCTCGGAAAACTACTCACATATGAGATAGACGATAGGGCTCCACTCTACATAAACAAATTTATAGACAATTCAGCAACTAGTTTATACAAGAAAGCTGCATATCTTAATTTAGGATATTTGGCACTTATTAATAATAACGTTGAGGAATATGAACGATACAAAGCTCTAATTTTGAAAGAAAATGAGGGGGAGATTCTTACACCATCAGACAAGGCATCCATTTCTAAAGCAAAAAATCTAACTAATCCAACATTGATAAAGTCCGATTTATTATTCAGTGCTGGAAAATATGATGAAGCACTAAATACTATTTCGAGTAAAGATAGAAATGAATTGTGTAAAGATATTTTTGATAATATATTCTACTATTATCGCTTAGCTAGTATTTACAAAAAACTCGAAAAAGATGATTTAGCAATACTAAACTTCAAAAGGTGCATAAGCTTTAAAACTCAAACAGAATTTCACTATCAACCAAACTCCTATGTGCTTTTAGGTGAGATATACATAAAGCAAAAAGATTTCGACAAGGCTGAGGAAGCTTTAGAGAAGTGCCTCGACATAAAAGATTTTCCTTATTCATACTCTATACATAATAGAGCTAAGTTTTTATTGGAAAGTATAGACGATTAATTTGCAATATCTATTGTTTCTTAAGAAATTTAAATCAGCTCTTTTTTACTGCTTTTATAGAATACACAAGAGGAATCATATTCTCAATACCTTTTACCATAAAACGGCCTTTTGATGATTCTACACTATTCTCGAAAATATTGTAGGGTGAAAAATTGTGTTCATTTAGAAACTCTATTTCAAGTCCATTTTTAATCAGAGCATTCACTACTTCGCTAAGCCCGTGATTCCAATTATAATCTCTTAATGACACCTTTACACTTTCGTCACCGTAGGTGCTTGTAGAATCGTCAACTATCATTTCACTTTTGAGATATGGGTACTCCAAAAACTCAAACTTACTATCGAAGGTCCAAACTATGGGATGAAATTCAGCAATGTAAAATATTCCTCCTGACTTAAGGAAATGTGAAACTATCTCTGCCCATTTATCTAAATCTGGCAACCACCCTAATACGCCGAAAGAGGTAAAAACAATATCAAACTCACCTTTCAAATTTTCTTTTAAGTCGTAAACATTCGATACTATAAACTCAGCATCAATACCTGACTTTTCTTTTAAAACATTTGCAAACTCGATACCCTTATCTGATAAATCGACTCCAGTAACCTTAGCTCCCATTCTTGCAAACGACAAAGTATCCTGTCCAAAATGACACTGTAAATGAAGAAGAGATTTCCCTTTTACATCGCCAAGTTCGCTAAGCTCAATTTCTGTCAAAGATATTTTCCCTTCTAAAAATGATTTATTGTCGTAAAATTCAGAAACAAAATGAACTTCCGAACGCTTATTCCACGATTCTCTATTCCCTTCGAACGCTTCATTAAGATTTTCCATTATGTATAAATTATAGTGACTCTGATATATTTTTTGCTTCTAGAAGTATTTTCTTAAATTTACGGCTATTTATATTACTACTTACAAGCACTTCTTCCGTTAATTCTTTACAAAGCACAACACCTTGATCTAATATATTTTTTTTCTCCCTTTTTGTAAGGTTCTTAAGTGTAGTTAATGGGTGCAACCCTGATTCGTCGATCATTTTCTTGAGACTATTATCAACGGGATAATCCCACGAAAACATCTTTAGCCCATCACATTTCCCATATCGCTCTGCATCTTCGGTAAACCGAGTATTAGTTACTAACCAAGCCTCAAATTCTCGACCATTTATTCTATTCTCTTTCTGCCATTGATCGTGTATATCATTAAACCTAGAACGAATATACATAGCCACTTTTACATCGCTTTTACCTTTCCCTTCGTGGTGAAACTTACACTCAACAACAATTACTTTATCTTTATTCTCGGCAACAACATCTACTTCATGTCTGACGCATTTACCATTAATCATCTGCCCAACAGTGCTCTCGAAACCCAAATTACGTATTAGCGCTGCAACAAACTTCTCAAAAGGATATCCCGTAGGACCGAACTCCATTATTGCATTTTTCAATCTATAGCGCCCAGCTGCTCTATATGACAATTTCACTAAAATAGAATATGCTTTCTTGTAAACCTTGTGAGTAGACATACCATCGTGAACGTGCAAATACAACTCCTCAATAACCTTATTTACAGTTTGCATATTGGCTCCCGACCTTTCTAAAGACGATCTAAGCTTATTCTCATCAAACAAAACTTGCTCCCCCGATTTTTTCCTTATTCTAAACTCTTCCATAATTTAAGATTCTTACAATAAATTCTATTGCATTATTCCTAAAATTACAGTTAATTATCGAAAGATGCTCAGCAAATTATAATAAACTACATATAAACACTAGCAAACAACAAAATAGAGCAACTTTCCAATAAGATAGTGTAGTAATATTTAGGTCTATTACTTCCCGAGTACCCAACTAAAATAGAAGAAATCAACAGAGTTAAAAACAATAGTATCAATGAGAGAAAATCAAGAGCGTGAAATAGGTAGAAACCAAAATTAATAGCTAGCAGAAAATATGACAGTATCTTTGCTTTCTTTACACCAAAACTCTGAGGCAAAGTTTTCATTTCGGGAGAATCTGAATCTACATCCCGCACATCAAAAGGAATTGTTACTGCAATAACAAACATTGCCCTAACAATAGTTTCTATGATGGTAGCAATGCTAATATTAAGACCTGCTTGTAGAAGAGGAAGAATAACAGTTACTATTCCCCATGAAATTCCAATCATGAAGATCTTTAAATAGGGAAATTCTCTTAAAGCAATACTCTTGTCCAATTCATTAACAATCTGTACTGGATACATAAACGATACAATTGCCACTGGAATCAACAACAAAACAACTGCAATTTTCAACTCTACAATAAAATAAGGAAGCGATAACAATGAGAGTAGAAAAACAATCTTCTGAGTCATCAATACATCCGTATTCATTAACGAATTTATAACATTATGCTTTACTGAAGAAAAAATTATCGAAAAAGAGTAGACTAACAATGTAGAAACTAAAGAGAATACAGCAAAAAAATCAACATCAATATCATGAAGTAAGCCAGTGAGTTTCACTAAACTCCACACCGCAATAGCTACGAACAAATTACTATTTACTAAAATATCCCTAATTCTCTCTACCATAACTACTTCGCAAATATAAAAATATTATCCATCCATTTATGATAATATTTTAAAATCTACAAATATTAATATTTAAAGAAAATGATAAACTGACAGTTACAGATTGTCAAATATATCGTTTTTTACTTTTTATTTTATTAAATTCGCCACTCATAAATTATAGACTATTATAACAATACAATATATATAATGAGAACTGAGAAATTTTTATATCGTCATATCGGTGCAATGAACGAAGATGTGACAAAAATGCTAGAGTCAATTGGTGTTGATTCTTTAGACGATTTAATCGAGGAAACTATTCCTGATGATATTCTTCTTCCAAAAAAACTAAATCTTCCAGAGCCTCTTTCCGAAGTTGACTACATGACTCACATTAAGGGACTGGCAGGTAAAAATCAGATTTTCAAAACTTATATCGGACTTGGATATAATGCATCTGTTTTGCCAGGTGTTATACAACGTAACATTTTCGAAAACCCGGGTTGGTACACAGCCTATACTCCTTACCAAGCTGAGATTGCACAAGGTAGATTGGAAGCTCTATTGAATTTCCAAACTATGATTACCGATCTTACAGGAATGGAGATTGCAAACTCATCCTTACTTGATGAGTCTACTGCAGCAGCAGAGGCAATGGGGATGTTATTAAACTCTCGTACTAGAGCTAAGAAAAAAGCTAAGGCTAGCAAATTCTTTGTTTCTAACGAAGTTTTACCTCAATCGCAAGATGTACTTAAAACTCGTGCTACTCCACTAGGAATAGAATTAGTTTTCGGTAATCACCAAGATTTCGAATTTACTGATGATTTCTTCGGAGCAATAGTTCAATATCCTGCTAAGAATGGTGAGGTATTTGAGTATGCCGATTTTGTAAAAAGAGCAAACGAGAAAGATGTAAAAGTTGCAGTTGCAGCCGATTTACTTTCACTAGTACTACTTACACCTCCTGCAGAGTGGGGTGCTGATGTAGTTGTTGGAGCTACACAAC
>JAGLEB010000068.1 GCA_023145275.1 Flavobacteriales bacterium | reverse complement strand
ATAGCGCCCTGAAAGGGCAGGTTAAACCAGATACATCCTTATATAAAACCTTTCTACTAATCAAAAAAAGAGGCTCTCCTTGAAGGAAAGCCTCTCATATAAAAAATAATCTTTAAACTCTACATTCCAAACTTAAGCCTAAGGTTTGTAAGCATATCTACTGTCATCTCTTCTAAACCGTAGTTATGTTTCCATCCCCATTGCTCACGAGCAACAGAATCGTCGATACTCTGAGGCCACGAATCAGCTATTGGCTGACGGTAATCGGGTGCGTAATCTATTTTAAAATCTGGGATATGTTTCTTTATCTCCTCAGCAAGTTGTTTTGGAGTGAAACTAACTCCTGCAACATTATATGAAGAGCGTATTCCGATTTGATCAATTGGAGCTTCCATTAGATTAACAGTAGCGTCTAAAGCATCGGGCATATACATCATAGGTAAGGCAGTATTCTCAGCAAGAAAACTTGTGTACTTACCTTCTTTCAATGCCTTGTGAAAAATTTCGACAGCATAATCAGTTGTTCCCCCACCCGGATCGGCTTTCCAAGAAATTATACCAGGATAGCGTATGCTTCTCACATCAACTCCAAATTTCTGACTATAATAGTCGCACCATCTTTCTCCCGAAAGTTTAGATATTCCGTAAACAGTATTTGGATCCATTATGGTATGTTGCGGAGTCATTACCCTAGGAGTATTAGGACCGAAAACGGCAATAGAACTTGGCCAATATATTTTCTTAATTATTTTCTCTCTACCCAAATCTAAAACATGAGAAAGAGTGTGCATATTCAAACTCCATCCAGCTTCAATATGTCTTTCGGCAGTAGCAGAGAGCATGGCAGCCAATAAATACACTTGAGTTACATTGTGTTTTTTTACTAAGGCATAAACTTCATCTTTATTCGTGCCATCGAGAATCTCAAATGGCCCGCTTTCCATCACCTCAAGTGCAGCGTCCTTAATATCGGTTGCAATAACGTTGTCGTTTCCATATATGGAACGAAGACGCATAACCAATTCTGTTCCTATCTGTCCCGAAGAACCAATAATCAATAATCTTTCGCTCATAACTAAATACGTGTAAAGTGTAAATACTCCGCAAAGATATGCAAAAATGAAGGACAAATAATGCTAGCTTTTTCAAATTACACTTAAAGTATTGTTAAAAAAATGAATCTGATGTTGGTTGATGTTCGGGTGACAAAGCTCCGAGCGTTTAAAACCTCGTGGTATTATATTAGCCAACGCTCCGAGGCACTGAGGACACTCGGAGCTTTGGAAGCTTATTATCTATAACTCAATGCTTATGACCGAGATAATTCTTAATTATAAAAAATGAATACTGGCTAGCTACATTATAAACAAATTTTGGGAAATCTTTGATTGCTTCATCATTAGCATCGTCTGAGATTGTACGGATAACCCCAAGAGGCACTTCAAACTCATAACAAACCTGAGCAACTGCGGCCCCTTCCATTTCTACAGCTAAAACATTATCAAGACTCTGCCTAATTTCATCTCTTTTTTTAGAGTCTCTAATAAACTGATCGCCAGAAGCTATATTTCCCATTAGGATTTTTGGTTTATCTATATCGAACTCTTCAAGGTACTCTGACGAAATTTCTTCTTTAAATTGCTTATTAAAAAAATCAGAGCCTGCGTCAAATAGTTTGTGCTTTATTCTTGAGTTGGTAGCGATTTCTTTTTTCATTATCAGCGGCAAAACATGTCGAAGAAGAAAAGGACTAGCATCAAAATCGTGCTGAAATAAATTCTCTGCAACAATTACATCTCCAATATTAATATCGCCATCTAAAGCACCAGCAACACCAGAGAAAATAATCTCATCGACCTTAAATTCGGTAATTAATGTTGTTGTGGTAGACGAGGCAGCAACTTTTCCCCACCGCGAAAAAACAAGTACCACATTATGCCCCCAAAGCTCGCCACAGTAATACTCTCTTTGTCCGATTGTTTGAGTCTTTTTATTCTTTAAATGCTTTAGCAGAATATCTAACTCTTCGACCATTGCCGACATTATTCCCGTTTTTTTCATAGCGTATATATATGCTTTATTTAAATTGTTTTTTCAACAAACCTCCGAGTGTCCACAGGTGCTAGAAGCAATTATGTCTCTCCCACTAATTTAGTGAAAAACATTAAAGTATCGTCATATCTACCGACAATAAAAGTGGAGATATCTCGTCAAAAAAACAACAGTAGAACCATCTAAAAACACACATGATAATAGCAATAACAACAACCTAAATCTAGCTAATAAGTTCTTTAACTCGTTTAATATTGCTTTTACTAATTCTGTGTCTACTGCCATCAATCAATTCAATCTCGTAGTTTTCTTTAGCAATATGTATTAGGCTTTTTATCTCGTAAATATTTATTATTATTGAACGATGAATACGCAAAAACATTGCACTTGGCAAGACTTCCTCAAAATAGTTCATGGTCTTATTTTTTACGTACTCCCCCTTTTTTGAATTGATTATTACATAATCATCATTTGATTGAATATAGTTAATATCAGAATTTTGAATTACTTGAATAGAACTACCTTCTTTTACAACTATTCGAGAAATACTTTTAAATACATCAATATGATTATCGTCTAACACAGAGTTATTGTCATCTACAACTACTCTATCTATCGCCTTGGAGAACCTATCGAAGGAAAAAGGTTTCAATAAGTAATCAACAGCATTTTCTTCAAAGGCTTTTATAGCATAATTATCATAGGCTGTGGTGAAAATAACTTTAGGCTTATGTTTTATCAGTTCTAACACCTCAAAGCCATTGAGTTTTGGCATTTGAATATCTAGAAAAACTAATTCTGGTTTAAGATCATCAATTAGCTTTACAGCATCAAAACCATTATTTGCCTCGGCAACTAACTCCAAGCCTCCTTTTTTAGACAAAAATGCTTTAACAAGACCTCTAGCAGGATTCTCGTCATCAATAATAATACAAGAAAGTTTTTTCATAATTATTCCATTTTGCTCAAGGGGATATAAATTGTTGCAATAAATACAGCATCTACAATTTCGGTTTTCAATAAATCTACAGCATTGTAAAGCAGATTCAATCTTCCACTAATATTATCAAGGCCAATTCCCTCTCCTTTATGAATGTGTGCATCATCCTGAACATCATTTTTCAGAACAATCTTCAAAAAATTATCAACTTTATTTATTTCAAGATTAATTTCAACACTTGTATCGCTTTCATAGACACCGTATTTTATAGCATTCTCCAATAATGGCTGTAATATTAAATGTGGCACTTTAATATGTTCTAAATTTTTATCTACATTCTGCGTATAAGAGATTTTATCTTCAAAACGTATTTTTTCAATATCGAGATATGAGTGAAGGTTTCTCAATTCGTCTGACAAGCTAATAAACTGACTATCCTCTTTTCTCAATGAATAACGCATAAACTCCGACAATTTAACAAGCATCTCTTGTGCTTTTATTCCATCGCTGATTGTTAAATAACTAATAGAGTTTAAGCTATTAAACAAAAAATGTGGATTCACTTGTGTTTTCAAGGCTTTAAGCTCTGACTGAATCGCCATTTTTTCAAAAATTGCTTTTTGCTCTAACTCATATTTCATATTCTCATAGTTAAGAATCAAGAAGAAAACAATAGACAGGATAACATAATAAAAGCTCCCCAAAATATATCTCCAAAAAATTGTTTCAGATTTAAATTCAAGATAACTCATATCCGAGATAAACCAATCTAAAAGCCAAGAGGAGAGTAAGACCCAAACAACTATAAAAACCAAGCCCGAAAACATCTGCTTAAACACAGTGAAATATACTGACTGATTTTTGATATCGTCATAGGCCCCAATAAACCAGATTGACAACCCCATTACTGCGAATGAGAAGTTAAATACTGCACTATCAACAATAGAGATATCAACACTAAAACCGAACTTATAAAAAAGCAAAAGCGTTTGAACAAGCGAGATTAATATCCAAGTAAAGATATATACTCTAAAGTAGCTTTTATTATCTGTAAAAGGATGAAGCATAAGTTAAAATTAAATACACACTAAAAATAGTCAATTAATTTCGGATATCTCCTCCTCCAAAAATTGCAAAACCTTTTATGATAAGAGTCTTACCAGAATTATTGCTATAAGAGCCTAAAAAACGTTTATCGTTAAATCCTCCAAAGATTGAAACAACCTCAATCTGAACATTCCAACCTTGAGGCACGAGCAATTTTGTACCACCAAACATAGTAAATACATCTATTATTGCCGTTTCCCCGGCTATTTCAGCATTTTGAAAATTAACCTCAGACCCACCAAAGATAGAAGTAATACGGCCACCTCTAAATGATTTTGAAGAATAAATAACTTTATTACCACCAAAAATACTAGCGTGATCAATATATTCTGAGCTATTATTTACATCATTAAATTCTGCCAACTCAAAACCTTTATTTCTTCTACCTATCATAACTACACCAGCAATAACCAATACAAAGGGCCAAAATAATCTTCGGTAGGTATAGTCTATAGAAAATATCTCTGGAATAATAAATAGCACACCAATTGAGATCAGGATAATTGCTGGTGTGTATTTCTTGTTTACGAAATTAAATGCACCAATTGCAATTAGTAGCATCTGCCACGAAAATAGAACATCACTTAAGCCATCAGGCAAAAAATCAAGTATTTTTAGAATGAATGCTATTCCTACTACAATAAAAATTATTCCAAGATGGGCTCTACCATTATTTGTTGTGTTTCTCATAATATCAAAATTTATATATTCTATTAATTACTGTCAAAAATAGCGAGTCATAGAGTTTTAAAAAAGTCATTTTCGGCGAATAGGCGATAGAAATCGGTAAATGGAGAATTTCCACATCATAAAACTAAGTGACATATATCAACTATAGCCATTGTGAAAAAATGCATACATTTATAAAATTATATTTTTAAATTAAACTTTATATTTTATTATGAAAAGATATTTCTCTTATATCGCTATTGTTTCATTGTTTGTATCTGTATTATCATTGACTTCTTGTAGAGATAAAACACCAAAGGAAAAAGCTCAAGATGCAATTGAAAATGCAGCAGACGCCACTTCTGATGCTATCGAAGATACAGGTGATGCTATAGATGATGCAGCAAAGGACACTGAAAAAGCAGTAAAGAAAGCTACTAAGTAATTTTTTTTTAACAAAACTTTAAAGGCCAAATTCATATAAAACATGAATTTGGCCTTTTTTACATCTAATAAAAATACTAATTTTGGCCAAAATATATTTATGAAATTTTTTGTTTTCCTATTATTTCTTATTCCCACAACTCTTTTATTCTCACAGGATAAACAAGTAAAAAGCATCGATAAAACAATAGACCAGTGGCACAGTGATGCTGCTAAATCAAATTATGAGGACTATTTTGGATTAATGGATAATAACGCGATTTACATCGGCACTGATAAGTCTGAGCTATGGAAAAAAGAAGAGTTTGAATCTTTTGCAAAACCCTATTTCGATTCGGGAAAAACATGGGATTTCAAGACTATAAGTCGTAACATCTATTTTAGTAAGGATAAAAAAGTAGCATGGTTTGATGAGCTGCTAGACACATGGATGGGAATTTGCAGGTCGTCGGGAGTATTAGAGTATGAAGAAACTCAATGGAAACTGAAACACTATCATTTATCTGTAACTATTGATAACGATAAAATAGGGCGTTTTATTGAGCTATCTAAATAGCTGTGAATAATTTTCAGGATGCTCTTAAATAAATTGAATTTAGCAAAAAGTTTGATGTTTTCTTCTAACTAATAGAAGTAGCATATTATAATTTTAAAATAAATATCTACAAAAATGAAAAGAGTTATTTTCATATTATTACTGTTCTCTTTTGCTGCATTTGCGCAAAAAAAAGCACCTCTTACTCACTCCGACTACAATCAGTGGCAAAAAATTGAAGGACAGCACATCTCGAGATTAGGAAAAGTAATCTCATATACAGTAAAAGTACAAGAAGGAGATGGATCAGTAGAGATATTCAATACTGCAACATCTAATAAAAAGGTGATAGAAAGAGGAAATAAATCTGTAATTTCATACGACGAGAAATTTGTAGCTGCTCTAGTAAAACCGCCTTTTCAACTGATAAGATCCGAAAAAAAAGATAAAAAAAAGGATCTTAAACTATCGCAAGACAGTCTTAAAGTTTGGGATGTCCTCAAGGAAAAAATAATTATAAAAGAAGAGAGGGTTAAGGAGTTTAAACTTCCTAAAGAATCTGGAAAATATATAGCTTTTAGAAAAATTCCCGCCAAGAAAAACAAATTAAAAACCTTTGATATTGAAGTAATAAATTTAACTAATTCTAAATCAAAGGAGCTAAAACACATCAGCGAATACACTTTCGACAAAAAAGGTGAATTCTTATTCGTAATAAAACAGGGAGTGGACTCGATTGTAAAAACAGGAGTTTACACATTAAGATTAAAAGATTTTAAATCGACAGTTATTGATACTGCTTCGGCTCAATACAAACAGCTTACGGTATTTAACTCTAAAAAGTTTGCTTACCTATCGAGTAATGATAGCCTAAAGGCTGAAAATATTAGATACTCTTTAGTAGTAAATGACAAGTCGAAACAAATACTTATTGACTCATTGAACAATGGGATAAAAAAAGGCTGGACTATAAGCGGATATCAGAACCCCAATTTCTCGGAGAATGGACTTCGTTTATTTTTTGGGCTTCAGAAAACGAGACCAATTATTAAAAAAGACACAACTCTTCTGGATGAAGAAAAAGCCGAAGTAGATGTATGGTCATGGAAAGACGCACAAATACAGCCTCTACAGAAAGCAAATAAGAAAAAAATAAAAGAAAAATCTTATCTAACAGTTTACAACATCAATTCTGATAAAGTAATACAACTAGCAGATGAGTATATGAGCACTGTTATCTTAGACAAAGAGAAGAACCTTACTAGCGTAATAGGTTTAGGAGACAAGAAATATCAACATGAAAGAAGCTATAGTTATCCGTGGAAAAAAGACCTCTATGCCGTAGATATTGAAACGGGTAATAGACTCTTGGTCTTTGATGGATTAAGTGATAAAGTTAAGCTATCGCCAAAAGGTACTTTTGCGACCTTTTTCAACAGACAAGACTCTGCGTGGTACAATGTAAATTTACAGGATAGTAAGCTCATAAAGCTTACAAAAAACAGTAAAAAGAGTAAATTTTATAACGAAGACAATGACATACCTTCTCCAGCAGGATCGTATGGGTCTGCTTATTGGGATGCCAACGAACAATATCTTCTACTGAACGACAGATATGATATTTGGAAAGTAAGCCCACGAGGGAAGAATAAATCAGTGAATATCACCAATAAATACGGGTACAAAAACAAGATACAATTGAGGTATGTTGAAACTAATAGTAAGGACGAATACATACTACCAAATAGGACTGTAGTAGTTAAAGGCTTTAACGAGAAAACAAAAGACCAAAGCATATATTACGCAGACATATCTAAAAGAAAAGCTCCGAAGAAGTTTGAAAAACCTGTCATGGTTTCCAGATACTACAGAGCTGAAGACAAAAATGCATTCATCTATGTTATGGAGAGTTTTAACGATTCGCCAAATATTTATTTTACAGGAGAAGGTAGTAATTCGCCAATAAAAGTATCAAACACAAACCCTCAACAGTCTAATTACAAATGGGGGAATGTAGATTTAATCTCATGGAAATCGTATACGGGGAAAAAACTTGACGGATTAATGTATTATCCTGAGGATTTCGACTCGACAAAAAAATATCCTGTAATCATCTATTTCTACGAAATTTACTCAGAAAGGAAGAACAAGTATTACGCACCATCTCCAAGCAGATCTATCGTAAACTTCACTTATCTAACTAGTAACGACTACCTTGTATTTGTACCAGACATAAAATATAATGTTGGTCAGCCTGGCCAAGATTCATACGATGCAGTTATGGCGGGAGTAGACGAAATAGAAAAATACTCTTACGTAGACTCTGACAACATGGCTATTCAGGGACAGAGTTGGGGAGGTTATCAAGTAGCATATTTAGTTACTCGTACTAATAGATTTAAATGTGCTATGGCTGGAGCTCCAGTTTCGAATATGACTTCGGCTTACGGAGGAATTAGATGGAAATCAGGAATGAGTAGGGAGTTTCAATACGAAAGAACACAGAGTAGATTAGGCAATACCCTTTGGGAAGAGATGGACAGATATATTGACAACTCACCCCTTTTTCAAGCTCCAAAAGTTGAAACACCACTACTAATGATGCATAACGATAATGATGGAGCTGTACCATACTATCAAGGTATAGAATATTTTATGGCCTTAAGACGACTTGGAAAACCTGCTTGGCTTTTGGTGTACAACAAGGAATCTCACAATCTTAAGAATCGTAAGAACATGAAGGACCTCACCATCAGAATGTATCAATTTTTCGATTATTACTTAAAGGGGGAAAAAGCTCCAAAATGGTTAATTGAAGGAGTGCCATATATTGACAAGGGGAAGGATTACGGATATGAATTAGTTGATTAACAAACTGATAAGTGAGTATTTTCAAAAAATTAACTTTTTATTAAGATACTTGCATGTATCTACATTCGTATATTTGTTGATTGTTTTAAACTTAAATAATAAGTTATGAATTCTATAATAAGAAAATCATTCTACGGGGTGATGGCTTTTTCTATTTTCGCTACAGTTTCGTGCAGCAACAATGAGAAAGCAGCAGAAAAGAAGGATATGAATAAAATTCCTGGCTTCGATTTAGCTAACCTAGACACTACAGTTTCTCCAACTGATAATTTTTATCAGTATGCTACCGGAGGTTGGCAGAAGAACAACCCAATACCTGAAACTGAAAGTAGATGGGGTGCATTTAGCATCCTTTACGAAAATGGACAGGACAAATTAAAAGGTCTTGTAAACGAAGCCGTAAAAGAAGGCGGCGAAAATGGAAGCGATTCGCAAATGATTGCTGACATGTACAAATCGGCTATGGACTCTACTGGCATAGAAGAATTAGGCCTTAGCCCATTAAAGTCGAGACTTGATAGAATAGACGCATTAAAATCTTACAAAGATTTTCCAGAGTTTTTCGCAAAAAACTTCAGACAAGGAATGGGTAGTCCTATTGGTTTTTACATAGGAACTGATTCCAAAGACAGTAAAAGCACCATTGCTAATACTGTACAGAGTGGATTATCGCTACCGGACAGAGATTATTACTTAGTTGACAGTGATCGTTTCAAAAAAATACGTTCTGCTTATAAATCTCACTTAACAAACATGTTTGTTTTGATGGGAGATGATGAAGCTACCGCTGCAAAAAACTCTACAATTGTTTTTGATATCGAAAAGCAAATAGCGAAAGAGCAGATGTCGAAAATTGAGAGAAGAAATCCTGATGTCACTTACAACAAGATGACTATTGAGGAGCTTCAGCAGCTAAGTCCAAATTACGATTGGAATAAATACTTCAACACTTTAGACATCAAGGCTGATAATGTAATTGTTGGTCAAGTTGATTTCTTAAAAGCTATTGACAAACAGCTTAAAAGCACAGCTATTAGCGATTGGAAAGTATATTTTAAGTGGCATTTAGTAGATGGATCAGCATCATGGCTACCAAACAAATTCGTTAAGGAAAACTTCGCTTTCAAGAGTGGAGTAATGAGAGGTGTTGACAAGATGAAAACTAGAGAGAAAAGAGCCATCAGACTTGTTAATGGAGTATTGGGCGATCAACTAGGTAAACTATTTGTAGCAGAGTACTTCCCAGAGAGTTCTAAAAAGGATGTTGAGGCACTAATAGAAAACTTAAGAACGGCTTATATTGACAGAGTATCTAAGCTGGACTGGATGAGCGATGAAACAAAAGCAAAGGCAACAGAAAAGTTAAAAGCATTCACATATAAAATTGGGTATCCCGATAAGTGGAAAGACTATTCTAGTGTAACAATTAAAGGCAATGCGCTACTTGAGAATATGTTTGCAATGGATGAGTGGTCTGCTAACGAAAACTTATCGAAACTTGGCAAGCCAGTAGACAAGACAGAGTGGGGAATGACACCACAGACAATTAATGCTTATTACAACCCCGTAAACAACGAAGTTGTATTTCCAGCAGGAATATTACAACCACCATTTTATGGACCAAACACTGATGTGGCTGTAAATTACGGTGCTATTGGTGGAGTTATAGGTCATGAATTCTCTCATGGATTTGACGATAGTGGTTCAAAATATGATAAGAATGGAAACCTAAACGATTGGTGGTCGAAAGAAGATAGAGCAAAATTTGATGCTAAAACTAAGATTGTTGTTGATCAATTTGATGCTTTTGAGCCATATCCAAATGTTTTTGTTCAAGGTGAATTAACTCTAGGAGAGAATATTGCCGATTTAGGTGGTTTAACTCTAGGATATTACGCACTACAGAAGTATTACGAAACTAATGGAGGTGAGGAAACTCTTGCAGGCTTTACTCCCGAACAACGTTTCTACCTTGGTTGGGCTCAAGTATGGGCTACAAATGCAAGACCAGAATACGTTAAGCAACAAGTTACCTCCGACCCACACTCGCCAGCTGAATATAGAGTTAATGGACCAATGAGTAACCTTACAGAATTCCGTAAAGCGTGGAATGCTAAAGAAGGTGATAAGATGGTACGTACTGGTGAGAAGCAAGCTATTATCTGGTAATACCTACTAAATATTTTCATATAAAAGGCCGTTTCTAATGTAGAAACGGCCTTTGTT
>JAGLEB010000067.1 GCA_023145275.1 Flavobacteriales bacterium | reverse complement strand
CCTCATTTCTAGCGTTACGCACAGCAACACCCCAACCAGCTTTTCTAATCATTGAAACATCGTTATAATTATCTCCAAAAGCCATAAATTCGGAAGTAGGACGATTAAAATGTGTACTCAAAACATCTAATGATGTAGATTTAGAAACAGCCTTGGCATTTAGCTCGAGGTAAGTATCTTTTGAGCGATAGATATCAACAAATTCACCAAAGCGGTGGCGTAATTCATCTTCTAGGGGATCAATCTTTTCAAAATCGCCCATTATCATTATCTTATGCGGACCGTGATTCATTGCCTCAAAATGATGGTGCATAAACTCCATATCTTTAATCTCAGGGTTAATTCTAGTATTGTTCATCTCTCTACGAGTCCAATAGTCTTCTTGATTTGCAAACCACTCATCTTTATAGTAGGTACCAAAATGAATTCCATTACCTTTCATATAGCTCAATAATCCTAAGAAAGGCTCAATTTCAATTGGATTTGAAAATAATTCAACTCCTCGCCCATCAACTTTTAGTTCACTTTCGATGTAGGCACCGTTATAACATACTATTGGATGATGTGATCCTAGCATAATCTGGAGTGGTCTCATTGCTTTCGGCATCCTCGCAGACACCATTACAAAAGGGATTTGCCTCGTATTTAACAGTTTTACACTGCGAATTATTTCCGTTCCTAATTCTCTTTTCGCATTCAGAAGAGTTCCATCTACATCACTACAAACAACCTTATACCCTACCATATCAATTATGTGATTTTTGTTACTATTAATTTTGATGCCCAAATAGAATGTAATATTTTAGCATATAAATATATAACTACATATTATGGAGACAAAAATAAGTAAAATCTTAAAGATTGATGCTGAAGAACTTCAAGAAAGAGCTGAAATGCTCAAAGCCATGGCTCATCCAACGAGGATTGCAATGATTGAAATGCTTTATCACGACAAGGAAATGACTGTTACTGAGATACATAGCTCGCTAGACATAGAACAAGCTGTTGCTTCAAATCATCTCGGAATTTTAAAAAATAAGAATATTGTAAAATGCCACAGAGAAGGTAAGAAGATGTTCTACTCTTTGAAAATGCAAAATGTGCACAGTGTGATACAGTGTATGCTAGATTCCTAGAATGAAAAAAACAGAGATTGATTTAAAAAGTGTTGTATTAATAGATGTAAGAACTCATCAGGAATTTGAACTAAGGCGTATAAAAGACTCCTTAAACATTCCGATGCATAAAACTTTTGAACGAATTGATGAATTTAGAAACTTTTCAAAACCTATTATTGTCTTTTGCAGATCAGGAATGAGGAGTGGATGGGTTGCTGAGATACTTTCGGAAAGAGGAATCAATAAAATATACAACGGAGGATCAATTGACGAAATTGAAGAAAAACTTAAAACACGGAGCAAGGCTGCAATGTTAATACCAAATACATCATGAAATGACTTATAAACGTCATTTCATAAAGCATTTGGGATAAGAGTCTTTCCTACCTTATTTACTTATGGATAAAGAAAGATGGAGTAGAATTAGAACAGGAATTATAGTGGGAGCTATTGGAGGATATCTCTACTATCATCTCTATGGTTGCGATTCAGCTGCTTGTAACATTTCGGCAAGTCCATACCTGAGCCCCTTATACGGAATGGCTGTTGGTGCATTAGTTTGGGATAAGCTTAAGCCAGATGATGAAGAAAGATAATTATTATTAGATATAAACTAACATTTTAATACATTAAGCATGAATACAAAATACTCAATCTTGTTTATTGCAAGTTCCCTGTTCTTATTTTCTTGTAACGATTCTAGTAAAGAATCAAAAAAATCGGAAGTAAACACACTTAGCAGCATTGACAACGCTATTGTTATAAAAAAAGGCAAAGAGATTGCCATGAGTAGTTTTAAGGTTTTAAGCGGTGATTTAAAGGCAGCTATGAAAAAAGGTGGACCTATTGCAGGAGTAGAAGTTTGCAGTTCGAAAGCAATGATTTTGTCAGACTCTTTATCGGATGTTTACGGTGTAAAAATAAAAAGAACTAGTTTAAAAATCAGAAATAACAAGAACTCTGCTAATACGGAGGAAAAGCAAATACTCAACAAATGGGAGTCAAGCATTAGCGAAGGCAAAAAGATTAGTCCAGAGGTATTAAAACACGACGATGGAAGTGTTGTTTTTGTAGCCCCTATAAAATTAAAATCCCTATGTCTAACTTGTCATGGCACATCTGAAACACTAACACCTGATCTAAAGACTGAGATACTAAAGCACTATCCAAAAGATGCAGCTATAGGATATAAAGAGAATGATTTAAGAGGTGCTTGGAGCATTACTTTCCCAAAAGGATATTTCGACAAGGAGTAAGGCTTATAATATACTCTACTGAATTAGGTACCTGTCTTCCGATAGCCAGATGTCTAATTCAGTAGAATATTTTTTTGATCTAAATTAATACGTATTCTTGGTTGATGATATTATTGTATTTTATCAAAGGCATACCCCTTTTTCGTATAATATTCTAACACTTTAGGGAGTGCTATTTTCAATCGTGGAAAAGCCTTTATGCTATCGTGGAAAACTATTATAGAGCCATTTTCTGCGTTATCTACTACATTCTTGTAACATCGATTTCCATCTAAGCTTTCATCAAAATCTCCGGGCATTATACTCCAGAAAACTATTCTATATTTCTCACTTAACAATTTATACTGACTTGGCTTGATTTTGCCATAAGGGGGTCTAAACAAATCAGTTTTAATTAGTTTGTCGGCTTTCTCTACATCTCTAAAATAACAACTATTATCAGTACTAAAGCCATTTAAGTGGCTATATCCATGATTCCCCACTGAGTGGCCTCGTTTTGATATTTCGGAAAATAGACTCTCATTTCTATTCACATTCTCTCCAAGGCAGAAGAATGTAGCTTTCGCATTATATTTCTCTAATTGTTCTAGTACAAAATCTGTCACACCTTCATTAGGACCATCATCAAAACTCAAATAAAGAACCTTCTTATTTGTAGATACACTCCACAAGGCCTTTGGGAAGGTTAGATAAAGAATCTTAGGTATCTTTTTTAAATACAATGACATCTCGAATTAATAACAGAAAAAATGCCGTTAATTTCAGTCTTCAAAAAACTAAAACTAACGGCATCATAATTATAATTTAAACAGCTCAATAAGTTCTCTGAACCTAGGCTCAAGCTTAGAAAACTCCTCCTTATCGTACATCGATGCAGTTTGCAACAATGCCTGATACTCGCTTAACCTTATCTGAATATCATTCTGAAGAGCTAATTGTTGTTGATGACTAAACCTACTATAGTATTTCACTTCTTCGTAGTTATCATCAGCAAATTCGAGCAATAGAGCTCTACCTTTCTCCGGTGCTCCAGCTCTGTAATATCCGTCGATAATACCTAGCACAAAATGATTTTTATAATATGTAGCAGTTGGGAGATTATTCATACACATATCTAAAACTTCAATAGCTTTATCGTCTTGACCTTCATCAACAAGAGCATTTGCCAAACGAGCTACATTATTACGAACCGACCATGAGGATGTTCTTCGGTTTGTCTCATCCATGTAAATATTTGGATTTCCGAAATTAGACCAATTCCACGAAACAACTTTCTTATACATTACATCTGTGTCAATTCTACCCATATCAAGTCCATCACGATCAGTTTTAATAGGTACAATTTTATATGCTAAACCTTCTAACTGGAAGTATTTATCGAGATACAAAAATGATTTTGAAGAATAACCAGCTGTTACAGCGAAGTAAATAGGACGTTTCCAATTATTATTCGCAATCATATCAATAATCATTAGGTCTTTTTTCTCCAGAGCATTTCCTTCAAGATTCCAATCAAGGTGATCGAGAACTAAAGAAGAATCTTTAGCAGCAACTAAACCATTCTCTAAAACCGCCTTTTTATTAACCGGAATACTTAGTAATTTTGTCGGATATATAATTTCTTTAGCCGTTTCTGAAAACTGAACTTTTGTTTTTTCGTCGTCAGAACCTATCCAATTTATGAATTGCTTAGCCGTAATTCTCTTATCGGCTATACCATATTTATCGTAGAAGTACGCAACGTCACGTGTTCCTTGTCTATAAAGGTTGTGCGTTAACTGCGAAGGTATAGCTTCTGCCTCATATGTTTTCATCTTCATTTGATCTATATACCAATCGGTATTCAATAGAGAAAGATTCACAATTTTCACATCAGTTCTATAGCCTTCAACTTCTTGCACATACCAAAGAGGAAAAGTATCATTATCGCCATAAGTAAACAAAATAGCATCCTTATCACACGAATCTAAATACATTTTTGCAATATCTCTTGCTGGAGTCCTTTCTGATCTATCGTGATCGTCCCAATTTTCCTTGGCCATAATCCCAGGAATAAGAAGAGTAAGTACCACAGTCAGGCCAATAGCCGTAACCCTAGGGCTAATCTTAGCGGATAATTTCTCATACAAAGCCCACACTCCAATACCCATCCATATGGCGAATACGTAGAAGGAGCCGACTATAGCATAATCTCGTTCTCTAGGCTCAAAAGGTTTCGGACTAGTATATACAAGGATTGCTATTCCGGTTAGCAAGAAAAGCAAGAATAATGAATATGCATCTTTAGGATGATTCTGGAAATGAAATATTAATCCTATTAAACCGATTATTAAAGGGATAAAGAAATACATATTTCTACCTTTATTATTTGCCAAATCTTTCGGCAGATTGTCTTGTGGCCCCAATCTAGCTTGATCAATAAAGCTAATACCACTAATCCAATTTCCTTTAGTTGGCTCAAATTTTCCTTGAATGTCATTTTGACGACCCGCGAAATTCCACATAAAATACCTCATATACATGTATCCCACCTGATAATTCATGAAATACTTCATATTCTGAAAAAATGTAGGACGTTTACCTATTGGGGGATTTCCTGCAATAGCCTTGTACATTGCGATGTGGTTTGCATCGTGAGAGTACATCCTAGACCAGAGGCCAATGTGTTTCTTATTAATATTTGCAATAGTACCTTTTTTATCATCAACCATCAAATACCTACCAGAAGCTTCATCCTCTTCGTAAACAGGTGTTCCATCGAGGTAAGGTTTAGCCTCATTTAATTTAATGCCTCCTTCGTATGCAGTATACATTGCACCATATATCACAGGCCATTCACCATATTGTACACGATTATAATAATCAAGTAATGTTACAGCAGTTGATGGATTGTTCTCGTTAATTGGCGTACTAGTGTTCGCTCTAATCGCAATCATCAAATAGTTTGAAAATCCGATTAGCATAAACAATACAGAAAGAATAACAGTGTTAACAACAACCCATTCCCTTCTACGAGTGTATAACAACGCAGCTACAAAAGCTCCAATCAAAAATATTCCAGCTATAATTGTACCACCGTGAAAAGGCATACCTACAGAATTAACAAAGAATAGCTCCATTGCTCCGAAATACTTCATTGTATAAGGAAAAACACCTTTAAAAACGAAACCTAAAATCCCAATAATCACAATATTGGCGATAATAAATTTCTTAATATTGATATTCTTGTACTTCTTAAAATATACAATAAAAGCAATTGCAGGAATCGTAAGGATTACCATTAAGTGAACACCAATTGCAAGTCCATATATATAAGATATTAAAACAAGCCAACGAGATGATCTACTATCATCAGCTTCATCCTCCCATTTCAATCCTAACCAAAAGACTAGGGCAATCAAAAACATTCCCATGGCATAAACCTCGCCCTCAACAGCCGAATACCATAGAGTATCGGTAAATGTAAAGCCTAAAGCCCCTACTATACCACTACCAAGTATTGCAAAAATCTTATTTGTATCTAGCTCCGAATTTTTTGTAGCAATTTTACGCACCATGTGAGTTATTGACCAAAACAAGAACAATATTGCAAAAGCCGTACTGATTGCAGACATAGCGTTAACTGTTTTCGCAATCTCATTAACATCTCCAAAAGCAAAAATAGCAACTACAGCTCCTAACATTTGAAAAAGTGGTGCTCCTGGTGGGTGTCCAACCTCTAGCTTCACAGCTGTAGAAATATACTCTCCACAATCCCATAAGCTTGCAGTTGGTTCAATAGTTGACAAATAAGTATAACTAGCTATAGCAAATACTATCCAACCAATTATATTATTCCATTTTTTGAATTGCTCCATTATTTTATTAAATTATCACAGTTTCTAGTACAATTTGCGAATTTAATAAAAGATATTAATCCATGTGCTTTTTAAGTATTAATTAGTGTTAAAAAGGTAACATTATAAGAAGTAAATTGATTTTCATAAAAAAATGACTCATTTTACTTGCACAAACAATTCAATTCAGTATCTTTGCACCCGCATTAGAGAAGATGCCCCATTGTGTAATGGTAGCACACCGGTTTTTGGTACCGCTAGTCAAGGTTCGAATCCTTGTGGGGTAACTAGCTTCTCTCAATGTGACAATAGTGGAATTGCCCCATTGTGTAATGGTAGCACACCGGTTTTTGGTACCGCTAGTCAAGGTTCGAATCCTTGTGGGGTAACAAAAAAAGCTTCAAGATAACTCTTGAAGCTTTTTTTATTTATTTCCTAGACTACAATTTAATGCTAATATATTCATTACTCATTAGAATTCTTCCCCAAATTCCTCCTTCATAACTCAACAATAAGTTGAAAAAGAATCCTAATTAATAATATCCGCATTAAAAACTACACGTCCAGTAATTTTGTACCTATGAGATATAAGAATTAAGACATTGCAACAATATTTTGCATATATCTACATTCTAGATCTACAAACTGATCTGTACTCAATTGTTGTTTTTCTTTCTGATTGTATATAAAATGCAATCCAAATCTCGCAGCATCGCTTAGCGAGTATCCCAATTCTAATAATTCCGAAGTAAGCTCAATCACACTACGGTGAAGCCCTACTAACAACATATCTTCTATTTTTACACTCATAACATTTAGTAATTATATCCGTTTTACAGTTCAAATAACGAACCTATTATACTCAAAACAATGAATACATGCTGATTCTAAAGAAATCATGACGACCATTATGTTTTTAATGACGAGTCATTCATTAGAGGTAAACCTCAATCAAAATATATTTTAAAGAACCTAACATATACTATTAACTGAAAGAAACTATTTTTATTATATTATACCTAAAATCAGCAGGTGGTTTCGTTATGAAAAGCTGTAAAGTTTGCTAGCATTGGTTTAGCGCAGAAAAAAGTAACGCAGGCCTATCCATAGATCCGATGAGTAAGTTTTTATGAGCATTCCCAATGATGGCGTGCGGTACAGCTTTGTAATAGAAATCCATTTGCGGATTTAAGGTTATAGTTAATTATTAGCTGTTATGCGTACTATAAACCTTTAGTTTAATGGCTAAAAAGAGAACTTGAACAAGCTACAAGGTCAAACATGGTCTCTTAGTGAAGAGAAATCAGGGATCTACACTCACAAGACACAGCGTCACTATGAGAGACACCGTGACGCCACGGATTAATAAAACACTTCAAGCTTAAATAAGAAGTGCGTAAGCACAATAAACAAGAACCTCAGGCACAACAATCACACGATTAGCATAAACTGCAGTAGTGAGAGTGTTAAAATTGACTATTAGGTAAAACAAAAAACCCCGCTAAAAGCGAGGTTTTTCAAATATTCGAATATAAATTCTTACTGTAATTTAAATGTAATAGGTAGCATAAACGATACTGGCACTGATTTACCACGTTGTTTTGCTGGCGTCATCTTAGGAATCTTACTAACAATCCTCAAGGCTTCCTTATCGAGATTCTTATCTACACCACGCAATACTTTTGCTTGCTTAATAGATCCATCTTTCTCAATCACAAACTGAACAATAACACGTCCTTGAATACCCATTTCTTTGGCTATTTCAGGATATTTAAAGTTCTTCTTTACATGCCTCATTATTTTCTTCTGAAAACATATATACTTTGCCTGCTTATCCTTTTCTTTTTCACAACCAGGATAAATTGGCTGAGACTCTACCACTTGAAAATTAAAGACTTCTTCTTCCTCATCCTCAACAGCAACATCCTCGATTTCTACAGCTTCCTCTTCATCAGTCTCTGTAGACTCAATTTGCAACTCTTCTTCAAGTTCAACATCATCCTTCACTACTACAATCTGCTCCTGTGGAGGAGGAGGTGGTGGTGGTGGTGGCTTCTGTTGTTGTCGTTCCGTAATAGGAATGATTTCTTCATCTTCTAATACTATCTGCTCATCTCCTAAACTTGCGACCTCATGATCGTATGATTTGTATTCTAATACAAGATAAACAGCTAGAAGAGACAGGATTAATCCTATCTGCATAAATAAGCTTTTTCTGGTTTCCAGATCAGCTTTCGGACTCTTCTTCGCTTCCATAAATACTTTTTTAATAGCTCGGCTAAGATACTTAAAACTATGTTAAAAATCCAAATAAAATATCACTCAACATAATATAGTTTACAATCGACTAAATATGACTGATAATCATCTAATAACACGTTCAAATAATCTGAACTTAATTAACATTTTTACAATTGGAAATGCAACAATTATGCCAATAAAATCAGCTAGTGCATCTTCCCAGTCTCCTTTTCTTCCAACATTCATAAAATGCTGAAAAAATTCAATAGCGATACCAAAACTTAAAGCTATAAGAGCAGAAACTACATAACTCTTAATAAAACTATTCTTTTTAACAAAATAATTAAATCCAAGGACCAAAAAAATAGTCAAGGTCATAAAAATCAATGCATGAATAGTCTTATCTGATACTATCATAATAGGCTTCGGTACATCTTTGCCAGGAATTAGCGTCATAAAAGAAATTATTCCTGCCCAAAACAGAGCAGGAATAAAAACTACAACTTTATTTCTAGGCACCAATCTGATCTTTATAAGTAGCTTGGCTCAGTAAGTCTTCAAGTTGAGAAGCATCGCTAAATTTAATTTTCACAATCCAACCTTCACCATAAGCGTCAGAATTAACAGTTTCTGGAGAAGATTCAAGTTCCTCATTAAACTCAACTACCTCTCCTGAGAGTGGCATAAACAAGTCTGAAACAGTTTTAACAGCTTCTATTGATCCGAAAACTTCATCTTTTGCAAGAGTCTCTCCTTCAGTCTCAACCTCAACATACACAATATCTCCTAATTCACCAGCAGCAAATTCGGTAATACCTATAACAGCAATATCACCTTCAATTTTAACCCACTCATGATCTTTAGTGTACTTCAATTCTTCTGGAATATTCATTCTAATTATATTATAGTTAAATAACTTTTATTTGAAAGTACAAATTTATAGTATTTTTTTCAAAAAAAGATAATAGATAATAGCTTTTATGTAAATAAGTAAAACTAGTTACCTAGATTAAATCGTGTACTAAATCCAAACCTAGCATTAGACGTTGGAAAGGCAGTTGAAAGAGCATATTTCGTAAGATTCTGATCATAGTAAAGCTTAAGAGAAAGTCGTTTACTCAAGGCATAATCAGCACTTGCTTTGATTGAAGTCATATTCTGGCCACCAGTAACCTGAGTATTATCCTCGCTTAAATCTCTAATAAAAGTTCTATTCATTCTATAAGACATATCAATTTTAAGGTTCAAATCGCTCTTAATTGTACGTCTTTTCCCTTTCGATCTAATAACAAATTTCAAGTCTTTAACTCTATAACCAAATCCAACAATATATTCTTGACCTAAAATTTCAGTCACCATATTATTATCCATACTCAAGTTAACAGTCCTATCTTTCTTCATCTCTGTTTTAATATTGATGTTTGAATTTAAGGCCATGTCAATACGAATTAACGGTGAAAACTGCTCAATAATATTAATATTACTGTATAAATATTCACCAATATAGTTACCTGTTTTATCGACGATAGAATTATTTAAATCAAATTCGAGGTTAGTTGTAAATGAATTTATAGAATATGCTGATCTATAAGCATGAGCAATAGTGAAATTCTTAAAATTATCCTTAAACCATGGCAATCTCATCAAGCCTGTATAAGTAACACTCCAGTTAGGTATAGGCACATCTCTTGTTGCCTGTAGGCCAACTTCACCAGCATCTTTGCCTGAGTATGCGGCTAAAAATGAAGGAATCAATACTTGCTGACTGTTTGGTCCGTAACCTTTTGGATATCCAGTTTCAGGATCAACAGGTATCTGTCCACTACCGTAATACTCCTGAGCCAATCTATTAGAAATAACCTTTCTATTAGTCTTTAAGCTATTAAACGTTCCAGAATTGTGCTGCTCACTAGAAGTAAAACTAGTAAACAATGTAAAGTAGGTAATATTAAAGTTACCCGTTTTAAAAGGATTTTGAGAATAGAAACCTTCTACAGGAACATCATCCTCAACATACCTAAAGAATTCTGAATGACTAAATGAGAAATTCCTAGTAGCCGTTAAATCAATTCTCAGCTCCTTAAGAGGTTCTAATGTAGCTTTAAAGTTTATTTTTTCAGTATGAGTTTGTCTATATGCATTATTCAACCTTGTATCAGTTGTTAACCATCCATTCATCACAGCAGTCTGTCTAATATCTACCTGATCGCCGAACATAAAACCTAGAGAAGGAGCCATACTACCATTGTAATCCTGCTGACCAAAGAATCCCACTTCAGGCAAATAACCTGGCAAGAAAGTACCGTTGTTTTCGGAATATGACATGGTTATATCTTTTAACATGGTAACTAAATCAATAGGCACATCCCAGAATGACGATGAGGATTTAGCTGATGATTTAGATCCAGGTTTATTAGAAGAACTAGGCTTCCTACTCGAAGAAGATTTACTCTTTCCTAATCCAAACATTCTATAAAGCTTTTTAAAGTTAAGCTTTCCATTAAGTTGTGCAGTGTTTGAATTTTGCAGGTTATTACCTAGATTCATATTCTCGTTACGAACAGCCAAAGATCCAGCTTGCCAGTCGAAATCTGCAGAATACTTAACATTAATATCCATCCACTTAAGAGCTGGTATGTTTTTAAGAGGGAACTTGTATCCGATATTAAAATTTTGATGGAAATGTGTCGGTCTTCCAAAATTCATCACATTAGTCCAAATTGAATCTTTTTGTTCTTCAGAATCAATCTTTCCGAATGGTTCGTCTACAATATTATTTGCTCTAGTATTTAGATCTAGCTTAAGATTTTTAGTTAAATCAAATGTAAAAGAATATGCATAATTCATCATGAAATTCTTATTATACATCGGGTCAATCCTAAGATCTGGACTCTCTATATTTCTAAACTTTTCAGTATTGTAGCGCCTCGTAACATCCGTTTGAAACGACAGCTTAGAAGGGAAATAGTAAAAATTAAGGTCTTCAATTAATCCAAACCAATCTGAGCTCTTTACAAATTTAGATTTCTTAAAAGGCTGCACATTTTTAGGTTTCGAGCTATAGTTGTACTGAATTCCTCCTTTATAAGTATTGTCGATAAAATATTCTGTATTAATATCGCTGTGATATGTTTTACTCTGAGAATAACTAAGCGATATATTTTCTACATCATACAATTTAGGCTTGTCCTTACCTTTTCTTTCCTTTTTAACATTAGTAAAACTAACACTAGTACGCTTAGTATAGTCGCGTGATATTTTTATCCTTTCTTGGCGCTCTTCATCTGTAGCCAAGCTATTTAACGATTTCTCAAAAGAGATATCAGGATTTAAAGGGTCAAATTCTGGATCTTTAAAAGTTTCAGACCTAGTATAATACATCGGCACTTTCAATGACCAATTCTTAGGTGTAAACTTACCAATATTTACAGTTGTTGCAACATCGTATTGCTTAACATCTTCATTTGATCTTTGCGAAACACTTTTCTCTAAAGAACCAAATCCTATAGTACTCATTGAACCAGCAAAAGTAACATCTCCAAGATCGGCAAGATTAGCATTCACTGTTGCTGCTGCAGCCCAACCACCTCTTTCATCAAAATCAGACAAACGCAACTCGTTCACCCATACTTCAGCACATTGAGGCATCCCCGATGCATTTTCAATACCAACAACAATACTTCTAATATTTGACATATTAGGATTACCTTTTATACCTACAATATTGTCGCCATTTCTAGTAGAATACAGTTTAGTAATATCAAAGGCTAAACTATTTCTCTCGAGCTTAATATCTTCCCAAACAGAAAAAGCCATATTCAACTCGTTTTCTATAGGCCAAATATCAGTATCGAGGGTTGCACCCCAAGAGGTAGGACTAAGGGGGATTGTATACTGGTAATAGTTATCAGCAAAATCGGATCCCATTCTAACAACAAGACGCAAATCGCCTCTTCGCAATCCCTGTGAAGCTATGATATCCTCAACGTGAGCAAACATTTTAACACGCTTATATCTACGTAAATCCAAACTTACATTTTTAAATGTTGCTCTAGATTCACCATCTTGAAGATCGCAAACTTTAAACATTAAAGATTGTTCGTTTTGTTGCTGTACCTGAGTTTGATTAAACAATTGTTCTCTTTGAATACCTGGAGGGGTAACATAAGGAATAGGTGTTCTACTAAAGTTTTCTTCCAAGTTTACAGCAGAAACTTCAAAAGATGTTATTGTGCTAGATGGTATATCAATATCTTCATCTGGGTCGAACATCTTTCCATAACGTCTCCATTCTCCTCTAATAAACTCAAGTCGTGCCATACGTAGCACAATAGGATCTTTAAATCCAGTCATGAACATTCTAACAAATCTTATAGATCTAAAATCGTTAATTCCTCCAACTACATCTTCAGGTGTTGAAAGTGGAATTTTGAATTGATACCATGTAACTTCTCTTTTCTTACCATTAGCCAAAAGAACATTTGAAACCTTTTTATCTACAATATAGTTAGTCCCAACCTCCATATCGCGTTCAATTTTGACCTTATATTGGAAGTATGACTCGGTTCTATCCATACTCTGATCTTTATTAAGATCTTCAACATCTGGCAAAGTTGTCCCTGAAGTTGGATATGATTCTGGCGATTTTGAAGCAGGTACAGAATTTCCTTCCACACCATTAAACTTACTATATCTATCTATTATAGAAGTTTGATCTCTATCAAAATCAGTACCTCTAAAGTGGTGATAATCATCGGAAGCAGGATCGGCAAGTATTTGAGAATAAATTGCAGGATCAACTTTCCCATTAACTCTATTCAAATAAGCAGAATAGAAATTACCCTCTGCCTCACTATTCATACCATTTAATCCAACATCTTGAGCTATAACAGCATCATCATTAGTATCGAAAGAGTAAATTAAAGATTGATTTCGTGGCACAAGACCCCATTCAGTCTCAATAAGTTCGTTAGGATCGCCATTTGCAGGAACTCCATTCTCGAAACTTTTACGGCCATCGCGAAGAATATCTTCAGAAACTGATCCAAGGTTAAAATACAAGTCTCCACCTTCACTAATTGAGCCTTCCTCAAAAGGATCCATCATCCAAACATGGATAAACTCAATATTTGATTCTTCGAAATTACTCGTAGTCAACGACCTTGTAATACCACCCCAACGATCCTCAGGGTTTTCAAGCGAACCATCGCTATTTACATTATCTGCATCGAAGTTGTACATACCACGAACAGTCGGCTTATATGACAAGTCGAACATAGGAATTATGGTAGGGTTTCCTATTGGTACTTCTGTTTGAGGAAAGATCTCTTTTAAATACACTCGACGAACACTATTTGACGATAGTTGATCTAAATCTTTTTTAATATGGTCAGGAGTAATCGTTGATGCTCCGTAGAACAATGGGTCGATTATATACCACGCTAAATTAGCTCTATTCTTTCCATACTCTAAACTATTATCTAAGCTAGCCTCAGGAAAAAAGCTTGGAGTGGAAGACATTGACCATTGAGATATATTCTTTATATCCATAAATATCTGAGTAGACTCAAAATCATCGATATAAGATGTAGCACCACCAGTAACATTTATTCCGCTAGGTGACCCAGGCATAAGATAGGCAAATTCTCCAGTAACCGAAATATTAGATTTCACTTTACGGTCGGCAAATGATATAGCACTAGCAAAATCACTAAGAAAAGGAGCTTCATCGCTAAATGTTGCGCTAAGACCTAAAATAGTATTATTCACGGGTTCTACACCATAAGAAACTTTCTGAGTAAGAGGCTTTTCTCGAAGATTTAAGATATTACCTTCCATTACAAAGTTGTCGCTAAACTTATGCTCTACATTTAACCCCATAAAACGCCTAGTCTGAAGACTAAATGCCGAATTATTCTCGAGAGAAACAGATATTGGAGCTCCAGAAGAAATTAAACTTTCATTAATTACCTTAACACTACCCAACTGATAATCGACGGTATAATCAACCCCCTCAATCAAGGTTCTTCCACCAGAGGTAACTGTTACCGATCCCCGTGGAACATTAATTGCACCAAGAGGAATTCCACCACCACCTTCGGACTTATACTTACCTTTTAGCAAGAACTTATTTAGATGTGTTTGCTGCTGTGCTACAAACTTTGTAGAGTCATACAACTCTTGGAATACATATTTTTTTATTGCAGCATTATCGCCAGCTAATTTATCTTTTAAATAACTACCAAAAGGTTGCGCTGAAGGGAAGATAATCTTACCATTCTTACTGTCTATAGTCACTCCATTAAGAAAATCAAAATAACCATCAGGTTGCGGATCTCCATTCTTATTCAATTTGTCTAAATTGAATATTCTCAATAAAATTTCATCCTTAATTGGCGAGTCACTCAAATAATTCAACGGAACACCTGTTTGGTCATTTGCATATAGAATATCCATCCTAAAATCTTCAGGAGAAACTTGATATGCTCCCATAGAATAGATGTTTTTCATCATCAAATCCCAAATAGGCAACTTCACATTTGTAATAGTAGACTTCAACAGTTTAACAACTATATTATTTGGAGCTTCTACACCATCGTTAGAAAATTCTCCAACCTGATAAGTTTTCCCATTAAAAGTATACTGAAAAGCAACACCTAAAACCTCATCGGCATTAAGAGCTTGATTTAATGAGATATAACCTAATCTAGGATCAAATCTGAATTCGTTTGACTTTAACTTTCTAGCATTCTCAAGAACAACGTAATCTGAAGACTCATTCAAACCAAGGCCTTTCATCGCTGATGACACCTGTGAAATATCTCTTACTCCACTAGGCAAATTCCTTGGATCGATGGAGTTAATACTATTGTCAGGGAAGCCACTACCTGTAACTGTAACATTAGGATTATAAGGGTTTATCTCTCCCAAATCCATCATACCTACAATGTTTCTAACATCTTTAGTTTCAGTTTTTCTATTTGTTGTCCAAACCTCAACTCTTGTAACATTAATTCCACTATTAATAAATGGCAGATCTTGTAATGCTAAATCATAGTTTTCGAAGAAATGGTGAGAAAAGAAGTAGTGTTTATTCTCCTCATAATTATCTATATAAAACTCAAAATTATTAACCGTTGCTCCACCTTCAGATGTCACAGTTTTAGTTTCAGATTTCTGTTCTGAGAATACACCTGACACAGTAGTTTTACCAAACTGCAATTTAGTTTTTACACCAAATAGACTCTGAGCGCCTTGAATAAGTGATGATTTCACGGGCAGACTAACGTTACCCATCTCAATTTTCTTAACAATATCATCATCATTACCCGTAAACTCCAATTTCATTTGATTTTGGAAATTGAAAGTAGCCTGTGTATCGTAGCTTGTTTGCAAACGAAGTTTATCACCAATTTTACCAATCACACTAAGTTGAATCCTTTGATCGAAATCGAAATTCAAACTAGACCTATTATTTTCAGGTATTTGAGGATTATCAATCTTCTGATATAACATTCCCAAATCTACAGATGCGAAACCTTGAGGAATAATCTCGATAGTATTTCCTCCAAAAACAGTCTCGAAAAACTTAGAATTAATTGTAAACTGAGGCAGTAAGTTATCAGAACCAGCTTCTTTATTTTTCTTAGGATCTAAGGCATCAGACTTTTGTTTAAAATAATCTCTCATTGACTTGTTCAGAACATAATCAGAGTATTCCTTTCTGTTCATCAAATAAGGGTGAGTGATATTGTAATTGCCAATTTTATTAGAAAAAATATAGTAACTACCTTTTGCATCGTACTCAACTTTCTGACTAGAACTTTTTGGATTTTTAAGATATAAGCCTCCAACTTGAGAATTGCTACTGAAAGGATATTTAAGGGTGTCAGATGTGGATGTTAATGAGTCTTGGGGACCTTGAACACCTTTGTTCTGAGCAAAAACACCATTTGACCCAAATACAAAAAATGCAACAAGCAATAAGGCCTGTGCAAATAATTTAGGTAAATATTTCAGTTTGGTTTCCAAAAAAAAAAATAGTTTGAGTTAATCTATAGTTCTTTAATAATATGGTTAGTTTACAGAACCTTCAATGCATTTTTAATAAGCTCCTCCACAGTAAGACCAGGTTCGTCTTTCAAAAAACCTTCTACAGCTTTTATTGACGGCTTAGTTGCAAAACCAAGGACTTCTAATGCAGATAATGCTTCTTCTTTGTTATTATTGTGTTTGAGGCTAGAAATTTCTGAAATTTCTAAATCTTTACCAACTTTATCACGTAAATCTAATATGATTCGTTGAGCTGTTTTTGCTCCAATTCCTTTTACAGACTTCAGTAAATCAACGTTTTCGGCTAATATCGCTTCCTGCGCCTGTCGGGGAGTTAGAGTGGAAAGAATAATTCTCGCAGTATTTACCCCTACTCCATTCACTGAAATAAGCATTCTAAAGATTTCTCGCTCTTCTTTATTAAAAAAGCCATAGAGGATATGAGCATCTTCTCTCACTACAAAATGGACAAAAAGCTTAATATCTTCTTTTTCTGGAATACTAGAAAAAGTATTAAGAGAGATATTCAGAAAATATGCAAGTCCAGAACACTCAACAATCGCATTGGTTGGATTCTTCTCGACAAGTTTTCCTTTGAGATATTCAATCATAGTATTTTGGTTTTATCTTTCGCAAGATTGGCCAAATGTAAGATTTATTATTGAAGATTTGTAAGTGTTTTATGATTAGTTTATATTAATGCGAGCGTTGATTAAAATTGTACCTTTGACCTAATTTCTGATAATTTTATAAACGAATAATAAAATGCATTTTCTACCGGAAGAAATAGACGACTACGCTGTACAACATACACAAAACGAGCCTGAATTATTGAGAAACCTCAATCGTGAAACTTGGCGAAAAGCATTATTACCTAGAATGTTATCAGGAGCATATCAGGGAAGAATACTATCGATGATATCTAAACTTTCATCGCCAAAGACAATATTAGAAATTGGCACATTCACAGGGTATTCTGCTTTGTGTTTAGCCGAGGGTATGCAGAAAGGTGGTAAATTAATAACTATCGACAAAAATGAAGAATTGGAACCTATATCAACAAAATATTTTGAGCTATCAGAATATTCCACTCAAATTATGCCAATTATAGGTAATGCTATTGATATTATACCAACTCTACATGAAAAATTTGATCTAGTTTTTATAGATGCTGATAAATCTAACTATATCAACTATTTCAATATGATAATTGGCAAGTTAAACCCTGGAGGAATTATCCTTTCAGACAACGTACTTTGGAGCGGAAAGGTAATTGCTAAAACAGCTGAGAAAGATATCGACACTAAAGTTTTAAAAGAATACAATCTATTATTAAAAGAAGACCCAAGACTAGAAACTGTACTGTTACCTATCAGAGACGGGCTTACTATCAGCCGCAAATTATAGATGATAATTATTAATTATAAGAGAACAGCAAGCACTATACTTAAGTATTTTCAATATCCCACGACAAAATATACACAACAACTAAATAGAGATAAACTTCTTTTTAGAATAATTTTTTACCTCCTCTATTAAGCACAAGTTTATCTTTAAACTTACTTTTATTCAATATAAACAGAAGACTTACAGCCACAATAGCTCCCCAAGCAGCACCACAAATTAAATCGGCAGGATAATGCACTCCGACATAGATTCTAGAATACGAAATAAATACTGCCCAAGCTAGCAACCAGAATAGAGAGGATTTATAAACTTGCTTGAACTGATATCCTAGGAAAATTGCAATTGCAAAGGTATTTGATGCATGGGCAGAGACAAAACCCCATCGACCTCCAGCTTTTCCAGTAATACGAATCAAATCAGCAATATCAGGATTATGACTTGGTCTAGGACGTTGAAACACCGCTTTAAACCAATAATAAGTAGTTTGATCTACAATCAACACTAGCAGTCCAATTGCAATTGCGTAATAAACAGCCGTTTTCCAGCCGCCAAAGCGATAAACAATATACATCAAGAAAATATATAGAGGAATCCACGTAAAACGATAAGTTACAAAATTCCAAAACCAATCCCATGTTTCCGTTCCTTTTCCATTTAAGAACAAAAACAATCTGACATCTAAATTTATTAACTGATCGATAACACTCATCTCTTTCTTTTTATTGCTCCAGTAACTTTATCAACACTCTTCTTGATACTATCTACATCTTCCTTTGCATCTAATATAGAATCTAAATCAGGAACATTATCGTTGAATTGTTTTTTTGCTTGTTTTTTTATTGGCCTAGAAAAATCATTGACATTCTTTTTTACATCAGATATTTCTTTTTTAATATCTCCAACAACATCTTCGTCAATAGCACCGTCTTTTATTTCTCTTTTTATATCTTCCGTCGCATCCTTTAACTGACGCATACCTTTCCCCAAGCTACGAGCTAATTCAGGTATTTTATCCGCTCCGAATAACATTACCACAATCAATCCAATGATAAAAATTTCAGAACCACCTATAAACAGTAGAGTCATCTTATTTCAGCTTTAATAATTTTTCACAAAAGTAACTTAAAATTATTAATGAATGCTTTTGAGATAAAAATATCTGACATACAGTCCATCACTACAAACAAAAATCATTTATATCATTATTTCTAAGAACTTTACTTTCAATTACTACCTTTGTTCCACAATAAACACTTTATATGCAAAAGAAAGATAAGCTCGAATACCTACAAGGCTTTATGTCTGAAAGAAGAGCCGAAACTTTCAGAAAAGTTTTAGAAAATAGGACTAAGCATTTTACAGTAGTTTTGGAAGATATTTATCAAGCGCACAACTCTAGTGCTGTTGTAAGAACATGCGATATTTTTGGTATACAGAATATATATACAACTCACAGACTTCACGACTTTAAAATAAGCTCATTAGTAGCCAAGGGCTCAGACAAATGGGTAGATATATATCCGTTTAAAGAAATTAATGTAGACAATACTCAACTTGCAATTGACTCAATGCGCAAGAGAGGATATCAAATAATTGCAACTTCGCCACATTACGGGGCTACAACTCCTATAGATTTTGACATATCGAAACCTTCGGCCATATTTTTTGGAGCTGAGAAAGAAGGCCTATCTAAGAACATCTTAGACCAAGCTGATGGCTTTATAAAAATACCTATGTATGGGTTTACAGAAAGTTTGAATATATCGGTTTCGGCAGCAATAATACTTCAAACACTCGCTCTAAAATTAAGAAACAGCGACATTGATTGGGGATTGACCGAGGAAGAGAAATTAGACTTGGAACTTGAGTGGACAAAAAAAACAGTAAAAGATTCTAACCTACTCCTAAAAAAATGGGACGAAAACAATAAACAAGACTAGATGAACTATATAATATATGCTCTAATTGGCATAACTGCACTGATATCATACAAAGGATTCAACGACAGAAATTTCTTTGAAAAATACATGCTCAGAGTTGGGAGTATAATTAATGGTAAAGAATACATCCGAATGATTAGCTCAGGTTTTCTACATGCTGATTGGATGCACTTATTTTTCAACATGTTTACTCTTTACTTTTTCGGTCCCGAAGTGCTGTATTTTGCAGGATTAGGGAACTTTTTATTGATTTATTTAGGCTCATTATTATTCGGAAATATAATCTCTATATATTTCAATAGAACTAATTGGATGTACTCAGCTATTGGTGCTTCCGGAGCTGTTAGTGGTGTGATTTTTTCGGCTATTATCTTATACCCAAGCATGAGTTTATATATTATCCCTATCCCCTTCCCTATACCGGGGTGGTTGTTTGGAATTGGATATGTTGCATACTCAATATACGGCATGAAAAACACACAGGGAAATATTGGACACAGCGCACACCTCGGTGGAGGCATATCAGGTATTCTGATTACCTTATTACTTATGCCAGAAGTGTTAGTAAATAGTTGGTTAACTATTCTATTAATACTAGTCCCTTTTGTGATTTTATTAATTATAGAGAGAAAAAGATAAACAGGGGTCAGTAGATAGTTTCATATATATTTAATGATAGATATTCGCCACAAAGAGGTAACTTAATTTAGCAAAAGATAACACCTTTTGATTGTATAAACACTGTTAATTATCGCTCCGCAATGGCAAGATATAATGGGCATTAATAATTATCGGGATTTAACCTGCCCTTTCAGGGCGCTTTAGGTGCAACTTAATATTAAGTCAAGGCCTTGCCATTGACCAATATTAAATTAAGACTTTCAGCCTTAACATCACCTATCGATGGTAATAATTATTAAAAAACGGTATGTAGATAGCTACTGACCTCAAAAGATAAATTTACTTCCGAGATTGCTACCTCGGAATAAACTTTCATCGCTATAATATAAATGGTTTTCTAAGAAATATGGGGTAACTAATTAATAGTGATTGAGTAAATAATTATGGGATTGCGAAGATTCTGATCTATATTTTCTCCACGTTGAATGCCCTCTACTACTTTCATTCCTCTTATTACTTTACCAAAAGCTGCGAAGCCTTGTCCATCGGGGTTTCTTTTCCCTCCATAATCTAGCTCTGGTTGATCATTTATACATATGAAAAATGAACTTGTTGCAGAATTTGGAGTATCTCGCGCCATTGATATTGTGCCGTTTTCATGTAAAATACCAGTCGTATGTGTGGACTCAATATTAATGGGATTAAAACATTTATCCACATCAACATCCCCTCCTTGAATTACTTCAATCTTAACTTCTCTATCCGATTCATTTTCTGGAGTACAAACCCTAAAAAAACTACTATTATCATACAAGCCCCCATCGGCATATCTAATAAAATTGGCAACTGTTAAAGGTGCCTTATCTTTATATAACACTAACTCTATATCTCCCACTGAGGTTTTAATACTGCATTTTACTACTGACTGAGAAAACAACTGAACAGCAAACAATAAAGCCACCGTACTTAAAAATATATTTTTCATTTTTCTTCTTGTTTTGAACGTATTATCAAATATATTATTTATTGCGAACTAAGTACAGTTAATATAATTGTAAAATATATCTTATTTTCGCAGTTCATAAAGAACAACAATGGAAAAAAAACAATTTAACCTAGACTACAATATACGAGTTTCAAATCAAGGATTAGAAAAATCGAAAGTTATCTTTTTATTACACGGTATTGGTGCCGATAAAAATGATTTATTCTCATTTGCTAACTATTTACCTATTGATTTAACCGTAATAGCTCTTCAAGCACCTTTGGCATTACCATATGGCGGACAAGCTTGGTATGATATTGAAATAGATAATGGAAAGCACGTTTCAGATACATCTCAAGCAAAAAAATCTGTTACAGAAATAGAAAACTTTATAGATTTAAGTGTTAAAGAATATGACTTTGATGCTGGTAATATTTTCGTTTTGGGATTCTCACAAGGAGCAATATTGAGCTATTCTTTGGCACTGAACAACCCAAACAAATACAAATATTTCCTTCCACTTAGCGGATTTATCATGGACGAAATAATGCCCAATGATTTCAATGAAGACTATTCTAACCTAGATTTTTATTCGGCTCATGGAACTATGGATGGGATAATTCCTATAGAAAAGGGACGAACTGCGAGTACATTGCTAAAGAAGCTAAACATTAAACATGTTTATCATGAATTCCCAGCTGCACACTCAATTGCTCAAAAGGAGTTTGAAGAAATTATTGAGTGGTTAAGAGAACGTTTATAATTACATAACGAACAAAAAACACCGCTGACTTTCAATTTAGGATCTTCTGAAACTTCTATATTTCATAAATACGAAGAGCAGTATGTTGGCAATTTGAAAATCAGAGGTGTTATTTCAGCTTTTTGGGCCACCCATTATCTAGCACAAACCCCCTACTTTTTTCCATCCACACTCCGTTATTATCATAGTACTCTACAATCATTTGTCCCTGAGAAATAATTTCGAAATGCTGATTCAATTCTACCAAAAGTTGTGTTTTACTGAGCAGTTTATCATCATTTATTTCAATCTCGGGAGACAACCATTTAAGCTTATGAACAAGTTTGTATTTTGAATTATTGCTTAAGCTTTCAATTTCTTTATAATAAATCCACCAACCTTTTAAATGCAAAGGATTTAGCCTTTCATTAATAACGGCATCAGCTTCATCTGGGTGATAGAATAATGTGCCTTTTATAAAATGAAAACTTTTTACAGGATAAACATCTATTGATTTCAAAAACTCCATAGCCTCAGGTGTTTCAGTTATTTTTAGCTGCTTCGAAAATATTTTATCTATTTTCTCACCAAAAGTTCTACTTCCATTAGGGCATATGTATGAGTGAAAATTCGTTCTATCTTTTTCCTTTGCAAAGTACTTTAAAGCTGTTTCTAGATGTACAATTTGACCAGTAGAAATATTTTTTAGAATAAAATCCATCTCACCAATAGTTCTTTTACCCGAGAAAATCTGCTTCCCAAATTCTATAACTTCAATGTTTGGATGAAAATTAAAATAGAATAGTAAAAGATTCTCAAAATATCTTCCTAGGCGGTAGGAGTATCTTTTTTCAGTAAAAGTAATCAACTCCTTTGGGTCTTTATCGAGCCTCAACAGCCAAGCATCTAAAACTGAATTATCAATTTCCAAAAAAGAATTTGGCAGGCACAAGTCGTCTTTAAGTATAAATTCACTTTTTATACTCTGTTCTAAATCTCGTATTATTTTATTCTTATAAAACACTTCCAGCACTTATTACTATTCTTTTATATCCTGCGAGCACAGTGATAACTACCTTTTATTCTTAAAAAAATCTTTTACAATATTCGAACACTCTTCCTCTAAAATACCGAAGCTCACTTCTGTTTTAGGATGTATTTGTGTCCCCATATTCATATATCCACGTTTTTCGTCTCTTGCACCAAAAACCACTCTTTTTATTTGCGACCAATATAATGCTCCTGCGCACATCTGACACGGCTCCATAGTTACATACATGGTACAATCTTTTAAATACTTCCCTCCTATTGCATCAGAAGCAGCTGTTATCGCCTGCATCTCGGCATGAGCTGTAACATCGTTAAGGGTTTCAGTGAGATTGTGAGCTCTAGCAATTATTCTATTATTTGCAACAATAACAGCACCAATAGGTACCTCATTTTTCTCAAGGGCTATTTCAGCTTCTTCCAAAGCTTTCTTCATAAAGTACCCGTCATCATAGGCTAATACACTTTCCATATTCTAGCAATTTTATCGAAATACAAAATAAATAAATTCAAGATAGATTTGTTCTATTTATCTATAGAACATTAAAATTACAATTCATCATAAGATTTTGTACTATTATTATCAAATCATTACATTTGCAGCCTGAACAAAAATACTATTTATATTTAATCTAAATAAATTGTATTGCGTTCCGAAATAAATTGTTCGGATAATAACGAACACAGTCTAAAACTTAGCTAAATGGCAAAGAAAGAAGAAGGTAAAGTAATAGATGAATTAACATCATCAGAATATAAATACGGATTTGTTACTGAAATTGAGTCGGATACATTTGCGAAAGGATTAAGTGAAGATGTAATTAAGGCCATTTCCGCAAAGAAAGAGGAGCCTGAATGGCTTTTAGAATGGAGGCTTAATGCCTATAAAGCATGGAAAACAATGGAAGAACCTAACTGGGCTCATGTTGATTATCCGACACCTGATTTCCAAGATATTTCTTATTATTCTGCTCCAAAACCAAAGCCCGAACTAGAAAGCTTAGACGAGGTTGATCCTGAATTATTAGATACATTTAGCCGCTTGGGAATTTCTCTTGACGAGCAAAAAAGGTTATCAGGAGTTGCTGTTGCTGTAGATATAGTTATGGACTCTGTATCAGTAAAAACAACATTTAAAGATACTCTTGCAAAAAAAGGAATTATTTTCATGAGTATTTCTGAGGCTATTAAGGAACATCCTGAATTAGTCAGAAAGCACCTAGGATCTGTTGTACCTGTAAAGGATAACTTTTATTCAGCATTAAACTCTGCTGTTTTTACTGATGGATCTTTCTGTTACATTCCTGAAGGAGTACTTTGTCCGATGGAGCTTTCTACATATTTCAGAATAAATGAAAGTGGTACTGGTCAATTCGAAAGAACATTAGTTATAGCCGATAAGGGTGCTCGAGTAAGCTATCTCGAGGGATGTACTGCACCTCAACGCGATGAAAACCAGCTTCACGCTGCAGTTGTAGAGTTAATCGCTTTAGAAGATGCCGAAATAAAATATTCGACAGTTCAGAATTGGTATCCTGGAAGCAAAGAAGGAAAAGGTGGTGTATTCAATTTTGTTACAAAAAGAGCCGTTGCCGAAAAGAATGCAAAAATTTCGTGGACACAGGTAGAAACAGGTTCTGCGGTAACATGGAAATATCCTTCTACAGTTCTGAAAGGAGATGGTGCTATTGGTGAATTTTATTCAATTGCAGTAACTAACAACTTTCAGCAAGCTGATACAGGAACAAAGATGATTCATCTTGGAAACAATACCAAGAGTACAATTATATCAAAAGGAATATCGGCTGGAAAATCACAGAACTCTTATAGAGGTCTTGTGAAAATTGCGCCAAATGCAAAGAATGCTCGAAACTTTAGTCAGTGTGATTCTCTATTAATGGGAGATACATGTGGAGCACATACTTTCCCATATATCGAAGCTAAAAATTCAAGTTCTCATATAGAGCACGAAGCTACAACTTCTAAAATATCTGAAGATCAATTGTTCTATTGCAACCAAAGAGGAATTGATACAGAAAAGGCTGTCGCACTTATAGTAAATGGTTTTGGTAAAGAAGTACTTAATAAATTACCTATGGAATTTGCAGTAGAAGCTCAAAAGTTACTTGAGATTTCTCTTGAAGGTTCGGTAGGATAACAATTATCATCATCTCTACTATGTGAAGAGCATTTGTTGAGAGATTATTTTCGCCAAGAATGATGATTAAAACAATAAAGTAAAGACGCATTTTTTTTGCGACTCAACATAAACGAATAAACAACATTTGTAATGTTAAAGATTAAAGATTTAAAGGCCTCAATTGATGGCAAGGAGATATTAAAAGGATTAAACTTAGAAGTTAAACCAGGTGAAGTTCATGCAGTAATGGGACCTAACGGAGCTGGGAAAAGTACTCTAAGCGCCGTTATTGCAGGAAAAGACACTTTTGAAGTTACCGAAGGAACTATTGAATTTCAAGGAGAAATCATTAACGAATTAGCTCCAGAAGATAGAGCTCATAAAGGCATTTTCATGTCATTTCAACATCCTGTGGAAATTCCTGGAGTTACAGTTACAAATTTCATCAAAGCTTCGGTTAATGCAAAGAGAGCAGCTGAAGGCAAAGAGGATCTAACTCCTGGAGAAATGCTTAAGCTTATTAAGGAGAAGGCAGCAATGCTAGAGTTAGACAGGAAATTCCTTTCTAGGTCATTAAATCAAGGATTTTCTGGTGGAGAAAAGAAAAGGAATGAGATTTTCCAAATGGCTGTATTAGAGCCAACTCTTGCGATTCTTGACGAAACAGATTCTGGTCTTGATATTGACGCATTGCGTATTGTTGCAAATGGTGTAAACAACCTTAAGTCGCCTAACAGATCAGCAATTGTGATTACTCACTACCAAAGATTATTAGATTATATAGTTCCTGATTTCGTTCATGTTCTATTTGAAGGTAGAATTGTAAAAACAGGAGGAAAGGAGTTAGCAATGAAATTAGAAGAGAAAGGCTACGACTGGATTAAAGAAGAGTTGAAAGCTAACAATTAACAAAGTGCGATTAACAGTTTATAATTGCTAAATATTAATTGACAAAAGAAAATGAGTTTAAAAGAAAAAATCATTTCCACATATAGATCGTTTGAAGAAGCTATATCAAGCAGCTCAAGCATCAATGATATAAAGGATAATGCGATAAAAACATTTGAAGAGAAGGGTTTCCCTACTTTAAAAGATGAAGATTGGAAGTACACTAGTTTAAAATCTATTTTAAAGACTGACTTCTGTATTGTTCCAAGCGAGAATAAAGATATTGAAATTGCCGATATAGAAAAATATTTTGTTGATACTGATTCATTTAGAGCAGTAGTTGTTGATGGCTACTTTAGTGCTGAACTATCTACTATTAATACTGAAAAGGCAATTATTTCTTCAATGAAAGAAGCTATTGAAGAAAAAAATGAATTAGCTCTTAAGCATATTTCAAAAATTGCTCCTGCTGACAATAGTATGGTTGCCCTAAATACTATTGGCCATGCTGACGGTATATTTATCAGCATACCTAACAATACTATTTTAGAGAAGCCTATACAATTACTACATATAGCGACAGGCATTTCAGGAGAAACGTTAGTTCAAACTAGAAACCTTATAGTTGTAGGTAAAAACTGTGACGCAAAAATTATTGAGCGTCATCAAAGCTTAACAGAAAACACTATTTTGAGTAATCCTGTTACTGAAATATCTGTTGGGGAGAATTCATATTACTACCATTATAAAATACAGAATGATGTTGTTTCTGCAAATTTGATCGACAATACTTATGTAAACCAATCCAGGTACTCTAATGCTTTTGTTGACACATTCTCGTTTGGCGGAAATATTACACGAAATAATCTAAGTTTCTTTTTAAACGAAGAGAATGCTGTTGCTAACCTGAATGGGATATCTCTTCTAAATGACTCGCAACATGTCGACAACTTTACATTTGTAGACCACAGAGTTGCAAATTGCGACAGTCATGAATTATATAAAGGAATTTACGACGAATCGTCAAAGGGTGTTTTTACCGGTAAGATTTTCATACATAAAGATGCTCAGAAAACAAATGGCAATCAGCAAAATAACAATTTAATTTTATCTGAAAACGCTCAGATAAACACTAGGCCACAGCTTGAAATTTACGCTGATGATGTAAAAGCTAATCACGGCTGTACAATAGGCCAGCTCGATAAAGAGGCTTTATTCTTCATGAGATCTCGAGGTATCCCCAAGAAAGAAGCTAAGGCTATGTTGATGTATGCATTTGCAAGTGAAGCATTGAAAAATGTAAAAATTGAAGCATTAACGGCCCAGATTAATAAACTCATTGCCGCAAAATTAAATGTAGACATTGAATTTGGAGAGTAAAACTATCCAAGAAATTAAACTATTTAGGTCTCAAGATTTTCAATAATCTTGAGACCTTTTTTTATGATACTACCACAAAATTAATGAATTTTCTAATTTAGAACAATCGTCATTCTGAATAAAGCTTGCGGAGTTGAAGAAACTACAGCGACAACATTATGTTAGCTATTTTATAATAGACCTTTCTACTCTCCCTATCGATAGACAGGTTTGCAAAAGCTACGCTCAAGGTAACGATTATTTCACAAGCTTAATAGCTATCGGAGCGGTGTAGAACCTTTTTTATTAACTGGATTATATAAAGAATATATTGTCCATTTTGATGTGTAGTTGATTTTACTAGGAAATTAGGTCGTCTCTAATCTCTATTTTACAAATGTGAAAAATTTGTTAAAAACATACATTCTAAAAAAAACCCATTGAAAATCACATATATTTGAATAATTAAATATTACTTTTATTATTCAAATATTATTCTTAATAAAAAATTATCACATGAAAAAGATTATGCTCTTTGCTTTTTTCGCAACGATAGGGGTGTCTTTACAAGCTCAACACATCAAGTTCGAAGAATATACTCTAGACAACGGTCTACATATTATTCTTCACAAAGACAATACTGCTCCAGTAGTTGCTGTATCAGTATCGTACCATGTTGGCTCTAAAAATGAAGATTCTACTAGAACAGGATTCGCCCACTTTTTCGAGCACCTCCTTTTTGAAGGAACAGAAAACATTAAAAGAGGTGAATACTTCAAATATGTTGAAGAAAACGGAGGTATGGTTAATGCCAACACTACTCAAGACAGAACTCATTATTTCGAGGTATTTCCATCAAACAAGTTAGAGCTAGGTTTATGGCTCGAGTCTGAGAGAATGATGCACGCAAAAATAGATACTATTGGTGTAGAAACTCAGCGTAAGGTTGTTAAGGAAGAAAAGAGAACGAATTATGACAATGCAGGATATGCTTCATTTAGAGGAGAAACTGCTAAAAGGCTATTCAAAAAACACCCATACCGCTGGACAACAATCGGATCTATGGAACACCTAAGCGAAGCTCAACTAGGCGAATTCTTAGAGTTTTACCACACTTACTACGTTCCTAATAATGCTGTACTAACCATAGCTGGGGATATAGATATTGTACAGACAAAAAAATGGGTTAAAGATTACTTTGGGCCAATTCATAAAGGTAAAGGAACAGTTAATCAACCAAATATTAAGGAGCCTTTCTTAACAGCTGAGGTTGTAGACACTATCTACGATCCGAACATACAAATACCTGCAATATTTATCACTTACCGCACTCCGAAACAAACTGACAAAGATGCATACATAATGAGTTTCATTAATGATGTACTTTCAAATGGTGCAAGCTCAAGAATTCACAAACAAATTGTTGAAAAAGATCAACTTGCTATGCAATCGGCTAGCTTTATGCAACCTGGAGAAGATTATGGAAGAATAACATTCTTCGGTCTATTAAATCAAGGGAAAGATATGGATGATCTGTTGAATGCTATTGATAAGCAAATAGAGATTATGAAAACTACCTTGATTTCTCAAAAAGAATACGATAAGGAGATGAATCAACTTGAACTTAGTTTTGTATCAAAAAACAGAAAAATGCAAGGTGTTGGAGAATCTTTATCTGACTACTTCTTATATTTCCACAATACCGACCTTATCAATACTGAAATAGACTTGTACCGAAGTATTACAAAGGCAGACATAGAACGTGTTGCTAATGAATATCTAAAAAAAGAAAGAAGAGTTGTTTTATATTATTACCCGAAAAAATAATTATATCTGATGAAAAAAATATTTTCAATAGCACTGATGTTCTTTATGGCTTTAGGACTCAATGCGCAAATAGACAGAAGTCAAGCTCCAAAATCAGGAGAGACTCCAGAAATAAAATTACCTGAGGCACAAATGTGGACTCTTAACAACGGATTGAATGTTATTGTTGTTGAAAACCACAAGCTACCTACTGTAAATTTTACACTACAATTTGATTTAGACCCAATTTTAGAGGGTGATAAAGCAGGTATGCTTGATGTGTTCGGCGATATGATGAATGCAGGAACAAAGACAAAGACTAAGGAACAGATCAACGAAGAAATTGAATCGTTAGGAGGAAGTCTTAGGACAAGTGCTTCGGGCATTAGTATATCAACATTGAAGAAGAATGACAAAGAAGCATTTGCTATACTAAGCGACGTTCTATTAAACCCAAGCTTTCCTCAAGCAGAATTTGACAAGACAATTAAACAGTACTTAACTGCGTTAGAGTCTAGCGAAAAAGATAGTAAGGCAATTTCTAGTAGAGTATCTAAGACAATTTTATACGGGAAGAACCATCCTTATGGAGAGGTAGTTACTCCAGAGAGCATTAAAAACGTTACAGTAACTGACGTTCAGAATTTGTACAACACTTACTTTAAGCCTAATGTAGCTTACCTAGTTGTAAATGGTGACATTTCGAAGAAAGAAGTTAAAAAGCTGCTAAATAAACACCTGAAAAACTGGAAAAAGGGTGATGTTCCTACACATAAATACGAAACTCCAAAGAATCCAATTGCTACCGAAATTGACTTTGTGAACGTTGATGCTGCAACGCAATCAATCATTTCGATAGTAAACCTTCAAGATCTAAAGAATTCAAACCCAGATTTTTTTGCTGCAAGAGCAGGTTCTTCTATATTAGGAGGTAGTGGTACTGCAAGATTATTCATGAACCTAAGAGAGGACAAAGCCTATACTTATGGGGCATATAGCTCAATGCGTTCTGATAAATTAGTTGGAAAATTCTATGCAGGGTCTAGTGTTAGAAACGAAGTTACTGATAGTGCTGTTGTACAGCTAATGCTTGAAATTAAAAAAATACGTCTAGAGCAAGTTACTAGTGAAGAACTAAGCAAACAAAAAAATTCACTTTTTGGTTCATTTGCAATGACATTAGAATCGCCAGCAACAATCGCTAACTTTTACTTGAATGAGCAAATATTAAAATTACCAAAGGGATTCTATGCAAATTACTTGAAAGAAGTAAACAAGGTTACAGCTGAAGATATATATAAAGCTAATAACAAATATATGCTCCCTAACAATTCTAGAATTATTATTGTTGGAAAAGCTGTGGATGTTATTCCTGGTTTAAAGAAACTAGGCTACAAAATTAACTACTTCGACAATTATGGAAATCCAAGTGAGGCACCATCTCTATCGAAACCTATTCCTGCAGGAGTTACAGTTTCGACAGTACTAGGCGAAATGTCTGAAGCATTGGGAGGAAAAGACAAACTTGTAAAAGTAAAAACTATAATGCAGAATTTCTCTATGCAAATGGGGCCTTATGCTATAGATGGAACAATAAAAGCAATGGCGCCATACATGTCATTTAACGAGATGAAGATGCAAGGAACTGTTATTATGAAGAATGTTTTTGATGGAGAGAAAGGCTATATCATGTCTCAAGGTCAGAAAATGCCATTCAACAATGAGCAAATAAAAACTGCTACTGCCGCAAAAACTATATTTCCTTGGCTCGAGTATGAAAAGGAAGAGTACCAAGCTGAGCTTGTGGGCATTGTTCCAGTAGAAGGAAAAGATGCATACAAGCTTAAAGTAAATGTTGCGGGAGCGACTACGTACTTATACATAAGTACAGAGTCTAAATTACTTGTACAAAAAGAGATAATTAAAGAGGTAAATGGGCAGAAAATCACAGAATCTACTACAATTAAAGACTATAAGGAATTTGATGGAATTATGTTCCCAACTTCAATTAGTGTTAAGGTAGGCCCACAAGTAATGGAAATGAAAGTTTCAACTCTTCAAGTAAATAAAGGAGTTAAAAAAAGTGATTTTAAATAAGTCACCAACCTTCCTTTAAATAAAAAATGGGCTATACATAAATACGGTATAGCCTATTTTTTATTTATCTCATAGTTTATTTTGAAAAATTGCTTTCGGAACCACAATTCAAATGCAGGATCTAAAAACTCAAACCTACTACCTTCATCCTGAATAATATCTCTTTCTATCAGTGTTACTTTATTTTTAAAAACATTGCGTGGAGTACCTAGCTTATATTTATTCATGACAGATGTGCTTGTGAGCTTATACTCGCCCATAGAAACAGCCTTTAATAGATAAACTTGTGTTTTGCTAAAGTATTCAATATCTCTCTGGTAAAGTGGCTTGTTTGTCTGTATTAAATGATCTAATGCCTTATTAAAATCATCTACGTTTGTTTTCCTATTAGTATTCAACCATACGTAATGCGAAAGCTGCTGAACATACCAAGAATGATTTTTCATTATCCGCGGAATTTTTTCAGCTAAACTTTCATCTATCCGTTTACCACTTTCATCAAACTTTTCTAAAATAAAATCTACCCACTTCTTTTTAGAAATTTTATTCAACATTATTATATCTCCAAACCTAAAAAAAGGATTAGAAGGTTTATTGAATATTTCAGACATCATATGCCTTTTACTCCCATATAAACAATAGGTAACATGCTTTTGTTTTTGCCATATAGACCTCATCTTTTTCTCAAAGACTTCCCATTGATCATATAATGCGACATCCTGAAACTCGTCAATCGCAATAACAAACTTTAACCCTTTGCTCTTTGCAATTGTTTCGGGTAGATTTAATATTTCATTGCTATGCTTTTTTATCTCCTCATAGTCAAAGCTAAGACTGAAATCGCTACTTGGATCAACGCCAAAACTTATTTTAGGAATTAGATTTTTAAAAAAATCCTTTCCACCACGAACCCAATCTTCCATTCGTGTAGATGAAGCCTTTATTATTTCGCTAGCAAAGGTCTCAAGAAATTCATGTTCAGTACTCAACGAAAATACATCTATCATTACTGTACTATGGCTCCCTTCCAACCCGTCAATATCTTTAAACACTTTCTCTACTAATGATGACTTACCCCACCTTCTAGGAGAAATAACCATAGTATTAATCCCTGCTAATAAATTAGATTTCAATAATTTAGAATCTCTATCTCTGTCAGTGAATGAGCTATCACTAACAGTGTTCCCAAATATAAAAGGAGATGTTTTCATAGATAAATTGCATTTCAATGAGTACACAACACTTAGCATAACACTACTTGGCAATATACCTATTAGTATTATACCTATT
>JAGLEB010000066.1 GCA_023145275.1 Flavobacteriales bacterium | reverse complement strand
AAGAATCAATCAACTAATTTTGACGTTCAGATTGCCCAAACAACAATAACTATGATACAGTATCAGTTGCTAAGCTTAAAGTACAGGATGGAGGCTTACCAAACTATTGGTGGAATGTTTAGAGATGTAAAACAAGACATTATTGAACATAAGCTAAATGAAAGAATTATAGCGGTAATAAGTGAAATATTGATTGTTTTGGATTTTATAATCGACGGCTTAGATTTAGAAGAAACTTTAAGTAAACTAATATATCACAGCGAAAAATTCACTTTCTTGATGAATATTGAAAATAACAAACAATCATTTAAATTAGTCGCCTAGATTGGGTGCGAAACTTTAGTAATATAATTAACTGAATTGGTTTAATGTTTTTCTGTTGGCATCTTTTCTTTTCTTATCGAAAATCCATCCCCATTTATTGAAGTATTTTATCATTTCTTTTATATGTACTTCTAATATTGTCCAGCTTTTATATGATTCCTGTGAATGATGGTGAATAAAAGACTTCTCCATAAAAATGATATTGTCATATTTTTCGAACATTCTCCTTGAGATATCTATATCTTCAGGATACAAGAAAAAAGTCTCATCAAAGAACCCAATTTCCTTAAGAGAGGAATTTCTGAATAACATAAAACTTCCTAGTATTACAGGTGACAAGTAGTTGTTTTGCTGGTTGAATTTTAGTTCATAGCTGTTGTTGTCAATTATGTTTAGAAAGTCTGGAATGAAACGTCTGAAGATTAAATTTATTGGACTGGGAATCAGCCTACCATTACTTTGCTCGTCACCACTAGGGTAAATGGCTTTTGGAGCAATCAAACCGGTGTTTTTATTTTTGTCTAAGTAATACGATAAAGATGTTAATAAATCTGGTCTAAATGATACATCTGGATTGAGTACTAGATGATATTCAGATTTGTCAGAAAAATGTCTTAGTGCAATGTTATGAGCTTTACCATATCCAAGGTTTTCATTGTTAAATATGTAATTAATTGCGGGGTATTTTTTTTTGAGATAACTAAACTCCGCATTTTGGGTATTGTCTATTATCCAAAGCTCTCCACTTAAGTCAGAGTTCAGGAAACTTTCAATACTTTGCTCTAGTATTTTTGGGGGAGTGTTATAAACTACAATCGAAGCTGATATTTTTTTCATAAAATGCCTTCGTACTTTTTGATATGCTGCAATATTAAAGTATATATTTAAAAATAGTATAAATAATCAAGTCAAAGATTGTAAAATGTTCTAATTTTATGTTTTGGGCAGGTTTCACATTCAATATATGGTTGTCTTATTGTGTAAAAACAATATTCCTAAAGAATGTTTCATTAATAAGGAACAAGAGTGTAAAACATTATACTAAGTAAATAAATATATCTATGAAGAGTAAACCTCGTTTTGCCGTAATTGGTATTGGAAGATTTGGATCAGCTATTGCATCAAAATTAGCGATAAAAGAAGCGGAAGTAATTGCTATAGATATTAGTAAGGATAGAATAGATAGTATTAAAGAAAGTGTTACCTATTCAGTTGTTTTAGATTCTACTGATAAAAATGCCCTTCTTTCTCAAAATATTAACGAGATGGATGCTGTTGTTGTTGCCATTGGTGAGGATTTTCAGGCATTACTTCTTACAACTTTCACCTTACAAGAGATTAATGTAAAAAGGATTATTGTTCGTGCACAGGATGAAGCACAGAAAAAAATACTTAACAAAATGGGTATTGACGAAATTCTTTCTCCTGAGGAGGCTGTGAGTGATACGGTATCTGAAACTTTGATTAACCCAAGTGTTTTGCTAACAATACCTCTTCCTGACTCGTATGAGATTATTGAGGTTAAAGCCCCAAGAGGTGCGGTAAATAGGACATTGCATGATATTAGCTTACGACAGAAATACAAATTAAACCTTGTTACTCTGCTACGTAAAAGAGGGGAACATCACCATATTCTTGGAGTTCCAGAAGCTACAACAGTTATTGAGGAAGACGACCTCATCCTAATTTTTGGAAAAACGAAAGATATAGATCGCTTTATCGATATAAATGAATAATTATGACAGTAGCATATATTACAGGGGCTAGTAGAGGTTTAGGGAAAGCACTTGCTGAATTATTATTACAGGAAGACGATATTCGAGTAGTTGGATTATCGCGACAGCAAACGATAGAGCATCACAATTACCGTCATATTGTTCTCGATTTATCCGATATAGAAGTTGTTGAACGTTTTAGATTTCCAGTTGAGGAATACGACAAGTATATACTAATAAATAATGCTGGAGTAATAGAGCCAATTGGCCATGTAGGCCATGATTTTTCTACAAATATACTTGCGAATTTCAATGTAAACTTAGTCTCTCCGTCACTTTTGATGAATATGTTTATGCGACAGTTTTCTACTAGATCCAAAGAAATGCAAATAATAAATGTGAGCTCTGGAGCTGGTAAATACCCTATAGATGGTTGGAGTAGTTATAACGCATCAAAGGCAGGTATAGATATGTTCAGCTTAGTCCTTAATGAAGAGTTAAAGAAAGATAATGTAGAGCATATTAAAGTATTTTCAATAGCTCCTGGAGTTGTAGATACTGATATGCAGGGAGTCATTAGAAGTAGTGATGAGACTAAATTTAGCAATATTGATAAGTTTAAGGATTTATATAATGATGGACAGTTATCATGTCCTGAGAGTGTCGCAAAACTTTTTAAGAAAGTTATTGATAAACCAAATGATTTTCCTGATGTGATATTAGATGTTCGAAATTTCTAATTTTTCAAAGCTACAAGCTTTTAATATCATGCAGAAGATATTGTATGAGGATTAGAAATGCACATGTTTCATAATCACCTTTCTATATGATATTTCTTATGTTTTATGTGATGAATTTTTCTCACTTTTATTCTCTAAAATTTAGGAATAAAGCAAGGGGAGATGGAGGATAGTAATAATAATTCTGCAATAGAGAAGAAAACATACAAAGCTGGCATTTTTCAGTATTGTGATCGATGGTGCGAAAAATGTAATCATAGAGATGAATGTTTGTACTATGATGTGAATTTGAAGTTTTTTGTTAGGGGAGATAAGAAATTTAATTTTTGGGATAAAATTGAAGATGTTGTAAACCTGACTATCGATGATCTGTCTAAACTGTCTGATGAGATGGGAGTAGATTTAAGTGAGTTTTCAAATAAATTTGCAGATCCCAATAGTGAGGAAACCCTTTCTGCTGGCTATGATTTATACGAGAAAACAGAGGAGTATAGCAAAATGGTAAATGTGTGGTTCGAAGGTTTTGCTAAACATACTTCTTCTCCTGAAAAAGACGATGTTAGGCATAAAGTGTCACCAAAGGAACTTGCAGAAAGTCTTCAAAAACTTACAAAAGCTGTTGAATATATTAGATGGTATCAAAACTTAATCGCGAAGAAGCTTAAATCAGCTTTGAACAGTAAGCACGAATTTGAAGATGGTTTTCATAGAGGGTTTGCTAAAGTTGCGCTTATTGCTCTTGATAGATCTATAGAATCATGGAATAATATTATTAATCATTTTCCTTCGACTAAAGAGATGGCATTGAACCAATTATTGCTATTAGAAAAAATTAGAGACGAAGTAGAAAAGGAATTTCCTCTAGCAAGAGGATATGTTCGTAGAGGACTGGATGAGTAACAAAAAAAAGGCTGTCATATTGTTATGATAGCCTTTTTTGTTAAATATCTCTATCTAACAGTGGTTAATAGTATTTTTTCATTAGACACTAAATACTCATTTCAACTATCTCTTTAGCTAATTTAGGAGTTATTAATCCTTTCTCTCCTATATTTAACCATATCCTTTTAGTAAACCTTTCGAATATAATTTCTGGAGCGGTTTCTGCTTTATCAGTTAATTCAGATATTTTTGTTTTCATGCCCAAAGTTGTGAAAAACTCTTGCAGCTTGTCGATTGCCTCAAGTCCAACTTTTTCATCACTTCCTTCGAGAGAGAATACTCTTCGTCCTAGTTGAGCCAATTTTTCTTTTTTTGAATCGAATAAAGTACGGTAAAGATTAGGTCCAATAATTGCTAAAGTTTGTCCGTGATCTATATTGAATAGAGCTGTCAACTCATGTCCAATCATATGTGTTCCCCAATCTGAAGGTACTCCTTTAGATATTAAGCCGTTTAAAGCCATAGTAGCACTCCACATTAAGTTAGAGGCTAAATTGTAATCACTTGGATTATTTATTACATCTTCTCCAATCTCTAGTAATGTTATAAGAATACTTTCTGCAATTCGGTCTTGTAGAGGAGCATTATTAGGGTAGGTAACATACTGTTCGAGCGTATGCACAAAAGCATCAACAACACCATTCACTAATTGACGTCGAGGTAAAGAAGCAACAACTGTTGGATCTAAAATGGAGAACTTTGGAAAACACAATGGATTGCCAAAGGGAAGTTTCTCATTTATTTCTTTCCTAGAAACTACAGCTCCAGAATTCATTTCGGAACCTGTAGCTGGAAGAGTGAGTACTGTTCCAAGAGGGATAGCTGATTCAATTTTAGCCTCACCAGTTAATATTCCCCAAGCATCACCACTCAAAGGCGTAGCTACCGAAATAAATTTACTTCCGTCAATAACAGAACCTCCTCCAACAGCAAGAATAAAATTGATGTTTTCAGCTCTAGAGAGTTCAACAGCCTTCATTAAAGTTGAATATTGAGGGTTAGCTTCAATTCCTGAGAATTCAATTACCTCAACTCCTTTTAAAGCAGCAACTACTTGATCGTAAATACCATTTTTCTTTATGCTTCCACCTCCATAAGTAAGTAGAACCTTAGCTCCTGAAGGTATGTTTGAGCTTATTTTAGAAATTTCACCTTTTCCGAATATTAGATTTACTGGATTGTATAGTTCAAAATTATCCATTATCTGTGGTTTTAGAATTTGGCTGCAAAGTTACGAAAACTATCTGTTTGTTATATTCTAAAAATAATTTATACCCAGTCCTCTAATGTTTATAAGTTCAAACTCAGGGTCTTTGCTTACTTTTTTGGGTGTAGAACTGCGAAGCAATCATGAAATCAAATTCAAGTTATTATTCTTGAATAAAAAAGTATGATCCTGTCTGGTTTGAAGGCACATAAGGGCGATAAATAATTTTGCGATGTTAATTAGAACTAAGCCGCGCAAAACAAAAAGTATAAAAATGAGGTATTTGTTAGAGTTTAGTCCGTTTTGGCTATTCGAAAATTAATTTATACCCTCGTCCTCTAATGTTTATAAGTTCAATCTCAGGATCTTTATTTAGGTGTTTTCTCAGTTTTGTAATAAAAACATCCATACTTCTAGCATTAAAAAAGGAGTCGTCCCCCCAAAGTTGCTTTAATATTACATCTCTCTCAACAAGATTGTTTTTATTTTCGCATAACATTCTCAGAAGGTCTGACTCTCTTGAAGTAAGTTTTTTTACAAGTGTAGGATGGTGAAGTTCTTGTTTAATTGGGAAGAATTTATATTGCCCAACTTTGTATTCTTTTACTTGTTCTTTCTGAACTACTTCTTCAATAGCATTTCTGTTTAGTACGGCTTTAACCCTCATAATAAGTTCCTCCATGCTAAAAGGCTTTCTGACGTAATCATCGGCACCTAATTTGAATCCTTCTACAACATCTTCAGTCATCGATTTTGCTGTTAGAAAGATTATTGGCTGATTATTATTATCTTTTTTTATCATCTTTGCTAAACTAAAACCATCTAGTTTTGGTAGCATAACATCTAGTACACATATATCGGGCTTAAAGCTTTTATATCCCTCCATACCTTTCTCCCCATCAGTATAGTGCTTTACTTCAAAGCCTCTAGTTTCGAAGCTTTCCTTTACTATTTGCCCCAAAAACACTTCGTCTTCTACGAGCAATATTTTTATTTTAGCCATTGTTTATAGGTAATTTAATTGTAAAAACACTTCCCTTGTTTGTGTCACTTTTAACGCTAATATCTCCGCTAAATTTGTTTATTATATTGAAAACATAGCTCAGCCCAAGCCCGTATCCCTTTACATTGTGAACATTTCCTGAAGGAACTCTAAAGAATTTCTCGAAAATTTTATTCTGATAGTTTATAGGAATACCAACTCCATCGTCTTTTACGTCAACATACCAGAAATTGTTGTCGCTATAAGTCCTAACTAGAATATTAGGTACCTCATCAGAATATTTCATTGCATTGTCTAGAAGGTTGTAAATTACATTCGTAAAGTGAACTTTATCTACTTTTATTGATGTACTCCTAGCCTCTAGCTCTTTGTTAATTGCTCCACCTTTTCCTTCTACCTGAAATGCTAAGTTGTTTATTACTTCGTCTACTGCTGCATCTCCGTCAATATCCTCCCATTTCATTTGAATATTCTCACGTTCGTATGCCGACATTTTCAGTACCTTTTCTACTAACATCCCCAGTCTGTGATTTTCTTTTCGTGCAATGTCAATATATTGTTCTGTACGCTCTGGGTTATCCAAAATTTCGAAGTTTTGCATTGCCTCGAGAGCTAAACCAACTGTAGAAATTGGGGTTTTTAGTTCATGAGTCATATTATTCATGAAGTCTCTGCGTATCTCTGAAATTCGTTTCTGACTAAAAAAGCTGTTTATTATGTATATGATACTACTGATAGAAAGTAAGATTAAAATCAGTGATGTTAAGGACATTATTGCATTTTTAGAAAGAATATACATGTTCTTTTTAGGGAACATCACTGCTATATTTGCTGAAGGAATTACGGTGTGACGAATTGGGTAATATATTGCTTCAGATAATTCGTTCTTGCTAAATTCACCATTGATATTCTTAATCATTGTATTGTTATAGCCTACAACTGCAAGTTTATAGTTTAGGTCTATTCCTAATTGTTGCAGTTCTTTCTTGAATGCCAAGTTGAATTCATCAGAGTTGAATTCTCCTCCAGGAATTTGATTAGGACTATCCATGTTATTCATTATCGAAAGGAATATCCTATCCATTTTTTTCTTCTGAATATCTAAATTGCCTCCATTCCCTCTATTAGGTCGGTATTGAAGAGATTCCCAAGTTTGATTTCTATAGATACTATCATTTACAATAATTTCAATATTTGAAGAGTCAGAGCTATTGTCAAAAGTAAAAATCTGCTGGAAGTTATAATAATTGCGCCCTTTGCCATTGTGTCTGCGACCTCTTTTTGTATCCGTTTGGCCAGTGTGAAACACATAATTATCGCCCCCCATAAATTGGACAATGTTTGATATTCTCTTGTCTAATTCTTGGTTCATTGCGCTTGAAATAGAGCGATGTACATCGTGTTTGAAAGTTCTCATTTCCGACCTGTGGTTTTTGTATAGCCAATGGGCTTGAAATGCTATTACTCCAAGCATAGAAATGCTAAGTAGAGTTATGGCTATATATATCTTTTTATTCACCTTAATTATGTTTGATGCACAAATTTAATACCTTGTGACGATATTCTGCACAAGTTAACATTACTTAACTATTTTGGAAAATTTAAGACATTGCTCTTTCAAATTTTATTTATAAGTTCGAATAATTGTAATTGATATATTGTGAGGTAGAAAGTTTATATAAACTGATAAAAAACTAAATGAAGATAGATACATTTTTTAAGAAGAGAGGATATCACAAGGTGCTTTTAGGAAAAAACGAGATTGGTCACTATCAGTTATTGGTGACAATAAATGGAGTTGAGGGCAATTTTATACTAGATACTGGCGCATCATCAAGCTGTGTGGGAACAAAGTTTGCCGAGAAATATTTGTTAGAACCGGAAAGTTCTGATTATAAGGCTGCTGGTGCAGGAGCTATTGATATGGATACTTTTCAGGCAGAAGTTGACTCAATGAAGATTGAAGATGTTGAGGTAGATATAGAAAAGATAATTCTTTTTGACTTAACACAAATTAACGAAGCTCTCGATCAGCACGACTCTGAATTGATTGATGGAATAATTGGTGCAGAGATTTTAGAGCAGCTAAAAGCTGTAATTTCTTATGAAGAGAAGGCTCTTTTTATCAAGGAAATGGAGCTTGTTGATAGTGAAGTGTAATAAATATTTTTATCTTTACTGAAATCTAACTATTGAAAATTATGAATATTGTAAAATCATTATTCCTTGTAATATTTATTATGAGTTTTTCTACTGCAAATGCGCAGTACTACGATCCTGAGGGTAAGGGTAAAAAGGAAGGTGAAAAAGAACAGCCTGCTAATTTTATGGATAAGGTTCATTTTGGAGGAAGCTTAAGCTTGCAGTTTGGGTCTTATACTTCTGTATATGTTGCTCCCATTGCCTTTTATGATGTAACAAATAACTTCATGCTTGGAGTTGGGTTTAATTATATTTATCAGAAGTATAATTATACTAATCAAGATTATTCATCATCTATATACGGGCCAAAGCTTTCGGCGATCTTTAAGCCTTTTAAACAGCTAATTATAAGTTCCGATTTTGAATATAACTATTATAATCGCGATTTTAACAACTACGGAGAAACAGTTGAAGCATATTGGCATCCAACTTGGTATGTAGGAGTGGGATATGGAGTGCCAATCGGTAAAAGGGGAGGGATGTATTTTTCTATGAGTTACGACTTAATGTTCGATGCGTCGAAAAGTTATTATTCTACTGCATGGCGTCCAACAATTGGAGCTTACTTTTAATCAATTAATAAAAAGTGTTCAAAAGTTTGGGATGAGTTCTATATGTCATCACATTTATACGTCATATCGACTGTAGCTTTTGCGAAATGGAGATATCTCGACTACGCAAAGTGACAAGTCCTATATATACAGGTTTTATACGTTCAAAATATGAAACGATTATTAGAATTTAACCAAAATTTGTGATGAAGGTCAAAGTGCTCGATTTGAACTTTCATCTTTGAACTTTAACTTAATACATCTTGCGCAATCTTATTTTTTGTATCTCTCTTTTTATTAGTAGTAGAGCAGCTATTTCATTTGAATTGTAATCTGGATTTTCCTCATTCATTTTCATGAAGTTCTCTGCCGGGACATCTATTCTATAGAGCAAATTCATATAGGTTTGAAAGTCTTTATCAATCAGATGTTGACATAATGATGATGTCCACGAGATAAGCTCATTTAGGTTTTCTGTATCATCTGGAAGGAAAGAAATACCTGCAAGCTGAAGGTCTTTTATTATTTGATTTTTCAGCTCTATATAGCCTACTTCTTCACCGTTTTTAATGAGGTCGTTTACCTCTTGTATAACTTTGTTAGACATCTCTTTTTATAAGGTTTTGAGCAAATTGGAGTAATTCTTCTTTCTTATTTTCTTCTACATTCAACTCATACAATGCTATAATTGCGTTATTGTAATATTTGTTGATTTCCTCTTTCATATTGTCAACAACATCTAGAGCTGTGAAGATTTCCCTCACTCTATTTATTTTCTTTTCTTCTTCTGCAAAATTTAGATTATTAGTAGAGAATAGCTCTTTTAGCTCCTGCTCAGTACTTTTATCAGCTTTTAAGAAAGCCTTAAGCGTAAGGAAGGTTTTTTTATTTGCAACAACGTCTCCTCCAATTCGTTTCCCAAATTTATTTGGATCACCATATAAGTCTAAGTAGTCGTCTTGCAATTGGAAGGCTAGACCTAAGAATTTTCCAAAGTCATATAGAAAATTTGCTTCACTTTCTTCTGCATCAGCGCCTAAAGCTCCAATTTTCATGGCAGCTCCTAAAAGAACAGATGTTTTAAGTGAAATCATTTCTACATATTGGTCTATGGTTACATCGTTTCGGGTTTCAAAATTCATATCGTATTGCTGACCTTCGCAAACTTCAATAGCTGTTTTGCTGAAAACTGGGAGGATGGTTTTTAATTGAGAACTTTCGAGTTCTTCAAGAAGTTGATATGCTTTTATTAGCATTGCATCTCCCGATAAAATAGCAATATTATCGTCCCATTTTATATGAACAGTTTCCTCGCCTCTGCGCAGAGGAGCCTTGTCCATTATATCGTCGTGAATCAAAGTGAAATTGTGAAAAACTTCTATTGCTTGAGCTAATGGTAATGCTTTTTCAACATCATCTTTGAAAAGCTTGTATGACATTAAAACCATTAAAGGTCTAACTCTTTTACCTCCGAGTCCCAAAATATAGTTTATGGGATCATATAGTTCTGCTGGATTACCTTCAAATTTGTTGGATTCGAAATAATTAGAAACAATCGTATTAAGATTATCTATTGTCTGCATAATATTGTTTTTCAAGTGGCACAAAGTTAATCGAACCGTGATAATTGGCAAGTGAATAGTGAAAAGTAATCAATAAAAAAGCTCTACAATGCCAATGACAATGTAGAGCTTTTAAAAGTTTATTAGTTATTTAGTGTTTTCACTAAAGAATTATAGGGAGTATTGAATACCTACAGTTATTAACATAGTAGTCATCTCAACAGAAACTTCTGATCCTGGAATTTTACCTAGTGGTCCGCCCATTGGTCCCATTGGAGTATCAACTTCCTCTGCTGAAATCATCTTTGGGTTTAGCATCTGACCAGTTGTTTTACCACCACTTGTTCCGTAGTGGAATAAACCGTTAAGTGTAAAGTGCTCGTTTATTTCGTAACCTAAACCTACTTGGAAAGCATTCTTTATGATAGCTGGAGCAGATACAGAGAACATCATCAACTCCTCGTTGATAGGGTTGCTGTTGTAAGTATATCCTAAACGAATAGGTAATTTTTCGATTGCGTTGATTTGAACACCTGCAGATATGATGTTCATATCTTCCCATCCAAATCCTTCAACAGTTCCGGTAGGGTATCCTGCGTAATCGCCTTCTGAAGCAATTGTCCATCCGCTATTATCAAATCCTTCAGTTGACGAATAGAATACTCTACGGTAATCAACAGCAAAATCAAACATTCCGTTTGCAGTAGTATATCCAACTCCAATAGATGCTATAGCTGGGAAATTCATAGTGAAATCAGTTTTAGGGGCATCATTTCCATCTAAGTATTTTCCTTCGAAAGAGAAATCAGCCATATATTGTTTTGATTTATATGACGCTCCAGCTGTAAATCCTGACTTAGAATCATAGTAAACGCCAAGCTGTCCACCATAACCAATTGCTGATGCAGTTTCAGATTTTGAGTAACCTGCTGTCATACTCGGAGCAACTAGTGGGTTTGGAGAAATATCAAGTGCCTGATAGTTAATAGTTGGCTCAATACCAATAGAGAAGTTCTCTGTAATCTGGTAAGCCCAAGTAAAACCTACTTGCAACAACATGTAGTTAGACTCTATGTGTCCAAAACCTCCAGCACTCTGTGGTCCACTAATAGGACTAAATGGTTTATTAGGATCGTAGTTTGGGTTCATTGAACCGTCCATATATCCTGGGTTATTAGAGTCTTCAGCAAAGTCTACTCCAAATCCAGAAACTCCGAATACAGAAACACCAAATGTATGTTTACTATCTTCGTTACCCCATACAATTGCTAATGATGGTAAAGGAGAAACTCCTTTGTCTGAATCTACAGAACCACTTAACATAATAGGCTGTCCATCAGGTCCCATAATAGGCTGTCCATCAGGTCCCATCATTGGCATACTAGATGATAAAGTTGGCGAAGAGAACATTGCTCCTACGTCTAGTCCTATTTTTGTACCACTGTATCCTGATATAGATGCAGGGTTCCATTGTAATGCTCCGCTAATATCCATAGCTTTACCTGTAGCGGCTCCACCCATCGACATGTTTACAGCTCCAATTCCTTGCATAAGGTGGCCTGATTGTGCAAAAGCAAATGTGCTAAGCAGTACCAAAGCGAAAGTAAAAATTCTTGATTTCATATTTAATCTATTTTTATTTATTGTTTATAAAACTAAAACTGAGATGACCTCGTTTTGTATTTAGCAAAATTATGATAGCATTTTAATGCGGTACAAGACAAACGTCATTTCGAAACGTAACATTTATCACTTAATAAATATGTAAAGGTAGATATGCAAATATTTACATGTGGTATTGTTTTAAATAGCTAAGGATATATTTTAGATATATTTACACTTAGGAAACTTGTTTTGTGTCTTGAGTTTCCTTAATTTTGCTGGAATATTCTTAAAATAAATGGTTCCACCACGAATCTAATGGTAATACAGAATAATGTTTAAAGTAATTAATAACCTAAGTTAAGCTTAAAGACAAAAAGGTTGACAGGGTTACAAGTTTATAACCTTTTAACCTCGTTACTATTAACCCATTAAAATACCAGTAGAACTAAATAAATAATATATTCATGAACGAAGATCTACTTAGTAGAGTGATTGAAACTTCCAAAATTACATTCATAAAGTACGGAGTTAAAAGTATTACAATGGATGATATTTCTAAGGAGTTGGGGATTTCTAAAAAAACTCTTTACACTGTAGTAAAAGGTAAGCACGATTTAATAGAGAAGACTAGTTTTGCTATTTCGGATGAAGTATTTTCTAAAATAAATATTTTATTGGGTAAAAAGCTCGACCCGATTAGTGAGCTTATAGAGATAGAAAATATTGTTTGCGAGATGATTAGTAGTGTTTTGCCTTCTGCAATATATCAGTTTCAGAAGTACTATCCTGATATCCACACAAAGCTTCATTCAAGGCAAAAAAATGCAATAATAAATTTACTGCATGATAATATTAACAGAGGAATCAAAGATGGCTTATATCGAGAGGAGTTAAATGTTGACTTTATTGTTAATCTTGATTATAATACTAGCCTTCTTCTAAGTAACCCTGAGGTTTTCAATCATAAGGATCTTGACCTTAGAAAAATTAAAAGAGAATATTTAATCTATCACCTTAGGGGTATAGCAAGCCACAAAGGATTGTTATCAATTGATAGTAAATTACAATAGCATTAAACTTAATTTTATATGTTGAAAAAGATACAATTTAATACACTATTAATTATTCTGATATTATTTCAGTTTAACTTATACGCACAAGAAACTACTCCTGATACATTAAACTTGAGTATATCTGATGCACGTATCTATGCCTTAGAGAATAATTACAAGATGAAAAATGCTAGATTAGATGTTCTAGCAGCGCAGAAGAAAGTTTGGGAAACTACTGCAATAGGACTTCCGCAGGTCGATGGTAAGATTGATTATAACAATAATCTAATTGTGGGGACTATGCCATTAACAATTACCGACCCTGAAGGTAATCAGACAACATCATTTATTCAAATGGGGTCGCCTCACTCTACAACTGCTGGCTTAACAGTTTCGCAGTTGATTTTTGATGGCTCGTATATTGTTGGTTTGCAATCGGCGCAAGTGTATAAGAATATATCGGAATTAGCCGAATTTAAATCGGAGACTCTTATTGACGAAGCAGTAACAAATGCTTACGGTGGTGCAATACTAAATGATGAGTTTGTAAAAATTCTTACTAGTAATGTTGAAACACTAGAGAAGAACTTAGAGCAGACTAAAGCATTTTATGACGTTGGACTTTCTGAAGAGCAAAATGTAGAACAATTGCAGATATTGTTGTCGTCTACTAAGAATCTACTTTTTACGGCTAAAAGAGATCGTGAAACATCATACCAAATGCTAAACTTCACATTAGGTATAGATATTAATAAACCTGTAAAGCTTGTGAATGGGATAGAGTTTTTGTTGCTAGAGAATATGGATATGAATATTGAGGATAAGCAATTTATTGTTCAAAACAATATCGACGTAGAAATACAAAATAACAAAGTAAGATCTCAAGAGTTATTAAAAAAATTAGAGCAGTCGAAATACTTGCCAAGTATAAGTGCATTCTATAATACTAAGCAAGATGCCTTTGCCGAGAATTTTGATTTCTTTTCTTCTGATCAAGCGTGGTATGGAGCGCAGGTGGTTGGTGTAAGTATGAAAATTCCAATTTTCAGTTCTGGATCAAGACATTCTAAAGTTCAACAAGCTAAAATTGAATTAGAAAAAGCTAAAACTTCTCAAGTAGAGGTGTCACAAGAGCTAATCCTTAACTTTATGAGGGCAAAAAATGTTTACCTAGCATCCATAAACAGATATTATACTGCCAAAGATAATATGGAGTTATCTAAGAAAATTAGAGGAAAAGAAGAAGTGAAATTTTTTGAGGGAATGTCTACTAGTTTAGACTTATCAAATGCAGAGGTACAAATGTTTGATACTCAAAAAGGATACGTACAGTCTATTCAGGCATTAATACAATCAAAAGCTGCCATAGATAGATTGATGAAGGTGAACCCTAGTGAAGAGAAGTAAAAAAAGAGGGGAATTTAAAAACAAGATTAACAAATAAAAAAATAAGAATACTGTTTCCGGTCTCGGACTTAAGTATTTCAACTTTAAGAAATGGAAAAAACAATACTATACATCACCGCATTTGCTGCTTTAATGTTTACTTCTTGTAGTAATGAAGTAGAAAAAGCTGAAACAACTGGTACATTGAGCGAATTGATTGTAAAAAGAGATTCTTTAAAAGTTCAGTTTAATAAAATTTCTAAAGAATTGAAATCGGTAGATCAAGAGATCGATGCATTAGATACGGGAAAGAAATTGTACATAGTTAGTACAGTTAATGCTGAAATGAAATTATTTAAACACTATGTAGAGGTGCAGGGTAATGTAAATTCCGATCAAAGTATTTCTATGTTTCCTGAAATGGGCGGTTTGGTAAGGCGTGTTTATGTAAAAGAGGGGCAAGCTGTAAAAAAAGGACAGGTTCTGATGAAATTCGATTCTGATGTTCTAGAAAAAAACCGTCAGGAAATAGATACATCACTCGAGCTTGCACAAACTACCTACGAAAAGCAGAAGAAGCTATGGGAGAAGAATATCGGTAGTGAAATACAATATCTTCAGGCAAAAACTAACCTTGAGTCGATGAAAGGAAAAAAAGCTGCACTAAATGCACAGATAGCTAAGACCAAAATAATTGCTCCTTTTAGCGGAATTATCGATCAGATTTTTGTTAAACAAGGAGAGATGTCTTCCCCAACTATGCCGGCACTTAGGCTAATAAATCTAGACAATGTTTATATAGAGGCCGATGTTTCAGAAAAATACTTAAGGCTGATAAAAAAAGGGACAGAAGCTAAAATATATTTTCCCAATCTAAATAAGAATATCGATGCAAAGGTTACGATGATAGGAAGTTATATTAATCCTACAAATAGATCTTTCAGAATAGTTGTAGACATCCAAAATAATGAGCATAATATTAAACCAAATCAATTGGCTGTAATCAATCTTCTTGATCTTGAAAAACAAGGGGTCGTAATTCCATCAAGTATCATATTAAATGCACCAGATGGTTCAAGCTATGTTTATGCAGTTTCAAATGAGAATGGTACCTCAGTTGTTAAGAAACTTCCTGTAAAAACTGGCTTGTCTTACAAAAATGAGACTATCATATACGAAGGTTTAAACAAAGATGCCATACTTATAGACAAAGGTTCGAGAGGTATTCAGGACGGACAGAAAATTAAAGTAAAAAACTAGGAAATGGATATCAAACATAAATTCAAAGAATTTAGTCTGTCATCCTTCTCGGTTGACAATAAAGTTACGGTTCTTGTACTTACATTTATTATTTTCGTAACTGGATTAAGTGCATATTTAGGAATGGCTCGAGAGGCTTTTCCAGAAGTTGTTACCCCTACAATCTACATTACCACTCCATACCCTGGTAATAGTCCGTTAGATATTGAGAAACTAATTTCAAGGCCAATAGAGAAAGAAATTAATGGTATTGCTGGTATTGATAAAATTACATCGTCATCAGTTCAGGGCTTTTCGATGATAATTGTTGAATTCGATTTTAGTATTACTCCTGAAGAGGCTCTACGTAAAGTAAAGGATAAAGTTGATAGAGCTAAAAGTGATAAAGACTTCCCTAAAGACCTACCTGCCGATCCTGATGTTTTCGAGCAAAACATTAGTGAGTTAATGCCGATAATGAATATCAACCTTTCGGGTGACTTTACTTTAGATCAATTAAAAGAATATGCGGAGTATTTAGAAGATGAAATTGAGGATTTAAGTGAAATTACCAAAGTTGAAATTCGTGGTATTCAAGATAAAGAAGTTGAGATAGCTGTAGATAAGTATAAAATTGAATCTATGAAAATTAGCTTCAATGATATTGCTCAAGCTATTCAAAATGAAAATATGACTATCTCAGGAGGTGATATTATCAGTGGAGGAATAAGACGAAATATTCGTGTAATTGGTGAGTTTACTAATTACAAAGATATTGGTGATATTATCGTAAAAAGAGAAAACCAAGAGGTAGTTTATCTTAAGGATATAGCTAAAATACAATTTAAAGAAAAGCAAAAAGAAAGTTACGCTCGTGAGTATACTAAGCCAGTAGTGATGTTGGATGTAATGAAACGATCAGGTGAAAACCTTATTAACGCCTCAGAGAAAATCAATAACATTATCGAAAAAGCTCGAGAAGAAAGGTTTCCTCCTAGTCTTAATGTTACTCTAACAAACGACATGTCTTACAATACCAAGATGCAGGTTTCCGAGTTGGAAAATTCTATTATCTTGGGAATGCTTTTAGTTGTTGGAGTTCTAATGTTTTTCTTAGGCTTACGTAATGCATTATTTGTTGGAATTGCTATTCCTCTTTCAATGTTACTTTCATTTATCATACTTAATTCTTTAGGCGTTACACTTAATACCATGGTGCTTTTTTCTTTGGTTATGGCTTTGGGAATGTTGGTTGATAACGGTATTGTGGTGGTCGAAAATATCTATCGACTCATGAGCGAGGGATTTAAACCTATTGAGGCTGCAAAGCAAGGTGTAGGTGAAGTGGCTTGGCCTATAATTGCATCAACAGCAACTACTTTAGCAGCATTTGTTCCTTTGGCTTTTTGGCCGGGAATGATGGGAGAGTTTATGAAATATCTTCCTATAACTCTAATAATTGTTCTTTCGTCATCTCTATTTGTGGCCTTGGTTATTAACCCTGTGCTTACTGCCATGTACATGAAACTTGAGGAAAAGGAGATTCCTAAAAAGAAGATGGCAATTATCACAATGTCACTTATTGGCTTTGGAGCTTTGTTCTTAGTATTAGGTATCACGGGTGGCTCTAAAGGTCAAATTGCAATTGGTAATATATTGATTCTAGCTGCAATTCTAGGACAGCTGCAACTATACTTTCTTACTCCATCAACAAAATGGTTTCAGAATACCTTAATGCCTATTCTTGAGAAAAATTATTCTAAATTAATTAAATCAGCTCTACAAGGAAAAAGGCCAGTTCTATTTTTAGCAGGGACATTCGCATTATTGATATTTTCAATTGCAATATTCGGAACATTCACGCCCAAGGTAGATTTTTTCCCAAGTAATGAGCCTAATCAAGCCTTTGTATATTTGCAATACCCAATAGGTACTGATATAGAAATTACAAATAAAGTTACTAAGGAGCTCGAAAAAAAGGTTATTGCAGTTACCGATAAATATATTGTCGATGAAGACGATGATGGTAACAAAGGCCCATACAATTTTATGGTGAAGGCTGTAATTGCACAAGTAGGTGAAGGTACTGGAGATCCAGCTCAGGGGCAATCTTTAGGGGCTACTCCTAATAAGGCTAAGATTGCTATAGAGTTTAGAGAAAGTTCGAAGCGTAGAGGTATTTCTTCTAAGGATGTTTTGGAGGATATTCGTGATGTTGTTAAAGGCTATCCAGGTCTTACAGTTTCTGTTGATAAGGATCAGAACGGACCTCCTCAGGGAGCTGCAATTAATATAGAACTTAGAGGAGACGATTATGTGCAGGTTTTAGCTGAGGCCGAAAATATGAAACACTTTATTAATCAAGCCGGAATTGATGGTATTGATGAATTAAAGATTGATGTTGATCAAGGAAAACCAGAGATGCCGATTATTGTTGATCGTGCAAAAGCTAGACGTTTTAATCTTTCTACAGCTCAAATTGGAGATGCAATTAGAACGTCAATCTATGGAAAAGAGGTATCAACATATAAAGAGGGTGAAGATAATTACGAAATTAATGTTAGGCTTCAAGAGAGGTATAGGGTTGATAAATCTGCAATTATGGATCAGTTGATTACTTTCCGTGATCAAGCTTCGGGCAAAATATCTCAAGTCCCAATTTCTGCAGTTGCAAAAGCTACATTATCATCAACTTTTTCTACAGTAAAAAGAAAAAATTCAGATAGGTTAATTACCGTTTATTCTGGTGTGACTGAAGATGCTAATGCTAATGAGGTTGTATCTGAGATTAAGGAGGAGTTAGCAAATTACAAACTTCCACAAGGAATGACGTGGCAGTTTACTGGGCAGCAAGAAGAACAGGCTAAGGAAATGGCTTTTTTGTCTAATGCATTATTAGTAGCTGTCTTTATGATATTTTTAATTATCGTTGCTCAGTTTAATTCTACTTCAACACCGCTTATTATTATATCATCAGTGGTACTTAGTTTGATAGGTGTACTGCTAGGATTAGTGATTTTCCAGATGCACTTTATCATTATGATGACGATGATTGGTATAGTTTCGCTTGCTGGTATTGTTGTTAATAATGCTATTGTATTGATTGATTATACTAATATTCTCATCGAAAACTATAAAACAGAATTAGGTTTAGATGAGAGTGCATTATTAAACAAAGAACAGATTTTAGATATGATAGTTACTGGTGGCGAAAAACGATTAAGACCAGTTTTGCTTACCGCTATTACAACAATTTTAGGTCTATTACCACTGGCAACAGGAATGAATATTAATTTCTTCACCGCGTTTACCGAATACGATGCTCAAATATATTTTGGAGGTGATAATGTTGTGTTCTGGGGGCCTATGTCGTGGGCTATAATCTTCGGATTAACATTTGCAACATTTCTAACTTTAGTAATTGTACCTGTAATGTTCTACTTGATGTATAGAGGTAAACACAAGATGTGGGCACGCAAACAGAAAAAATTAGGTTTAGAAGTAGGCTAGAACTCATTAATGGTTTATGGGGTAATGATACAATGAGGTAATGATACAATGGTTCAATGTAATAATGAATTAATGAGGTAATGATACAGTGTATTAATGCAAGAATGGTCTATAAAACGAGTCGGTAGTCGAGTATTAAAACTGTACATCTGCGGCTTGTTATTTGCTCAGAGATAGAATGGTTCAATGTAATAATGAATTAATGCAGAAGTTAGTTAATAATATGAGCCGGTAGGCGAGTATGAAATCTGTGCATCTGTGGCTATAAATAAAGATAAGATGAAGAAAGTAAAATCAGAATATAAAATAGGAATTGGCGACATCAACTACGGTGGCCATATGGGAAACGATAAAGCTCTTTTAGTATTTCACAATGCAAGAATAAGTTTTCTTGAACATTTCGGATTCAGCGAAGCTAGTATAGGAGATGAAGTAGGTATTATTCTTTCAGAGGCAAATATAAAATTCAAAAAGGAAGTTTTCCTGCATGATGAGTTAGAAATAGAAGTTTGGATTTCGAAGATGGAAGGAATCAGATGGACTCTAACATATGTTGCAACAAGAAAATCGGATAATAAAGAAGTCTTTAACGGTACTACTTTGATGATCTCGTATAACTATAAAACAAGAAAAGTAAGTCCAATACCCGATGAGTTTATTAATAAAACTTTCAAGTAATAAACTAAAGTTTCGCACCTATTGTA
>JAGLEB010000065.1 GCA_023145275.1 Flavobacteriales bacterium | reverse complement strand
ACTATCCTTAGTCATTTGCAAGTCAAGTTCAAGATAATCAGCTCCTATGTTTCTCGCCCACCTATAAGCAGCCTCACTAGTCTCAGGAGCCCAATATGTACTTCCTCTATGAGCTATTACAATATCTTTTTTTACAAGATCTCTTACCTCCAAAGCATCAGCACTCAAACTATTAGTTTCAATAGCTGAGGGAGATTGAAATGGAGACACTTTCTTATCTTTTGAATTACACCCCATAATCAACAACAACGAAATTATTAGAATTAACTTATTGTTCATATTTAATATTTCTATTTTCAATTCTCCAACTAAATCCAATAAGAACTATAGAGAACACACAAGCGGCAATTAAAGTAACAAAACCTCCATCCCATCCGAAGCTATCTACAATAGAACCCATTGCAATATTGGCAAAGACTGCACCACCAAGGTAGCCAAACAATCCGGTAAACCCAGCAGCTGTTCCAGCAGCATTTTTAGGCACTAAATCTAAGGCATGTACACCTATCAACATAACAGGACCATAAATTAAAAAGCCAATAGATATTAACGAAAGATTATCTATCATCGGGTTGCCAACAGGGTTTTTCCAATAAATAATTACGGCGATTAGCACTAACACCATATACATAATACTAACTGGTGCTCGCTTGCCTTTAAACCATTTATCACTGAGATATCCTGCTAAAATAGTACCTGGTATACCAGCCCATTCATATGCAAAATATGCCCATCCAGACTCATCCATTGAGAATCCTTTAGCCTCTGACAGGTATGTTGGCGCCCAATCTAATACTCCATACCTAACTAAATATACAAAAGCATTTGCAATAGCTATAAGCCAAAGCATCTTGTTTTTTAATATATATTTCAGAAATATATCTTTTGCCGAAATTTTCTTTTCGCTAGCCTCTTCAAGGTTTTCGGGATAGTCATTTCTATATTCTTCAATCGCTGGCAAGCCAACGGACTTAGGCCTATCTCTGACCAATACATAAATCAACAAAGAAATTCCTATAGCAATAAAACCTGGAAAGTAGAATGTAGAGTGCCAATCATTAAATAGTGCTAAGCCTAATATAGACAAAGGGCCAATTAATCCACCTCCGACATTATGAGCTACATTCCAGAAAGACATCTTCGTACCACGCTCGCTTATAGAAAACCAATGCACCATAACTCTACCACTCGGAGGCCAACCCATACCTTGAAACCAACCGTTAAACAATAGAATAATAAACATTACAGTAATTGAAGATGTAGCAAAAGGAAAAATCCCCATAGCTACCATCATCAAGCCAGATAAAGCTAATCCAATGGACATGAATTTTCTAGCATCGCTCCTATCTGAAACATTCCCCATTAAAAACTTACTCAATCCATAAGCAATAGAAACTCCAGATAAGGCGAAACCCAATTCAGTCTTTGTAAACCCTTGCTCAATTAGGCTTGGCATAGCCAATGAGAAATTTTTCCTCACTAAATAATAACCCGCATATCCAATAAAAATACCCGCAAATACTTGAAAACGCATTTTTTTATACGTTGAGTCTACCTTCTCTTTAGGCAGTTCTGTTTTATCAGGCAATTGTTTTAAAAACTCTAACATAGTATATCATTAATTTAAAATATAGCTCTTTGATATTTCTTTGAAAAAATCAATTTCCTTTTTCTTCCATACATCATCTTTTCCAAGTTCTTCAGCCATAATCTTTGCAACTTCCTCTGCCATTACAACACTCTCTTTAGCATCTAAAAACAAAGCTCTAGTTCTTCGAGCTAAAACATCAATTACTTTTACAGCCATCTCATTTCTCACTGCAAACACTACCTGAGCTTTAATAATTCTTAAACGTTCACTAACATAATCTCCAAACTCAGGATTAGACTTAACCAAATCTAGGATTTTTTCTCTATCTGATCCATAAAAGAATAAAGGATCATCAAAATCTACTCCTTCCTTATATCCGTGAATTTTTAAATGCTCTGTTATTGACTCTTTATCTTCTAGACCATTTACTTTAGCTAGTTTATTTATAACATCTTCTCCCATTTGACGGTAAGTAGTCCATTTTCCTCCAATTATGCTAACTAAACCTGAGTTTGAAACTAATATTTTATGACTACGAGATATTTCTTTTGTTTTACCATCTACCCCTTCATCTGTTGCTGCTAGTGGTCGCAAACCAGCGAAAACACTTTTCACATCAGCTCTAGTAGGTGCTTTCTCTAGATAACGACCAGCAGTTTCTAAGATAAAATCTATTTCACCATCAGTAGCAAGCGGTTCTATCAAAGCCTTTTCTTTTGGAATATCAGTTGTACCAAGAATGACTTTATCATGCCAAGGCACAGCAAAAAGTATTCTTCCATCAGAAGTTTTCGGAATCATTATGGCATATTCTGAATTCAAAAATTCTTTATCTATAACAAGGTGAACCCCTTGACTAGCCATCACAACATCTTTAGAGTCAGCATTATCCTCTTTTAATATAGAGTCGACAAAAACACCTGTAGCATTTAATACAGATTTTGACCGAATATTATACTCTTCGCCAGTCTCTTGATCAACAGCAAGTACTCCATTTACTCTACCGTTTTCTTTAATCAACCCATTTACTTTAAAGTAATTAAGCGTCACACCTCCTTTTTCAAGAATGCTTTGGGCTAGATTTAGGCCCAACCTTGCATCATCAAACTGTCCATCGTGATACAAAACACTTCCAGTAAGTCCTTTTTTTATTAAGGAAGGCATTTTCAATAAAGTTGTTTCTTTAGAGAAAGGTATTGATTTACCAAAGCTTAAATCTCTTGCCAGTAAGTCATACATAGTAAGTCCAATAGTATAAAAAGGTTTATACCACCATGAATATGTTGGTATTAAAAACTTCTTATTAGTGACTAAATGTGGTGCATTTTGGAGTAATAAGCCACGTTCTTTCAGTGCTTCTAAAACCAATGAGATATCACCTTGAGCAAGATATCTAACTCCCCCATGAACAAGCTTAGTACTTCTACTTGATGTACCAGTTGTATAATCGTATTGCTCTAAAAGTAAAGTTTTATACCCCCTAGTGACTGATTCTAAAGCAGCTCCCAAGCCAGAAGCTCCTCCACCAATAATTACAACATCCCAAACAAAATCATCATTTAGCTTTGAGATGAGTTTATCTCTTTTAACAATATCTAGCATAGGCTTTGTGGTATAGATTGGTTTATAATCTCAATCCTATAAAGCTACATATTCATAATTAAACAAACAATGCATTTAAACAGTAAACACAGTTAATTATTTTAGTAATTGAATTGTTAAAGGATAAGAATATGGTTTGCCATTATTCACATTTATAGCATTGATTACAGGAAATAATATTGAAATAAACCAAATAACAAGTAACATAATAAAACCTATACCTACAATCAACAGAACTAAGCTTACCAAACTGTAAATAAACATTGACAGCTGAAAATTAACAATATCTTTTCCTTGCCTATCCAAATCGTATATTTCATCCTTTTTTGACATCCACAAAACTAATGGTACTATCAAGCTACCGGCTGAAGGCAATACTAATCCAGCTAATTGAGATAAGTGAGTAAGCATTAAAAATTGTCTATCTTCTTTCATCATAAGTATATATTTACTATTGTTTGATTACAAACCCACTACATTTGTACAGGTAAAAGTGCTTGGAATACAAAATTAACTACCCCCACTAAAAGGATTTTTATATCAAATTATTGCAACACTCGAATCTTCTCTTTTCGATTCAATATTTGTTTTGCAATATGAGAAATATTTACAAATTATAGAGCTATAGCATTTTATTAATGTTGCCTTCTGCGAATAATAATTTTCACTTGCTAGATTCATCACAATAAAACACTATTTTTGCAATAATTCATTATGCTGTTAGTGTATAAACTATATTATTAAAGATGGAAGATAATAAGGAAAACATTCAAGTAAACAACCCTTTACACGGTGTAAAACTTGCTGATATTTTGGAGTACCTTGAGCGTGAGGTTGGATGGAGCGAACTAAGCTACATGATTAACATTAATTGTTTCAAAAAAGATCCATCTGTAAAATCATGCCTGAAGTTTTTGCGAAAAACACCTTGGGCTAGAGAAAAGGTAGAAAAATTATATTTGACATTGATCGCTAAAAGGTAAAATTGAATTATTAGATTAATAAGAGATTAATACAATAGACTAGGATGCAAAATAAAAAGAAAGAACACACAGAGGTTAAATCTAAACTTCACCCAAAGAACAAACACAAGAATAGATACGATTTTAAGGCGCTTATTACTAGCTGCCCTGAATTAGAGCAGTATGTAAAAATAAACAAGTTCAATGATGAGTCTATTGATTTTTTTAACCCTGAGGCTGTAAAAACTCTTAACAAAGCATTGCTTAAGCATTTCTACAAAATTGAAAAATGGAATATTCCTAAGGATTATCTCTGTCCTCCTATTCCAGGACGTGCTGATTACATACATCACATGGCCGAATTATTAGCTACAACTAAAGATGGACCAATACCTACTGGCAACCAAATAAAATGTCTTGATATTGGAGTTGGAGCAAACTGTATCTACCCAATCATTGGTAATCGCGAATATAATTGGACATTTATAGGTACTGATATTGATCCTATAGCTATTCAGGCTGCAAAACACACTGTGGAATCTAATGAAGCGCTAAATGGAAAAATAGAGCTTAGACTACAGAAAAATAAAAAGAACATACTTTACGGAGCAATTTTAGAAGATGAAATAGTTGACTTAACAGTTTGCAACCCCCCATTCCACGCCTCTGCCGAAGAAGCCCTTTCGGGTACTCTAAGAAAGCTGAGCAGTCTTAGAAAAGAAAAGGTAAAAGATGTAACATTAAACTTTGGTGGTCAAAGCAATGAGTTATGGACAAAAGGTGGAGAAAGAAAGTTTGTTCGTGATATGATTAGACAAAGCACCCAATTTTCTAAATCGTGCTTTTGGTTTTCTACAATTGTCTCAAAAACTACAAACCTCAATAGTGCATATGAGGCATTAAAAAAGGCTAATGCTAAAGAGGTAAAGACTATTGAGATGGGACAAGGAACTAAAACTAGCAGAATTGTAGCTTGGACTTTCTTAGATAAAAGACAACAAAAACAATGGATTAAAACTCGTTGGGAGTAATTCTATTGCAATTGGATTTTCAGTCTAAACATTGTAAAAATATTGCTGCAAAATATACTAAAATAGCATTTTGATTGTTTTATATTTGAACTCGTTTTGAATAACGTTTTTAATTAAAATATCAATATGCTTAGAAATTTTACTTTAACTGCTCTATTTATACTTACATTTCTTGTAAACACGAATGCTCAGCAGTCTACTATTTATTTAAATAGTCAGAAAGATTACGACAAGGCTGTGATGCTTTATCACAATAAGCAGTATGCTGCGGCACAACTAGAATTTGAAAACATAAAGAACAAAGAAGGCACTAGCGAAGCAATAAGCTCTTCTTCGGAGTATTATGCTTCGCTATGTAGTGTAAAATTGGGTGAGAAATATGCGGATAAGAATTTAAAAAAATTCATTGAAAAAAATCCTACTTCACCACATAAAAATGACGCAATAATAGATATTGCCAACTACTATTACGATCAGGGAAAATATTCGAAATCGTTAACGTGGTTCTACAAAATTGATCCTTATGATTTAAAAGGACAGGATAGAGATGATTTCTTATTCAAGAAAGCGTATGTTGAATATGTTTCAAAAAAATACGACAAAGCAAAAATTTCTTTCTCAAAAGTTTTTAATTCTCGTAAATACGGCACTGAAGCGAAGTACTACTATGCTCACATAGCCTATCTTCAAAACAATAATCAAACTGCTCTAAAATATTTTGAGCAGGTGAAAAATGACAGAAGATATTCGCAGCAAGTACCATTTTTCATTTCTCAGATCTATTTTAATCAAAAAAAATACCAAGAGGCAATTGACGAAGCATTACCTTTATTAAAAAGCAAAAGATCTAAACAGTTCTCTGATTTATCGAAATTAGTTGGTGAAAGCTACTTCAACCTAAAAGACTTTGACAAATCTCTTACGCACCTTTTAAACTACAAGGGTCGTAAAGGTAAATTTGACAATACACATTTTTACCAAATTGGATACGCTTACTACCAAGGGCAGGAATACGAAAAGGCTATTTCTTATTTCAACAAAATTATCAGTACAGAATCAGAAGTTGCACAAAATGCCTACTATAATCTAGCAGCGTGCTATTTGAAGCTAGATAAAAAGAACGAGGCACTAAATGCCTTTGGCTCGGCATCGATGATGGAATACAATCAAACCATCAAAGAAGATGCTTTATACAATTACGCTCGATTGAGTTACGAAGTTGGGAATATTGCAGAAAGTCCTTCACTAGCATTAAACAGGTATCTTAGAAACTACCCTAACTCGCTTCACAAGTCCGAAATTTACCAACTTTTGGTTGAATCTTACCTAACATCAAACGACTACATAGAGGTAATGAGAGTTTTAGATTCTACAGATTTAAACTCGTACAAAATGAAAGTCTTATACCAAAAAGCTGCTTACTTGCAAGGTGTAGAATATTTTGATGATGAAAGGTTTGGAGAGTCAAAAGCTTCATTTCAAAAATCAATCAACTACGGTTATAACGTTGAATACAGGGGAAAAGCTAAATATTGGTTAGCGGAAAGTGAATACAGGTTAGGATCATTTCATGAAGCATTAGTTGCTTTTAAAGCATTTAGACTAGAAGATCCTAGTCCTGAAACTCCAGAGGCAAAAATGCTTCCTTACAATATTGGATACACCCAGTTTAAACTAAAAAATTATGCTGAAGCTGTTGCTGAATTTGAAGCTTTCCTAAAAACTGACATTGAAAATGACAAGCTTAAGAACGATACTTATTTGCGTTTGGGAGATTCTTATTTCATGGAAGCAAAATATTGGCCAGCACTTGAAAACTATAACAACTCAATAAACCTAAACGATTATGAAGCTGATTACGCTACATATCAGAAAGCCGTTTGTTATGGATTGATTGGGCGAAATTCTCAGAGAATTGAGACTTTGAACTCTCTTTTATCTAAATATCCAAAATCGAAACTTGGCGATGATGCACTATACTTACTTGGAAGTTCGTACACAAGAGCTAACGAAAATGAGAAAGCTCTGAAGTCATACAAAAAAATAGAATCTAAATACCCAGGAAGCTCTTATGTTCCAAAAGCGAAACTGAAAGAGGCCTTAATTTATTATAATTCTAACAAGAACAGTGAAGCATTACGAGAGTACAAAGAAGTTGTAGACAAATACCCTTCTACCTCGGAAGCTAAACAAGCAGTTGCTGGATCTAGAAAAATTTATATTGACATGGGACAGGCTTCAGAGTATGTTTCGTGGGTAAAAACTTTAGACTTTGTTGATATAACACAGGCTGAAGCAGACTCTACATCATACCTAGCTGGAGAAAAAGCCTTTATGAAAGGTAACTGTAATCAGGCTAAACCATCATTTAAAAATTACTTAAAAGATTTCCCTAAAGGAATTTCGAGACTGAACGCTCATTTCTATTTAGCACAGTGCGAATACCAAGCTGCAGAATACGACAAGGCCTTAATCAACTATGAATCAGTACTTGTAAAAGACAATAACGAATTTACCGAAAGATCATTAGTAAGATCGTCTGAGATATATTTAAAGAACACTGATACAACAAAAGCAATTTCAGCACTAGACAGGCTGCTAAAAGTTGCTGAGTTGCCACAAAACAAAACTTATGCCGACATCAACTTAATGAGACTGTACAATGGTAAAGGTGATTTAGACAAAGCACTTGAATCTGCTACAATTGTTGCAATGAACACAAAAGTGAGCGACAAAGTTAAGTCTGAAGCTGAATTAATCATTGCTAGAGGAGCAATGAGTAAGGGAGATATAGATTTAGCAAAAAGAAGCTACGAAAAGCTTATGATAACTTCGAAAGGAGAAGTAAAAGCTGAAGCAATGTATTACAACGCCTATTTCTTGAATAGTAATGAACAATATGAAGAATCTAATAAAGTTATTTTTGAGATAGCCTCTAAATACTCTGGATACAAATATTGGGGAGCTAAATCTCTTTTAGTTATGGCTAAGAATTTCGAAGCTCTTAACGATCAATATCAAGCTATTTACACCTTAGAAACTATTATTAAAAACTTCAAATTCGAAGATATTAATAATGAAGCTAGAACACATTTAAGCGAAATTAAAGCAAAATCTGCTACTCAAGGTGAATCTATTAATACTCAAAATTAAGACTATGAACAGAATATTTATATATACACTTTTATTGAGTTTTGTTTCAATATCAGCGTTCTCTCAAGAGAACAATAATAAAGAACTCAATACTGAAATGATAAATGTTGTAAAAGCATATAATCCTGAAGTGTCTGATGCTTATAAAATAAAAACTACTCCTGACAATAAGCTTAAGGAAACTGAAAAGCAAAAATTAAACTATGAAACGCATACAACAGAAGTAGTTTCTACTTTTAAACCATCAAAGATTGGAGCAAAATCACAAGCTAGAAAGAAAACTGAAAAGGTATATGACAATTTTGCCAGACTGGGATATGGAAGTTATCGCACTCCAATGCTTGAGCTTTATATGAATAATAAGGCAATTAAAGAACAGAGATACGGAGTACATGCACAGCACCTTTCTTCGGAGGGAGGTATTGATGGTGTGAAATTTAACAATGCTTTTATAAACTCTTCTGTTGATGGCTTTTATTGGAAACAATTTTACAACTACCAACTAAAGACTAATCTAAAATATCACTATCAATCTATGAATTGGTATGGTGTACCAGATGTATTTATAAACGATGAGACTGTGAGTTCTTTAAACGTGGCTCAGTATTACCAAACTATTAGTGCAGATGCAACCCTTGTATACAATGGTAAAAAAGACGATTATTTTTTTAAAAGCACATATTTAGAAGCTTATAGAATGTGGGATAGATATGGAAGTGGTGAGAATAGAATAAAAGCTGATGCTGTATTTGCATTCCCCGTGGCAAAGCAAGAAATAAGCATTAAGGCAGAAGTGGATTTTATTGATAATAGCTTCGAAAAAGACTATAACAGAGTATCTGAAATAAATAATAGTTATGTGAACTTTGGAATTACTCCTAGTTATAACTTCATTGTAGAAAATGCAAAGTTAGATGTTGGAATTGGATTTTTCTACAGTGCCGATTTAAATGGAGACAATAATTTATTTAGAATCTACCCTAAGATTAATGTATCTGTCAATCTAGCTGACGACCTAATGATTGCCTATGGAGGTGTTGATGGAGAAATGCGACAGAACTCGTTACAATCAATTGTAGAGCACATGCCATACATCTCACCTACACAAGATGTAGGTCCTACAAATATGCAATATAACTTTTATGCTGGTTTACGCGGTAAATTAATGTCGAACCTAACATACAACACAAGTGTTAGCTATAGAAAAGAATATGGAGCGCTTAACTTTATATCAAATCCTGCTAAAGCTGTTACAGATTGGGGAGGAACATCTGGTCTAATTAGTGATGCAAAAGGTTGGGAAGCGGGAAATAGTTTTACAGCTCATAGCGATACTATTACTACACTAAAATTTAAAGCGAGCTTGGAGTATGAGGCTGTTAAAGATTTAATTATAGGTGCCGACTTCATGTTTAACTCATTTGGATCGGATGGATTTGAAGATGTGTATAATATGCCAGACATTGTTATTTCGGCAAATGCAGAATACAGGTTCTTAGAAGACTTCACGGTTGGTACATCAATGTATTTTGTAAGTGGCAGAAAATATGCTGAGCACGTTTCTAGAATTCAACCATACAACACAACAGACCCTCTATTGAATTACGCCACAAAAACAGGAGGTAATTTAGATTCTTACTTCGATTTGAATTTCAATGCAGGTTATGATATCACAAAACAATTTTCAGCCTTTTTGAAACTAAACAATGTACTGGGACAGAATTACGAATTGTATAGAAACCTTCCTGTTCAGGGCTTTCAAATTATGGGAGGTGTAGGATATAAGTTTTAGGAAAGATATATTGTTCTCTCAAATGGGAATAAAAGCATGCTAAACATGTTTTTATTCCCATTTTTTTTTATACTTTTAGTAAACACTAAATTATCTGCTCCATGAAAAATAATCTAAAACTAAAAATTAAGCTTCAATCATTTATGATAAGTCTTTTATTTGTGCTAGTAGTTCTTAATACGGTATGGGCATTTCAGAACCCTACAGAAGTAAAATATTACGGTTGGATCTGTGTCTCGATATGCTTTATAATATTCAATGTATTAAATCGAAAAGCAAATATAAAAGAGTTGAAAAAGTTGAACTAGCAGGCATGGATGATGAAGCAAATGCAGCAAGGAATTAATCTATCAAGCAGTTAGATTAATAAATAATATCTAGAACACTAAGATGTTGTTATGATTAATCAACCCCCCGAGTGACAATCCTTTTTGATCTAAAAAAAAATCGAGCCAAATGACTCGATTTTTCAAATATTCTTTTTTACAATACTGCTTTCTACTCAGAAACTGATTTCAAATAAGCATCTACATTACTCTGTATCCTATCTGAAATATTGTCGGCATCAGCTTTTACAAACTTCTCGCCAGTAATTTTTTCATATAATTCGATATATCTTTCAGATACCGACTCTACAAACTCGTCGCTCATTTCGGGCATCACATCATCCTCTCTGCCTTGGAAATTATTCTCAATTAACCACTGACGTACAAATTCTTTAGACAACTGACGTTGTTGTTCTCCATTTGCTAATCTATCAGCGTAGCCTTCCTTATAAAAATATCTAGAAGAATCAGGAGTGTGAATTTCATCAATAAGAACTATTTCTCCATCTGTAGTTTTACCAAATTCATACTTTGTATCAACTAGTATTAATCCCATTTCATCAGCTATCTCCTGCCCTCTCTGGAAAATTTTAATCGTTATTTCTTCAAGTTTTGCGTAATCTTCTTTAGATACTATTCCTTGATTAAGAATCTCTTCTCTAGAAATATCCATATCATGCTCTCCATTATCAGCCTTAGTTGTTGGAGTTATTTTAGATTTTTCAAATCTTTGATTCTCTACTAATCCTTCCTCTAATTCTACACCACAAAGTATACGCTTTCCAGCTTTATATTCGCGCCAAGCATGCCCCGTTAGATATCCCCTAATCACCATTTCTACTTTAAATGGAATACATAATTTACCAACCGTTACAGTAGGATCTGGAACAGATATAATCCAATTTGGGACTATGTCTTCAGTAGCTTTCATTGCTTTCTGCGCAATCTGATTCAACACCTGACCTTTGTAAGGAATACCTTTTGGCAAAACCACATCAAAAGCTGAAAGCCTATCACTTACAACCATCACTAAAAGTTCATCATCAATATTATATACATCACGAACTTTTCCGTGATAAACTGATTTCTGACCTTCGAAACTAAATTTACTTTCAACTATTGCTTTAGACATTATCTTCTAAATTCTTATATGCATTAATTATTTTCTTAACCAATCTATGACGAACAACATCCTTATCGTCGAGATGAATTGTCGCAATTCCTTTTACATTTTGCAAAGCAACTATAGCCTCTTTTAATCCAGACTTCTCACCTCTTTTTGGCAAATCTACCTGACCAGGATCACCCGTAATAATAAATTTAGCACTCTTTCCCATTCTAGTAAGAAACATCTTCATCTGACCATGGGTTGAATTTTGAGCTTCATCTAGTATAACAAAAGCATTATCAAGTGTTCTTCCTCTCATAAATGCTAATGGGGCAATTTGTATAATATTTTTATCGATAAGCATTTCGAGTTTTTCATGCGGAATCATATCTCTCAAGGCATCGTACAGAGGCTGCATATAGGGATCTAATTTGTCCTTCATATCTCCTGGCAGAAAACCTAAATTCTCTCCTGCCTCAACGGCTGGCCTTGTTAATATTATCTTTCTAACTTGTCTATTCTTCAATGCTCTAACTGCAAGAGCAACACTAGTATAAGTTTTACCCGTTCCCGCAGGACCAACTGCAAACACCATATCGTTCTTGTTTGAATAGTCAACAAGCTTTTTTTGATTTTCAGTAATTGCTTTGATTTGCCTTCCACTTACTCCGTGCACCAATACTTCTTCACTAAGCATACGAGATTTAGTTTCATAATCATCGTCAAATATAATCCGTTCTAGCTCTGTTTCTGGCAGATGATTATATTGACTAACATAATCAACTATTTGATTAAATTTCCTTTCGAATTCTATAATTAAATCTTCCTCCCCTAAAACCTTCAACTTCCCCCCTCGAGCAATTAATTTTAATTTTGGGTATAAAGATCTAATTAATTCCAAATTTATATTGTGTTCTCCGTATATATCAACCGGATTTACATCTTCAATCTCAATAACAATCTCGTTCAATTCCAATAATTATTTTAGTGTGATTTTATGTTTTTTGTCGTCTACAAACTTACAAATTTTAATGAGGAATAGCCTGAATAATTTCGTCAATTGAAGCTGCAGCAGTAAGCTTAGTATTATTTCTAAAATCTAGTTCTTTACCTGCTAATTCTTTAGACCAGCCATCTAGTTCAGTGTAACATATAATTTTTTTCTCAGCCTCCCATGAGTATGCAATTTCAGATAAAGTTCCTGCTCCTCCAGACACGGCGACAATATAATCAGCACTATTGATGATTACCTGATTTCTTGCCCAACCAATCCCAGTAGCAATAACTATATCACAATAAGAATTAGCTTCGTACTTATTATCTCCAGGTATAACACCTATAATTTTACCATGAGAATAATTTGCTGAACTTCTAGCACCTTTACTAACTCCTTCCATAAAACCAAACATGCCTCCATTAATGATAGTAAAACCTTCATCAGCCAACCTTCTACCTAATTCTATTCCGAAGTTATAAACATCAATAGTACACCTTGTTTGATTCGGACCGATAACTGCAATTACTTTAGAAGTCATAAAATGATAATTAAATTGAATACAAAATTATAAAAAACAATCTTGCTATTTACACTTAACAAGTACTAAATAAAAAATCAACTAAAAAAACTAATTCCCTATTCAATTGAGACACAGGACATTTTAAAAAATATATAAAAAAAAGCACATAAAGGTTTGCAAATATCAAATTCCGTACTACTTTTGCATCCGCATTACAGAAATAATGCAGTTCTTTGACAGATTGAAAATACCAAATTAAATTAAGAATGCGAAAGTAGCTCAGCTGGTAGAGCGTCAGCCTTCCAAGCTGAATGTCGCGAGTTCGAACCTCGTCTTTCGCTCATTTTTGTTTTAATGTAAAATATCGGGGAGATACTCAAGCGGCCAACGAGGACAGACTGTAACTCTGTTGTGATTTCACTTCGAAGGTTCGAATCCTTCTCTCCCCACTAAAAAAAACAAGTGGCATTATTTTTATTGGAGCAAATAGAAAATTTATTTTCATATTTGAGGAAATAAAAAAAATGTGCGAGTGAAGCGAGTTTGTTTTTATTAGTGATACTACCACACATCACTGAGCAAAGCGAAGTAATCCTTCTCTCCCCAC
>JAGLEB010000064.1 GCA_023145275.1 Flavobacteriales bacterium | reverse complement strand
TCCTTCTCTCCCCACTAATAAAAAAACAAGTGGCATTATTTTTATTGGAGCAAATAGAAAATTTATTTTCATATTTGAGGAAATAGAAAAGATGTGCGAGTGAAGAGAGTTTGTTTTTATTAGTGATACTACCACACATCACTGAGCAAAGCGAAGTAATCCTTCTCTCCCCACTTAACAAGTAAAAAGGATAAAGTCCAAAGAAAAAAGTGAATTAAGTTACGCTTTAAACTTTTGTCTTAAAATTGCGAAAGTAGCTCAGCTGGTAGAGCGTCAGCCTTCCAAGCTGAATGTCGCGAGTTCGAACCTCGTCTTTCGCTCAATATTTTTTTTTAAAAATATTCGTTTGCTTTCTGTAGATAAGAAGGTAACAATCCTATAATTTGGTATTTCTGTCTTAAAAACACCCTACTCCTATTTAAATGCAACAACTGAATCTTCCTAAATATAATCTCAGATTAAAAAGGAAGGACGATGTTATTTATATTTTCGATTCAATCAGAAAAAAATATCTTGTATTAACTCCTGAAGAATGGGTTAGACAAAACTTCATTCAGTATTTAATTATTGACAAAAGTTATCCAAGTTCATATTTCAGCATCGAAAAAGGAATAAAAGTTTCTAATACTCAAAAAAGGGTAGACATTGCCGTATATAATAAGAGTCGAGAAATTGAAATTTTGGTAGAATGTAAAGCTCCAGAAGTAAAAATAACACAAAAGAGTTTTGATCAAATTGCAAGATACAATCTCACCCTAAATTCAAAGTATCTTATTGTCACAAATGGGATCACTCATTACTACGCAAAGATGGATTTAGACAAAGAAAAATACATCTTTTTAAAAGATATTCCTGAGTATATACGCTAATTAAAAAAAACAACTATTTTTTTATTCAAAACTAGCTATTTATCAATTACTTACAACTTTACGCCCTAATTTAGGAGTATTTCGTCCTTAAAACAACAATATTTCAATAAAGCAAAAGCTAATCCATTATTTATCACTACTTTTGCACGCAAATTTTTAACAAATATTAATGGTTACATTCGAGAGTTTCGGCTTAAACGAAGCCGTATTGAAGGGAATCAAGGATTTGGGCTTTGAACAACCTTCTCCAATACAAGAAAAGGTTATTCCATACATTTTGGAAAACAGAACAGACATGGTCGGTCTGGCCCAAACAGGAACTGGTAAAACCGCAGCATTTGGTTTACCAATGATTCAACAAATAGACACTGAGTCTAGAACAACACAAGCACTAGTTTTATCTCCAACAAGAGAGCTTTGCTTGCAAATCACATCAGAACTAAAGCTTTATGCTGCCAATGTTAGAGGCATGAATATAGTAGCAGTTTACGGTGGAGCGAACATCCAAGCGCAAGCAAAAGATGTTAAAAGAGGAGCACAAATCATCGTTGCTACTCCAGGACGTTTGAATGACATGATTAGAAGAAAGCTTGTCGACCTTTCAAACGTTGATATCAGTATCTTAGATGAGGCTGATGAAATGTTAAACATGGGTTTTGTTGAAGAGATAGACACTATCTTAGCAGAGACTCCTGCAACTAAGCAAACATGGTTGTTTTCGGCAACTATGCCTAAAGAGGTGGAGAACATTTCGAAAAAGTACATGACAGATCCTTTCCGCATCACTGTTGGAAATAAAAACGAAGGAGCTAGTACAGTTACACACAATTATTACGTAGTAAATCAAAGAGATAGATACCTTGCACTAAAGCGTTTGGTTGATGCTCATCCTGAGATATACGGCGTAGTATTCTGTAGAACTAAAGCAGAAACTCAAATGGTTGCTGAGAGATTAATTGAAGATGGCTACAATGCTGCCTCTCTTCATGGCGATTTATCTCAGACTCAGAGAGATTCCGTAATGAAAGCTTATAGAACACGCCAAATACAAATTCTTGTGGCTACTGATGTTGCTGCACGTGGTATTGACGTAAAGGATATTACTCACGTTATAAATTACAATCTTCCTGACGAAATTGAAATTTATAATCACCGTAGTGGTAGAACTGGTAGAGCAGGTAAAACTGGTGTATCTCTTTCTATTGTTACGCCGAGAGATCAACATAGAATTAAATCTATTGAGCGCATCATCAAGAAAAAATTCATAAAACTTGAAGTACCAACAGGTATGGAGGTTTGTGAGAGTCAACTTTTTAGCCTTGTTAAAAAGGTTCAAGATGTTGATGTTGATGAAGAGCAAATTGCACAATATTTACCTAAAGTTTACGAAGAACTTGGTGGAATGACTAGAGATGAACTTATTGTAAGATTTATTTCTATAGAGTTTAACCGTTTCTTAGACTACTATAAAAACGCTCGCGATATTAACGCTTCTGGCGGAAGAGATGGTAGAGGTAGTGCAAATCTTAAGCGTATGTTCATAAACCTTGGTACTTACGATGGTTTCGAATGGAATACACTTAAAGACTATTTGAAAGACAAAACTGGTTTAAGCAGAGATGATCTTTCTAAAGTTGATGTAATGGGGAAATTCTCATTCTTCACTGTTTTAGCTGAAAATGCTCCGCAAGTTGTTGAAGCATTTAAGTTTATCGAGTTTGATGGAAGAACTATTTCTGTAGAAATTTCTGATAAGCCTGATAAAAATACTGGTGGTGATCGCCGTTCTAGTGGTGGTGGAAGAGACCGTCGTAGAGGTGGAGACAGAGGCAAATCTAATTTCAGAGGAGACCGTGACCGTGGAGATCGTGGTGGTCGTTCTGAAGGCAGAAGCGACAGACCAAAAAGGTCATCTGATCGTTCTGACAGCCGTTCAGGAAACAGCTCTGATGGAAGGTATGATAGAAAATCATCCGACAAAGGACGCGATGGAGGTTCTTCTTTTAAAAAGAAATTTGCTTCAAAAAGATCTGATAGATCTTAATTGATAGCAAATCATAAAAAAGAGGCTGAATTTAAACTTTAAATTCAGCCTCTTGTTATTTTTAAGACAATAAATTCTACTTAGCTAGCATATCATCTTTTAAACTATCCTGTGCAGGATCATCCCCCAACCATATTCCAAAAAGAGCTTTTTTAAATTTTAGACCTTTAATAGTTGATTTTAATTTATCATTCTTATAAATTTCAACTCCTTTTCTAGGAACATAAACCATATTATAAGTATCTCCTACTTTTATCTCTTCTTTGAATACATCAATAAACATTTCGATTTCTCCTTTTAGCCCATCAATTTTTCCTCCTGTAGAGTTTTCAAACCCTTCACGAGTAGCATCTTCCATTTTTTCACTTGTGATCATTGATGAAATTATATGCAAGCGCATAGCCATTGCCTCATCAGTATTTAGTACTTTATTAGCATCTGAAGTTTTATTTTGAAGATATAATCCTCCAACATAAAGTTTCATAAAAAACTTAGTACGTATTCCAGCACCATTAAGCACCAAAGTTGTAGAACCCGCTTTAATAGTCTCAGGCATATTGATTCCCCCGATTTCCTTTTCTCCTAAACTGAATGACATCAACAGTAGTGAAAAAGCAAATAATGATAACTTTTTGATCATAATTGTTTCTTTTATAAGTTTGAAATGTGAAAGTAGTGATTTATTTTACAAATGCATAACTTTGCAGCATGCAAGAAAAATCATATTCAACGGACAGTATCTTAAAAAGGTTAAATATTTCGTCTCTAAACGAAATGCAAATTAAAGTAGCTAACTCATTTCAAGAAGAGAAAAATATAATCGTACTATCTCCAACAGGATCGGGAAAGACACTAGCGTTCTTACTACCTATTGTTGAGAATATAGACATCGACAGTAGCGATATACAAGTATTAATACTAGCTCCATCAAGAGAGTTAGCAATACAGATTGAGTCGGTATTTAAAAGCATGGGAACAGGCGTAAGATCAAACTGTTTCTATGGCGGGCACTCATTACAGCTAGAAAAGAGAAGTTTAAACCATCCGCCAGCTGTATTAATTGGCACACCAGGAAGAATTGCCGACCATATCGATAGAGGAACTATTTCTACAAGCAACATAAAAACTATTGTTTTAGATGAGTTCGACAAAGCCTTGGAATTAGGATTTCACGACGATATGAAATATATTATTGGAAGTATTGAGAATATCGAAAAAAGAATTCTTACATCTGCAACAAAAACAGAAGACATACCTGCTTTTACTGGCATTGTAGACCCTATTGAATTAAACTTTCTACCACAAGGAAAACAAGTAAAGGGATTATCTGTAAAAAAGGTAGTTTCTGAAGATAAAGATAAGCTATCTACTCTTTTCGATTTAGTATGTGATTTAGGTTCTGAATCTACTTTAGTTTTTTGTAACCACAGAGAAGCAGTTGAAAGGACAAATAATTTCTTAGTGAAAAATGGTATTACTTCTACCTTCTTTCACGGAGGAATGGAACAACAAGATAGAGAAAGAACACTCACAAAATTCAGAAATGGAAGTTCTAAAATTTTAGTGACATCAGATTTAGCTTCTAGGGGCTTAGACATCCCAGAGATAAAACATATCATCCATTATCATATGCCATCAAAAGAGGATGCTTTCACACATAGAAATGGAAGAACGGCTAGAATGAATGAAGAAGGTTCAGCATATGTGATTTTTTCGAGAGATGAAAATCAACCTGAATATATACCAACTTCGATTGACACTTATTATATTTCTAAAAACATTGAAATCCCTCAGCAACCTAAATGGGAAACTATCTTTATTGGAAAAGGTAAAAAGGACAAAATAAATAAGATTGATATTGTAGGGTTCTTAGCTAAAAAGGGTGAATTAGAGAAAGGAGATATAGGACTTATAGAGGTGAGAGATTTCTTTTCTTATGTTGCCGTTAATAGAGAAAAAGTAGACTCTGTTCTAAAGAAAATTTCAGGATTGAAAATAAAGAACAAAAAAGCTAAAATCGAGATTGCGAAGTAATTGCTTACATTTATAAGATAATTTTATACCACAAAAAAAAGTTAATTGAAACTAGTTTCAATTAACTTTTTAGATATACTGTAATACCAAGTATTTTTGACAACATTATCACGTCAAGCAAAGGGAATGACCAATGATAAATTTCAGTCTATTATTTATCTCCTAAAATAATTGGCAATCCACCTTCACCACCACCGATAATAATAACTTTAGAATTTGGTGATTTAGCTAATTCAATTGTAGCCTCAATACCTTTATCTTTAAGAATTTTATCATTCAATGAAGCACTTAAAATCTCATTAGCCTTAGCCTTACCTAAAGCGTCAATTTTAATCTTTTCTGCCTCTTGAGTAGCTTTTTGCAATCTGAATTTATATTCCAAAGCTTCTTGCTCTTGCTTTAATTTAGACTCAATTGCATTTTTTATTGTTGGAGGTAAAACAACATCTCTCACCAATATCTCGTTAAGCTGAACATACTGCTCTTCAAGGATTTTTTGAGTTTCAGCATAAATTTCTTCTTGAATAATATCTCTTTTCGAAGAGTAAATTTGTTCTGGCTCATAACGTCCAATTACACTTCTAGTTGCTGATCTAATTGCAGGACGCACTACTCTATTTAAATACCCTTGTCCAATTTTCTGGTGTAATTTCCCTAAATCGTCATAACTAGGCATGTACCAAGCAGACAATTCTACAGAAATATCAAGCCCATTTGATGAAAGTACTTTCATTTTTTCTCCTACTTCTTGCTGACGCATTTCGTAGATAAACATTTTGTTCCAAGGAGCAATAAAGTGAAAGCCTTCAGAATAAGTATTCTCAGTATCTACACCAGATCCAAATGTTTCAAAAAGAACTCCACCTTCACCAGAATTAATGGTAACAGTCATTCTAGACCAAAAAAGAATTAAAACCAAAAGGCCTGCTCCCATTAGAACAATCATAAATGAGAACTTATTTCCCAAATTTAACTGTGGACCTTGATTTTGTTGTTGATTAGTATTCATATGTTAATGATTAAATTAAATAATAATGTTCATAATTAAAGGAGCTAATATAAACCATTTCGGCGTCTAAGAAACCATTCTAGGCCTAAAAATATCATGATTATTAGAACAAAATACCACAATTCAACAAAATTGTTTTTTTTAATTTTATTTTGCTTTTTATTTTTAGAAATGCTCTTCAATTTATAAATTAATTTGGAGACATTATTAGCATAATAATAACCTCCATCCTGATTTTCTGCAATCTGTTTTAACAAAATTACATTTTGACCTATTGACCTTTTCTCAAAATTTAATCTGTTAATACTGAAATTTATTCGTTCAAAAAATCTATCATCAATAAAAATTTCTAAATCATATTTTCCTTGATTCAATTTTCCAAGATTTAATATATAATCACCCCCAACATTTACAAAATCAAACTTTTCTACTTTTCCTTCAATCTCAATTTTTGCACTTGCATTAATATCCACACTGTTTAGTGATCTATTAACTAGTTTTACCTCAACAGAACTAGTATTAGAGTACACATAATCATAAACAATACTGAACTTATCTAAGGACTTTAAATATTCAAGTTCGCTAAATAAGTAATCAAAAAGTAGAGCAATATTGTTTTCGGAACTTCTCGCATCTTGCAGATTTAGTTTCCACAGATTCTCTGATTCTAAAAAAATAAATTTCTTAATTCTATCTATTTTTATTGACTTTAAATATTTCTCACTAATAAACGATAATTCTTCAACCTTACCCGCGGACAGTGTTTCATCAAAAAGATTAGAAGTGACAATTATAGCTGGAACAACTGTATTTTGTAAATGGTTAGCTCTAAAATCAACTACAAAATTATAATCACGTACATTTTTATTATTATCCGATAAATCAACCGAGTAGTATCTTTTTATCAGTTCTCTTTTGAATAAGGATATATCTGGTTGTGGACTATTGTAAATCAATAATACCTTACCCTTATTCTTCACTACATTAACCTTAATCTTTTTTTCAGCTTTAACATCTTGCTCTTCATTAGTCAAAACTACTCTTAACTCATTTACTCCTAACTTATCAGCTTTCAGAAAAATAGTTTTCCTAGCTTTCTCATTTGAAAAATGTGTGATTGAAGTAACACTCGAATAAAGCAACTTATCGCCATCAAAAACATTTAAAAGTACACTTCCATTTACATTTTTAACATCATAGAAAATCTCTAGAGGAAATGAATTTCGTTCGACTACTTTTTTATTATAGTTCACTCTATTAATTACTACTTCTGGATAAATAACGGTATCGCCGATACCGCATACATCAACACTATATTCTTTTCTCCTTCTAAATACTGCTGAGCTCCCATCATTTATATTCCCATCACTTACAATTACAGCCCTATCACCTTTATTAAGTACAAAATCTAGTTTCGACTCTAACTTCTGAAAATTGGTTCTTTGCTGATTTATATCTAAACTATCAATACCTATCGTTCTTTCTCCAAATCCCCAGAATATTACATTATACTTATCATTAAGATCAGAATCTTTTATACTATTAAATATCGTTTTAGACAACAATCCATCATCAAACAATTTTATTGACTCCGACTCATCAAAAGCTACTATAAGTTTTCGCTTATTATTACTTTCGAAACTTGAAAACATGGTAACATCCCCAATCGCAATTAGAATTACAAGTAAAGATAAAAAACGAAAAAACGCCATGAGAGTATACTCCCACGACGTTTTTATATTTTTTCTATACATCAAAAACGACAACAATCCAGCTATAATAACTGAAACAAAAATATACCAAACAGGATATTCGTATGTCATTTTAATTAATATTAGTGCTTTTGATCAAATACTATGTTAGCATCCCTCCATCAACATTAATAACCTGACCCGTAATGTAAGCCGACATATCTGACGCTAAGAATAAAGCTAAATTAGCAACATCTTCGCCAGTACCTCCACGTTTCAAAGGAATAGCATTACGCCACTCTTGCACCATTTTATCATCTAAAGCTTCAGTCATCTCAGTCTCAATAAACCCAGGAGCAATAGCATTTGATCGAATATTTCTTGAACCTAATTCTAAAGCAATTGATTTTGTAAATCCAATGATTCCAGCCTTTGAGGCAGAATAATTTGCTTGTCCGGCATTTCCTTTAACTCCAACTACAGAACTCATATTAATGATTGATCCACTTCTCTGCTTCAACATTGTACGCTGAACTGCCTTAGTAAGGTTGAATACCGATTTTAAATTTATTCTGATAACATCATCCCATTGTTCCTCAGACATTCTCATTAAAAGATTATCTTTTGTAACACCTGCGTTATTTACCAATACATCAATTCTTCCAAATTCAGAAACAACATCTTTTGCTAACTGCTCCGCTGCTGAGAAATCAGAAGCATCTGAACGGTATCCCTTAATTTTAGAACCATATTTTCCCAATTCTTCTTCTAAAGCAAGTCCTTTTTCTACAGACGATAAGTAAGTAAAAGCAATGTTTGCGCCATTTTTTGCAAACACCTCAGCTAACTCTCTTCCTATTCCTCTCGAAGCTCCAGTGATAATTACTGTTTTACCTTCCAATAATTGCATAATCTATATTAATTTAATTCTTGATTGTTCAATATTAATTGACAAATATATTAATTGTGAAATGAGTTAGTATGTTTTATCTACATTTTTTAATTCTTTGTACAGCCAAACGTCTAAGAAGCTAGATATATTTTAATATTTTCAATATAAAAGACTTACTTTTGCAGGCATAAAAATAACACACTAACTTATTTAAACATAGTTATGGCATCGACACAAGAATTAGAAAATTTTTGTACTCAAGTAAGAAGAGACATTCTACGCATGGTTCATGCAGTAAATTCGGGTCACCCAGGTGGTTCTTTAGGATGTACTGAGTTTGTTTCTACTTTGTACCAAGAAGTTATGGATTACAACAGTGATTCTTTTTCAATGGACGGACAAGGAGAAGATTTATTCTTCCTATCTAACGGACATACTTCACCGTTGTTTTATTCAGTATTAGCTCGCTCGGGATATTTTCCTGTTAGCGAATTAGCTACTTTCCGTAAACTTGATTCTAGGCTGCAAGGTCACCCAACAAACCACGATGGTCTACCTGGAATTAGAATGGCTTCTGGATCATTAGGTCAAGGTCTTTCTAACGGTATTGGATCTGCATTAACAAAGAAACTTAATGGTGACGACAAAATAATCTATACACTTCACGGTGATGGAGAGATTCAAGAAGGTCAGATTTGGGAAGCTGCTTTATTTGCTGCTCACAACAAAGTTGACAACTTGATTATGACTATCGATGCTAACGGAATGCAAATTGATGGGCCAACAAAAGATGTTCTTGGATTAGACAGTATCAAAGCTAAGTTTGAAGCATTTGGTTGGGAAGTTATGGAATTAGCAGAAGGAAACAACCCTGCTAAAATTAAGGAAGCTCTTCAGGAAGCAAAATTAAGAACTGGAAAAGGAAAACCAGTTTGTATAGTTATGAAAACCGAAATGGGTAACGGTGTTGATTTTATGATGGGCACTCACCACTGGCACGGACAAGCACCAAACGATGAGCAGTTAGCTACGGCGTTGGAGCAAAACCCTGAAACTTTAGGAGATTACTAAACGTTTATGCTTAGCTGGTTATAAGAGCTACGCTCTAGGTTTAAACTTGATGTAAAGGATTGACTAAACACAAAGTGTTAAACATAAAAATGCAAAGCATTTTTATAACCAAGCCAAAACTAAGTTTTGCATAAACAGTGCCGAAGGCACATAAACAAGTCTAGTTTAAGACAATTTTATAGTTTATTTCAAATTGCATTTATACCAAAAATCTAAATGCATAAAAATAGAAAAAATGACAAAATATATAGATTCAGGTAAAAATGATACTCGCTCAGGATTTGGAGATGGGTTGACTGAATTAGGTTTAGAAAACGAGAATGTTATTGCATTTTGTGCTGACCTTACTCCATCATTAAAGATGGGTCCTTTTGCAAAAAATCATCCAGAAAGATTTTTCCAATCTGGAATCGCTGAGGCTAACATGGTAGGAATGGCTGCAGGGTCTACTATTGGTGGAAAAATTCCATTTATAGGTACTTTTGCTGCATTTGCTACAGGAAGAGTTTACGATCAGATTCGTCAATCAGTAGCTTACTCTAATAAAAATGTAAAGATTGCTGCTTCACACGCAGGAGTTACTCTTGGAGAAGATGGGGCTACTCACCAAATACTAGAAGATATAGGGTTGATGAAAATGTTGCCAGGAATGGTAGTAATTAACCCATGTGATTACAATCAGACTAAAGCTGCCACAAAAGCTGTAGCTGAGTATGTGGGTCCAGTTTACTTGCGTTTCGGTCGTCCGAAAGTAGCTAATTTCACCCCAGCTGATCAGAAGTTTGAAATTGGGAAAGCACTTATGCTTAACGAAGGGAGTGACGTAACTATTGTTGCAACAGGTCACTTAGTTTGGGAAGCTCTTTTAGCCGCTGAAGAGTTAGAATCTAAAGGAATTAAGGCTGAAGTAATAAACATACACACTATCAAGCCTCTTGATGTAAATGCAATTATTAAGTCTGTTGAAAAAACAGGTTGCATTGTTAGTGCTGAGGAGCACAATGTATTTGGAGGATTTGGCGAAAGTGTAGCACGTGAATTATCTCAAACTAATCCAGTACCACAAGAATTTGTTGGGGTAAACGATTCTTTCGGAATGTCTGGTACACCAGCACAACTTATGGACAAATACGAGTTGAATGCAGCTGCTATTGTAAAAGCTGTAGAAAAAGTTATCTCAAGAAAGTAATTTTTCTTTGACATATATACAAAACACCCTCTTTACATTCTTGTAAAGAGGGTGTTTTTTTATACTTTTAACTCTCACGAATTCCAAATCCTCCAAGCTTCCTCAGCCTGGTGATACAGCATTGACAGTCCATTAACTGTTGCTGCCCCCATCTCTTTACCTTTTTTCAAAAATAAGGACTCCTTGGGATTATATACTAGATCATAAAGCAAATGCTTATCGCCAATACCTTCGTATGGAATTTCTGGAGCAATGTCAACATTTGGAAATGTACCTATTGGAGAACAATTTATTATAAATGGAAAATTTGCAATAGCTTCCTTTGTCAATTCAGAATACGAAACTTCATTATCTGATTTAGGGTTTCGTGAAACATACAAATAGCTTACGCCTAATTGTTCTAAAACAAAGGCAATAGCTTTTGCTGCTCCGCCAGTACCGAGTATTAATGCTTTTCGGTGTTGTGGTTCAAAAAACGGTTTTATTGATGTTCTAAAACCAAATGTATCAGTATTGTAACCAATAAGTTTTCCATCCACAATTTTAACAGTATTAACAGCTTTTATACTTTTAGCACTTTCATCAATTTCATCTAAAAATTCTATAACCTCCTCCTTGTATGGGATTGTTATATTAAAACCCTTTAAGTCAGATTTTGATTTTAACAGCTTCTTTAATTCAGAAATATCCGATAAATCAAAAGTTGAGTATGAACAATCAGAGATTCCTAATTTTTTAAATTTATCACTAAAGTATCCCTCAGAAAATGAGTATGAAATATTTCGACCTATAAGTCCGTATTCTCGCATATTTCGCATTATTTTAAAATGAAGAGACCGTCAAAAGTATAATTGACAGTCCCTACAAATTTAATAGATATATATTATTACTTTATATTTATCACTATCTAATTTATTATTCCACTCTATGCCAAGTTTGTGTTCTATAGAAAAACGAGATATAACCTCTCACTTTCAGGACTTTTGAATCATCCTCATCTACCCACATTTTACAATCATATATTTTACCATTTCCAGGATCCATTATTGTTCCTTCTTCGTATTTTTCATCATCCTTTTCCATAGCTCTTATAATCTCCATACCTACAATGTGCTTATTCAATCTATCGTCAGTACACTTATCACACAGCGGATCTTCATCTCCAGCCTCTCTATTCAGCAATTCTACAATCTTACCATAAACTTTATCTCCCTTTTGAAATATCTCAACCACAGATTTGGTCTTGCCAGTTTCATCGTCTACTGTTTTCCATTTACCCAAAATACCTTGAGCATTTATCGATGCTGTTAAAAATAATAATGCTGCAAGAAAGCTAATTTTTGTTCTCATAGTTTCAGTTTTTGTTTAATCAAATGTAAGACATCAATTTAATAAATCAAAACAGGACTTGCAATCTTACCTCTTGAGATAGATATATTATATTTAACCCTCATTGGTAAAAAACTAATCAACCGCGAAGTAAATATTTTCAGGAATACAAATGAGCTTAAACATTATACCTGAGTCCACTCCGGAAACTCTTCAATACGAAAAATGTTTCTTTTGGCGATATTTGCACTTTACTCAATTAATTGATACACAAGCATCAGCGAATATCGTAAAATACAAATTTCATTCAAAATAATTCATTTAGTGAAAATTGCAAGTTTTCGGAGTGGACTCATACCTTTATTATTACTATTTGTTAAATATTTGTAACTATTCAGCAATGTAA
>JAGLEB010000063.1 GCA_023145275.1 Flavobacteriales bacterium | reverse complement strand
ACCAACTGAGCTAAAGAGGAATTTCAATAATGCTTGAACTTATCTGTTTTTGCGAGTGCAAATATACACTAGTTTATTAATTCAGCAAATGTTTTAATAAAGTTTTTTGATATTTATTTTATTGAACGTTGTTATGTGCTGAATAATAGGTGTTATAGCATTTCGAAGGAACTAATATTATTTAAAATAACATAGCTTTAGGATTATTTTTAATCATAGAAAATTCAAGGTTAAAAATAAATAAACTAAAAGCACTTGATAAAAATGTCAAATTAATTATGTTTGTAAGCTCAAAATAGGCCTCGTGGCGCAACTGAATAGCGCATCAGATTTCGGCTCTGAGGGTTGGGGGTTTGAATCCCTCCGGGGTCACAGATAATCAAAAAAGGAGAGTTTTTTTACTCTTCTTTTTTGATTTCAAAATGGATTGAAGGGCTGCGATAGCAAGCTTAAATTTGAAAGTAAAAATACGAAAGGTAACCTTCGAGCATTTAGCTTCAAGCTTCGAACTCTTTTATATCTTAAATTTGAAAGTAAAAAAACGAAAGGTAACCTTCGAGCATTTAGCTTCAAGCTTCGAACTCTTTTAACTCACATCTCCAAAGCACATATATTTAATCTCAAGGTACTCATCAATTCCATATTTTGATCCTTCGCGTCCAAATCCACTTTCTTTTATCCCACCAAATGGGGCTAGAGTTGTGGATATTAATCCAGTGTTTATACCTACCATCCCGTATTCTAGGGCTTCGGCAACTCTCCAGATCATTGCGTAATCTCTGCCGTAGAAATAAGCTGCAAGACCGTATTCTGTATCGTTAGCTAATTGTACTACTTCGCTCTCAGTCTCAAACTTGAATACTGGAGCAATAGGCCCGAAAATTTCTTGTTTATGAACATCCATGCTAGTATCTACATCAGTTAGTACAGTAGGCTTGTAGAAGGTTTTGCCAATATCAGAACAGCAACCACCCGTAATTACTTTTGCACCTTTCTCTTTTGCGTCATTTACTAATTTAGTTACAAAATTTACAGCCTTTAGATTAATCATTGGACCAATGTTTGTGCCTTCTTCTAGTCCATTCCCAAGGTGTAGCTTGTTTACCTCTTTACTCAGTTTTTCTGTGAACTCTTTGTAGATTGAGCTATGTGCATATATTCTATTTGAACAAACGCAAGTTTGTCCGGAATTTCTGAACTTTGAGATCATTACACCTTCAACAGCTTTGTTGATGTCTGCATCGGCGAAAACAATAAATGGAGCATTACCACCGAGTTCCATAGATACTTTTTTTACGGTATCGGCACATTTTTTTATTAATACTTTGCCTACTTCTGTTGATCCAGTAAATGATAATTTTCTTATGATAGGGTTTGATGTAAGTTCATCGCCTATTTCACTTGATCTGTTTGATGTTATTATATTGAATACTCCTGGGGGAATTCCTGCTTCATCAGCTAGAACAGCTAGGGCTAAGGCCGAAAGAGGTGTGTTTTTTGCTGGCTTCACTACTATTGAGCACCCGGCAGCTAGAGCCGCACCAGCTTTTCTAGTAATCATTGAATTCGGAAAATTCCATGGTGTAATAGCAGCTACAACGCCAATAGCTTGTTTTATGGTGACTATGCGGATGTCTTTTGCATGGCTTGGAATTACATCTCCATATGTGCGTTTAGCCTCCTCAGCAAACCACTCTATAAACGAAGCGCCATAAACTACTTCTCCAATGGCTTCTTTTAGTGGCTTTCCTTGCTCTATAGTTAGAATATATCCCAAATCCTCCTTATTCTCCATCATTAAGTCAAACCATTTTCGTAGTATGTTTGACCTTTCGCCAGCAGTTTTTGTTTTCCAAACTTTTTGTGCAATATCAGATTTTTCAATAGCCATTTTTGTTTCATCCCTTCCTAAATCTGGTAACGTAGCAATTATCTCCCCATTAAAAGGATTGCTAATTTTATAGCTGGCGCCATTGTTTGCTGATATCCATTCGCCGTTTATATATGCTTTGCTTCGTAAGAGTGACTTGTTTTGTAAAATCATAATTTCTTATTTGATGTTGGGATAATTATCCGATAGCCAAACGTGCTATTCACTTAATGAAAGGGCTTGTAAAATAATATTTAATACAAATCCCAATTTCCTCTCATGTAATATTGATATAATACAGGATTGTTGATAGTGTTTATCTGAAGATCTTTTGACGAAAAAACATCTTTTCCGAATGATGTAATCTGTAGCATCGCTTCGTTGTTTATCCACCGAGTTTCTATATTATCGAAATGAATTTTCTGTAAGTTTTCTTTTATCTTTTTTGATGGCATCTTTTTAGACCCCATAATCCATCCCCATTCTCCTAATGTTAGTACTTGGTTGTGAAGCGGAAGAGTGTTGAAGTTTGCAGACTTCATAGTGTTTTCTATACATTTAAATGCTTCGGTAGAATAGTATGGACTACCAGCTTGAGTGATTATCATCCCGTTTGGACGAAGGCGAATTCTTGCTAGCTGATAAAATTCTTTCGTGTATAACTTATTAATCTCTATTGATTTTGGGTCGGGAAGGTCAACAATAATAACATCAAAAAATTTATCAGAATCTTCCAAATAATTAAATCCATCTTCATTGCGTATTTCTAGTTTATCAGAATGCATAGAACCCTTATTGAATTTTTTTATTATCCTATTGTTCAAGCCCAAGTCTGTCATTGCCGGATCAAGATCAACCATTATTATCTTTTCTACGTCCTTATATTTAAGCAATTCTTTTACTGCAAAGCCATCCCCACCACCTAAAATTAATATGTTTTTGTGCTCTTTTACTAGTTTCATTACTGGGTGAACAAGTGGCTCGTGATATAAAAATTCGTCGAAAGTACTTAGTTGTTCATTTCCGTTAATGTAGAGCCAATAGTCATCTTTCCACTGTGTGATAGTTATTTTTTGATATTTAGACTGTGTTTCAAAAACTATTCGATCCTTGTATTTGCGTTGTTCTCCGAATAGAATAATTTCATCAGTAAAGATAAAGCCTAGTATTAAAATTGTAGAGACTAATACTCCGAGTAGCTGCAATAGCCATTTTTTGTACAGGTCAATACTTTGATTCATCTTGTAGAAAAGCCATATTGCTACAATGAAATTTGTAACACCCAAAACAAAAGGGGTGTAGCTGATGCCAAGGTAAGGTAGCCCTATAAAAGCAAAAAAAACTCCACCTACTAAACTTCCATAATAATCCTTTTCCATTACCGAAGCGATGTTCACTCGCAAAGGCTCGTATTTTTCGTTTATGCGAGTTACTAAAGGAATTTCTAAACCAATAAAAACACCTATAGATATAGACATAATATATATGAAAAAACCTGTGTAGTTAGAGAAGGCTGAGACGGTATAGACTCCTAGTGCTGCTAGCGATGTGAATATAGAGAGTAGAAACTCAACAATGATAAGTTTCTCAACAAGATGAGTTTTAACATTTCTACTCAACCTACTTCCTAGTCCCATAGAAAATAGCATGGTAGAGAGAATCATAGTCCACTGTACTATAGAGTTACCAAGAAAATATGATGCTAAAGTCGAAAGTACATATTCTGCAACTATTCCTGAGATACCTGTTAGAAATAATGCGATTTTTAGTACGTAAGATTGATTTTTTTGAGTCATTTATTTACTCTTTGGGTTCAGTTCTAGTTTACATTGTGTTTATTCAAGCGATATGGGCCATATCATAAGCTACTAGATTTTTAAATTTAGAACAAAGCATAAATAGTAAGAAGTTCATATTTAGATATTACTTGCCTACATATCGATATAGAAGTTCGGAGATTAATAGTAGTATCCAATATCGATTATGATTTTTGATTTTAGAACAAGACAAAAAGGATGATAATTAGAACTCAGCTACTATTTGTAACTAGCACCTCTTAAGAAAACTAGATATATTTTATCATGCTGTTTTCTTATGCTCAACAACTAGCTAAAAGACCAAATAATCATCATGCTACCTCCAATATATGCAAATGCTTCTATAAGAGCAGCGCCAACGTTAGGTTTCTCCTGATTCACAATTTCATCGGTAAGAACCTGACCTGGCAGTAATATTTTGTCTGTTGCCAATCTAACAATTGGTAGTATCAATAAGCCTATGCCTGTTTCTAGTAAGAGTATCTCTCCAACTTCAAACCATGTGTTGCTTTCTAATGATACTCCGTAGGCAATTAAGTTTGCAATTGCAATCATTGCTCCTGCAGCACCAACTCCAACAGCTATATTATCTTTTTCGATATGTTCGTGAATGTCGTAGGGTGTTATGAAATTATAAAACCAAATAACAATAATCATCGCTACTTGGGCTATAATAAAGAGAATTACAACTTCGTAATAAGCATCTGAATTTTCTTTAAAAACGCCATTTAGTATTAATCCGGTAGCTATGTAGTTTGCTGCTTCTATAACACCAGTACCGGCGTTTTGATCTTCAATTATTTCTTTGCGAACAGAAAATTTTCTCAAAATCAACTTGTCATTAATCAAAGCCGAAATATTTAGCAAAACTATTGCTATAGCTCCCATTATTGCTACATCTAAAAGATTGGCCCATATATGAGTTCCGAAAACTTCATTGCTCATAGCTGCACCGATGGCAAGTAGTAGGCCAATGTAATAACCGACGTTAGAAACTGCAAAAGCAAAATTGTCTTTTTCAACTAGCTCGTGATTAACATTAATACCCCGGTTGGCGAGCTGATATACTAGTTTCCCAATATAAAATAGTGTAAAACCCAGAGCTAAATATAGAAGGGATACAAGTATATTATCAAATGTTTGTGTTATACTGTCAAACATAATTATTCAATTAATGTGTTATTCTACTCAAATGTTTATTTTCCAAATCCTCCACTTCTTGATCGGCTGCTACTCGATCGGCTTCTTGTGGATGAGTTACTTGTTCTTCGGCTCGAACTACTCCATCCTCTTTTGCTAGATTTCCGTTCGAAAAAACTTTTTCTTGTCTGCTTGGTATAGCTACTGTTTGTGCCATATTTGTACGAGCCATTAGAGCTTTTTGGTCCGTAGTATGATCTACTGCCGTAATATCCACCACTGCGGTAGTGATTGTAGTCATTCCTGTAATATGGCCTTCTCATCATGTCGAACATTGTGCTCATCATCATGTATTTACCATAGAAAGACCAAAAACTATTTCCACTATTGTCCGAGCGCCACTCTCCGTATTTTGAGTTACCAACATAATTGCCATATCCTGGAGGAGCTGCAGTCTTCGAAACTTTTCCCTCATCGTTTTTAGAGACAATCTCCATCCCTAAATTATTTTCGTTTAAAGAGAAAATTTGTTCGGGCACTTCCATCCAATCAGTTACTTTTTCTTGAGGAACGCCACTAAGATCTTCTGTAATAATTTTGTATTTATGAAGATAAGTATGAGAAAAAGAACCTTTAACATCCATATCCTGTAATATGATGCTATAAGGTTTTATATCGTTCATCTGGATGATGAGCTGGTCTATAGGGCTTTTCTTGAACTCTTTACTGCTACACGATTGTAGAGCAATGATTCCCAAAAAAATTATTATGAGTTTTTTCATTTTAAAAATACTTAAGATCTGATAATATTTGAGAATTCGATGATTTTTGCATATTCACCAATCGAAGCTTCAATGTCAGTTTCGTCCCATCGATCTATCGAGATGAATTTATTTTCATCCTCATCGGTAAAAGTCCAATTTACTAACTCCGTAAAATCACTGCTTCCTGGTTCGTAGCACTGACCTAGGTTTTCTTCGTTCAGAGTGTATTTCTCGCCGTTGAAATCAAGTGTCTTTGGTGGAGCATCATTTTCAATTATATAACTTTTTAGACCTTTCTGAATTTTGGATATCTTTATATCTTTTGATATTGATACAATTTCTTCCTCTTCCTCGTCAATCTCAGCATAAATCATTTCGTCGCCAGCGTATAGCTTGAATTCTCTTGAGAAAATATTGTTGCCCCAATCATACTCCGTCACACCTTCAACCTGCCAACTTTTAAGAAAGTAATCTATCATATCACCTTTCTTAAGGTCTTTGAAGCTGAGGTCTTGAGATAGTGTATCCTCTTCTTTGTTTTTTTTCTTGAAAAAATCAAATAATCCCATTTTCGATTATTTATTGTGTTAAATATTAACGGTAAATATAACTATTTTTTCGCATAAGGATGCTTCTAAAAGCTACTTTTGAAATATTTGCATTGTATTTTTATTCAGGTATGAGGCATTGAAAACGGAGTTTAGCAGGGCTAAATGAGTATTTTAATAACGAAGTAGATGAGAAAAATACTAGCTGTAAAGATTTAATATTGAGTTATTAGAGGTGCTTGTGATATTATGTATGACTTTTCTTATGTTTAGCTATATTTTTATTCCTTTTGCTTTCAGTAATAAACTATTATGGTATATTCGTGCGATTTTTATTTCAAATGCAAATAGCAGAGCTTAGCTAATTTATTTTCTTGCTAATTTGTCTTTTTAATGCAATATGTATCAAAATAATACCATAAGATAAATGAAAGAAACATCTACTAATAAATTTAGTAAAGCCTTTTGGATTGCAAATTCAGTTGAGCTTTTAGAAAGAGCTGCCTATTATGGCGTTTTTATTGTAATTACCCTATACTTGTCTAGAATATATGGGTTTTCAGATATGGAGGCAGGAATGATTTCTGGTCTGTTTTCTGGAGGATTATACCTTTTGCCAACATTTACTGGAGCTTATGCAGATAAAATTGGATTTAAGAATGCTTTACTTGTCGCTTTTGCATTGTTGACAATAGGGTATTCGGGTATGGCATTATTGCCTGCTTTGATAGAGAATGTTGGTTTAGCCTCCTATGGTTTTGAAGTGACATTTTCGGGTGTAGAAACTTCTAGTGTACGTTGGACTATCATTCCAGTAATGTTAATCATCATGTTTGGTGGATCCTTTATAAAATCAGTAATTACGGGGACTGTTGCTAAAGAAACTACAAATGAAAACCGTGCAAAAGGATTCAGTATATTCTATATGATGGTGAATTTTGGTGCTTTTTCTGGAAAGACACTTGTTAAGCCACTGCGTGAATCAATGGGTGACTTAGGTCTTATAAATCTTAATTACTTTTCTGCAGGAATGACATTTTTAGCTTTTATCATGATTTTAATCTTTTACAAGAGTTCTAAAAATGATGGAGAAGGTAAATCGCTTAATGAGATCATATCTGCTCTTGTTAGGGTATTGACAAATGCTCGTTTGATTGTTCTTATTCTTATCGTTTCTGGATTCTGGATGGTTCAACACCAGTTGTATGCAACTATGCCTAAGTATGTACTTCGTTTGGCGGGTGAGGGTGCTTCACCTTCGTGGTATGCAAACGTTAATCCTTTGGTAGTAGTGCTTACTGTTGGACTAGTAACAAGTATGATGAGGGGTAGAAGTGCATTGCAATCGATGACAATAGGTATGTTTATTATGCCATTTTCAGCTCTATTTATGTCAATGGGTAATATGATGGGTGGTGACATGATTGATCTTGGAGCTTTTCAGATGCATCCTGTAGCTTTTATGATGATTGTAGGAATCGTGTTTCAAGGAATTGCAGAGTCGTTTATCTCTCCTAGATTCTTAGAGTATTTTTCTTTCCAAGCTCCAAAAGGAGAGGAAGGACTATACCTTGGCTTTAGTCACTTGCATTCATTCTTCTCGTCTATTTTAGGATTTGGTCTTTCTGGTTGGTTGTTAGGTAAATATTGCCCTGATCCAAGATTGTTTGGAGGTA
>JAGLEB010000062.1 GCA_023145275.1 Flavobacteriales bacterium | reverse complement strand
TACCTTGGTATTTATAATTTTCACCGTGTGTTTGTGGTGTTCTACCTGCTAACGACGCAAAGTCTTCTTGACCTAGTTTTGAACCATCATCATTTATATCAAAGCGCCTAGTTATATAACTTGGTGAATCATCTTGAAAGAAAATAAGAGCATTTTCTGCTGTTTCTATTCCAAAAACTTGTTTCGCAATTTGCATTGTTAGATGTTCGTTTGCAGGTATTTGATCATACTTCTTGCCAAAACTAGGAATAGGTTTAAGAATAAAACCTCCTCTTTCACCATCTTCAGTCAGACGAAGTTTATTCTTATATTGAATAATAGAAAATTTTTCTTGTACTCCAGAAATAGACATATGTCTTATGTTGTCATCAAACTGGCTATCTAAATCTTCATTACTTGCTGGAGAATAATAAGGAAGAATATGACTAACCTTCTTTTAATGTTCCAGGACAATATTTAATCATATTCATTATATTTTCATAACTCTAATTGCTCCTATTGTATCAATCTGAGCTATATTTATCAACAAACCAAAATAGTCATCTACATCAATTTTCATTGATTTACATAGCCTTAATTTATTAGTTCCCTCAGGTAACATATTATAAAAAAAAGGAAATAAATTTTCAGATTTATACTCTTGAATTGATTTAGGAAGCGTTAAGCTTATGCTTGATTTATCATTGCTTACAAACCAGTCATCATTATATTTAAAAACATAACTACCATTATCATTTTGTGTTAACAGTCCAGCTTCTTTATCTTTAAATAATACTCTTGCTTGTCTCATTATTCATTAAGTTTTTTAACTTGAATACACACTTCCATACCTAAAGCTTCAGTTAGTTTATGAAGAGTTAACAGGGTAGGATTTCCTTTCCCACTTTCAAATTGTTTTAGCGTTCTCAATCCAATATCAGAGATCTCAGCAAGCGTCTCCTGAGTAACATCCATCATTTTTCTCCGCTCTTTCACTGTATGTATTAAATCTTCTAAGTGCATCATATAGCTCTTTTTTACGCTAAACTACATTATATTCAAAATAAATCCAAATAAAATGCTATTTACTGCACTTTTTTGCGATTCATTGGTTGCTATTAAAACTATACCTTTAAAAAGTATACTATATTGCTCTTTTTACAAGCATAGATTAATACTACCTTTTTTGCATCAGGTATAAAATCCTTTTATCATAGTTTTTGGGGTAAATTTAGTTTTGCAAAGGTAAAATCTATTTATTCGATATATTTAAAGGTAAAATCCATTTTTACTAATTTTATAATCCCATAGGACTTGAATTTTATACGTTAATGTGATAAGTATTCTACGATATACACAAACTACAACCTCCAAACATCAGTCATAGATATATCTAATTGCTCAAGATTTAAATTATCTACTAGCTCATCAAAATACTTGCCAATTTAGTTGGTTGATTCTTTGCTTTAGTTTTTTTATTCCTACAATCATCTCTTCAAAATCTGGAGAATCACCATAAATCATTTGCTCTTGCATTGTTTTATAGTCCTTTTTCCATACTTCCAAAAGCTCTTCGTTAGGAATTGGATTTATTGTTTTTGGAGAATGTAGTTTATAGTCAACTCCTCCAACTTTTGTAAACACTCGTCTATGTTCAACTATTGATTTATAAAGCTCCTCATTACTTAGTGCTTTATCTGCAAACTCCGTTTTAGATAATTGATATATATCGTATAAGTGCCTACTCAACCTATTAACTCTTATCTTTTCAACAGGACGTTGAAACTCTTCATGTAATAAAAATATCTTCTCTAAGAATGTCCTTTCAGGATTTACTGTAGGAATTTCAATTGCTCCATGTGTAAAAACTTTATCAGGGTAAGTTTCATCAACAAGAGTAGAAAATGAGCATACTGTAAATGGTTCTCTCATAGAGCGTGAACCAATTTCGACTTGTACTCGTGGTTGAATATAACCAGGAGAACTAATCACATTAGGGTAATATACTTCAATTATTCTAGGGTCTTGATCACTAGATAGTGGTTCTATAATTTTAATTTTCACATCTAAACCGCTCTCCTCAAATCTCTCTTTCAATTCAGGATAGAAAATATCAGTTATATAAGCACTAGCTTTTTTTCTAAGTTTTGTACGTTTATTTTTTGATAACTCTCCCTCAAAACCATAAAACGATCTATCAACTGCTAAATCAACATCTTCCGAAAAACGGTCTATCAATCCCCAAGCTTTACTTAATGATGTGCCGCCTTTAAACACAAGATGCTTACCTATTTCCATTTCAAATATTATTGATAAAGTCTGAACAACCCACCAATCTTTTTCTACTGCGTAATCAGGTATTCCTGACTTACTTGTAATTTCTTTAAAGATACTTTTCCTATCCTCTATTGGAATATTTTGAAAGTTAGTTTTGATCATTGTCAATAGCTTTTTTCATTATTTTTTGAATCCATACAGGAGCTATAGAAATGTCATATTTTAACTTTATCTTATCCTCCTCCTTTAGTAAATCAATTATTTTTTGTTGTTCTTGATCTGTTATATTGTCTATTCCTATCTCTCTAAGCGCTTGAATAACTAGACCACTAATCTCTCCTTTAATACTAAGATTTTTTGGAGTAGTTTTCTTTAGCTTTATAATTCTTTTTCCTATTTTTATTTCTCTTGGAGAGCCATCTGTTAATAAAACTATTTTCATAGGAACTTGGGTACTTAATCCTAGTGCATTTAAAGCATAAACTCCTGTTGGAACTACCTTTATTTTATCACGTTTGATTATAGCTTTTATTACATCCTCTGCTGTCGGGGTTAATTCTCCAATAAAATCACTGATTTTTGGACGTACATATATTCCTTGGGCAATTCTACGTATTAGTTCTTTCTTCTCTAGCCTATGCAATGCTAATCTAACAGCATCATTAGAGCCTAAATCAGTAAAGTCTTCTGGAAATAGTATTACGCCTGCCTTTTTATGTGAAATTCTACTTTCTATTTTGTTTTCTACACTTCTCACAATTACATTGTATAAATTTTGTAACAAATTTAGTAAAAATTTGTTACAAAATTACATTTTCCAAACATCAGTCATGAAATCCTTTTTATCATCATCGTTTGGCTTATAGTATTTATTAAACACTTCTAAACTCTTATGTCCAGTAAATTCCATTATTACTTATTTACATAATACTTTCAAAACGTCGTCTCAATGCACTCAATCTGCTGCACGTATTTTTAAGGTTGTATAGTTTCATGTAAAATCATCTTGTTTATTCTTGTGCTTTGCTAATTGATTTAGATCTTTTATAATCTTCACAGCCTCATCGTACGATTTAGTATTTCGTTTATTTATCAGACAGTTTGCGGTATATAGCATCAAATCAAAGTATTTTTCAACAACACTCATTTCTTCCTTAGGAAAATCACCATAACTATAATTAAATTCTGATTCATTTCCTCTAACTGTTGTTCTACTAGACCACGCAGATAATATATTTTTATCATCTGTAGATAGAGGCTTATCTATAGCCTTAAATTTATAATACTAATATTCACTCATTATGTTTAATTGTAGAAGTTAACATTGAAATAGATGATTTTTATTTTGTAAGTGTAGCCAATGGTTCACCTTTCAATCCTGCCTGTACTAAATTTGCTATAAACTCAGCAAATGGTTTTATATTTTGATCTACACTTGCACTTTCTAAAGCGTTCATATATTGTTTTCTTGTTTCTACAGGAATTACTGTCCAAGGGTATCCACCAGAAACAAGCATAGTGTTCATCAAAAATCTACCCATTCTACCATTTCCATCCATATACAGATGAGTATATACAAAAACAAAATGTCCTAATACAGCACGCACACAAGCTCGTTCTTCTTCTTCCAATAGTTTAAATAGTAATGACATCACATCTCTTACTCCATCTTTATTTATTGGAGTATGCATAGATTGACCAATATAAACTTGATTATTTCTATATCCTGCTAAATCAGATGCTTTTAATAGACCGATAGTAACACTAGGGACAAATAACTCTCTGTACCAATCTCCATGATCTCTATTTACTACACTACCAGAGTTCTCTCCTTTTAAAATATGGCTAATACTTCCTTTTACAGAATTAAATGCTTGCCAATAACCTCTAGCAGCCATAGCGTCTTTTTGTTTACTATCTTCTTCATTATTGTCAGATTCCCATGTACCACTTTTCACCTTTTCTATTAGTTGAGGAGATACTATATATTTCTCAATAGAAAGAGAGTGGTATGCATCAGTTACATAAATGTCTTCAATCGTTTTCATATAGGTAATCGTATCCTCAGGAATACCAGGTTCTTTAGGAAATGCATCTATAACTATATTACGCATTTCATTCCACATTAACTTAATTCTATTTACATATGGAGAACGCTCTCTAGTATCAAATATTATTGATGATTGTTCTGTGAATGGATCTTTTTCTCTTACATCGTACCCTACAGATTTCATAGTCTTTAATATATCATCGGCTATTTTATTCTGACCTAAATTACGATATGCACCAACTAACCTACTAGCTATTGTAGAGTGCCCACCATCTAGTAAAATAGATAATAACTCCGAAGAATCCCTTATCATCATTAATGCAGTTCTAGTATCAATAGCCTGTTTTGAATATATTGATGGTGAACTATAAACTATTGAAGAAGGTAAATTAAAAATTCTCACTCCGTTATAAATATCTTTTTCTGAAATTTCAGAAATAGGTGATTTTATTACAAGAAGAGAAGTTCCATATAATAATTTAGTAAGTGAATTATTCCCTTTTGGAGATCTTATTATTAATTGTCTAGGAACAGAATTGTCACCTGAATGTAATTTAAGAGATTGTTCTGCAGAAATACAATAATCTTTACCATACCTATCATCTAAGTATCTAGAACAAAACCCCCAAAATGAAGTAAACCAAGAAGTACTATCTCCTTGTAATTCATCATGAGGTGATGATATATACCACCCCTTTATAACTTCACGGATAAATCCATTATTGATTAAACGTGTTTTGTGAACCCTACTTAAATCACTTGCTTTTATTGCTACAATACCTGAATCTTGAAGCTCTTTAAGTTTCTCTAATGATTCTGCTAATTTTTCTCCTGGTGTAGCCATATACTTTGTTAATATTAGTAGTTAGTTTAATAGTTATTAATTAGTGACGTACGATCTCTATTAATTAGTGACGTACGATCTCTATTAATTAATGATGTGTGTTTACTATTAATTAATGCAAATATATTGATTTATTCTCTATTTACATAAACTACATCCTCCAAACATCAGTCATGAAATCCTTTTTATCATCATCGTTTGGCTTATAGTATTTATTAAACACTTCTAAACTCTTATGTCCAGTAAATTCCATTATTACTTTATCAGGTATCTTTTTGTTCTTCATTATGGCAATGAAACTAAGCCTAGCAGTGTGCGATGAAATACGGTCGTAATACGGTGTGATTACTTCTATAATATCACTACCTAGTCGTGTTGTTTTCTTTATAGTATGGTTGTAACCTGCTTTCTCAAAAACCTCCTTTATGTAATTATTGAATTTTTGAGTAGATATTTCAGGTAGGTTGTATTCGTATTTCTTCAATATCTCAATTGAGAATTCGTTCAAGGGTATTCGTATTTGCTTATCCTTATTTTTAATATCGTTTACACTGATGTACCCATTTTCAATATCGTTGATATTAATTTTAGAATAGTAACTTATTCGTAACCCCGTAGAACAGCCAAGTACAAACGAATATCTAACTCTTTCAAGTCTCTAATTTCTTTTAAAGTTGAACTCATAAATTTCTTTTACTTGTTCAAATGTCAAAGCAACTTCATCTGTAATTTGTGCTTTAGGTGATTTGAATTTCTTGAAATCAGATTTAAATGTATGTCCATTATCAAAAGCCCAATTCAGAAATATTTTGAGTAAGCCTACATTTCTACGTAGAGTATTAGCTGAGTGCTTCTTCTCTAGGATACAGTAATTGATAAATGAATTGTAAAAAGCTTCTGTAATCTTATTAAAATGAAGTGAGGACTTTGTGAATACTTCATAATCCTTTAAGAGTGTTCCATTGTACTCATATCTGCTAATTGTAGTTGCTGAATTTGCTATGTCAGTCCTGTTATTTCTTTTAGCTTCCAAAAATATATTATACACTCCAAAGATGCTTGGATTATTGTGCTTATGCACTTAATATTTAAACGTAATCTTGTTTAGAATGGAATACAGCATAACTGACTTTTATATATAAGAAAGCATAGTGCCCTAAAATTAATATTGACACAAAATGCTAAGATCTAATTGTCATGCAAAAATATTAATCTAATAAGTAAAACCTAAGTGTACTAAAGTCCGTAAATTAATACCGGAATACTATATTTGTTCAGGCATTGATTTCATAATAAAATAATACAATCATCAAAACATGAAACTACAAAATATTCTAGGGGTACTCCTAGTACTTTTTCACATCAACATTAGTGCACAGGTTAGTACAGAAAAAACGAAACAAGTAATCGATTCATTCTCGAAAGGATCTAATAATACCGCTGTGTTATATTACACTGAACACAACGGAGCCCCCTTTACATACGCAAGTGGTATTTCAGATCACAACAACAATATAGAGGCAAAACAAAATGACCTGTTCGAGATTGGTAGTGCTACAAAAATGTTTACTGCAATAGCAGTACTAAAATTAATCGAAGATGGAAAAATTAGCCTAAACACTAAAATTTCAGAATTCTACAAAGGAGGTGACATAATAAATCTTGGAAAACTAAAAGGAGAGAACCACTTTAATGAAGTAAGCATAGAGATGCTACTTAACCATACAAGCGGTTTTATAGACTATTTAAATGTTTACGATAATGATGAAAAAGCTATGGAGATTTTTGCTATAGAAGGAAAAACATACTCCTTTGATGAACTAATCTCTTTGGCCGTTAATCATGGAGATGCCAACTTTGCACCAGGTGAAAAATTTAAATACTGCAACACAGGATATGTAATTTTGGGTGATATTATATCAAAAGTCAGCAAGGAAGATTGGAGAGACTATATCCAAAAAAATATTTTAAATAAAGCGAATATGAAAAATACATTCTTTGGTACTAGAATATCTAAAAGTGACGAAAAAAGAAAAATGCTTGGATACTATAACGGTAAGTACTCTTTTATGCCAGCAAGCTTAGCAGGAAGTGCTGGAGAGATAGTTTCTTCTTTAGAAGACTTAAACTTATTTTTAAAAGCTTGGCAAGGTGCTAAATTTTTCTCACAAAAAACACTTGAAATGCAACGAAACTCTGGTTACCATCAAATGTATGAAGGTATTGAAATGCTAAAATATGGCTATGGCTCGATGAGAATAAGTGGTTTCTATGGACATGGAGGTCAAACTTTTGGGTTTCAAACATACGTCACATATAATCCAGAAACGAAGAAGGCTTATATTATCGCAACAAATGATGCTTCGGTAAGCGCAATGACCTTGTTTATAGGGTTGGAAGAAATTCCTTTAGGAATATAAATTAACTGTGTACACATCAAGTAAAGAAGTGTTTTTTTTCCAGCTTTTCATTCATCTAATACTCTAGCAAACATTAATAAAATAATCTTTCAAACAGATACTTTATAAATTCTAAGAATGTAAATTTGCTTATAGCAAACGAACAACTTTACACAATGGCAAAAGTCAAACCTTTTAGAGCAGTACGACCTGAAAGAGCTCTTTCTAGTCTTGTTGCTACAAGAACATATATTTCTTACACAGAAAGTTCAATAGAAGAAAAATTAGCAGGAAATCCATTTTCATTCCTTCATGTATTACACCCCGACAGAAAGTATGGTCTGGAGTTGGAGGGAGTGGAAAAATACCCCTTGGTAAAGAATAGATATTCAGATTTTAAGGATGATAATATTTTTATTAAAGACGAAACTGAAAAATACTACATCTACAGACAAAAACATGAAGGCATTAGTTTCACTGGAATTATTTCTGCAATAAACGTAGACGATTACATTGATGGCACTATAAAACTACACGAGGAGACAATAAGTAGACGTGAAGAGATTTTTACTGAATACCTTGATGTTACAGGGTTTAATTCTGAACCAGTATTAGTAACATACAAAGATAATACTGCCATAAATGATATCATTACTAAATACACAGCAGATAGGTCTGAATACGAATTTGCAACAACAAACAGAGATATACACTACCTTTGGTTAGTGGATAATAAATATGATATCGACGAGATTACGAAACAATTTGAGGGTGTGAAAAACATCTATATTGCTGATGGCCATCACAGGAGCGCTTCATCAGTAAATCTAGCAAAGAGAAAAAATGAGGAAGGGAATACAAATAACTCATTTAACTATTTCATGACATATATGATAGCCGAATCGCAGCTAAAGATATATAGTTTCAACAGGCTAGTAAAAGATCTAAATGGTTTCACAAAAGATCAATTCCTTATGGAATTAGACACTTATTATAGGATTAAAAACTTGGGGCAAATATACTATCGCCCCTCTCATAAGCATCATTTTAGCATGTACCTCGATGGAGAATATTATTCACTATATTTGAGAAAACAACATTTTGATATTGACAACCCTCTAGAGGATCTGGATTCGCAATTAATTTACGAAACAGTTTTGAATCCGATACTCAATATTAAAGATATGAGAAACGATAAAAGACTTTCATTTCAAAGCGAAAAGAAGGGCTTTGCAGCAATGAAAGACAGAGTAGATTCGGGAGAATATGAAGTGGCATTTGGCTTGGTTCCTGTTTCAATAAGTCAACTAAAAAAGATTGCAGACTCTGACTATAACATGCCACCAAAAAGTACTTATATTGAGCCAAAATTAAGAAGTGGACTTACTATTTACGAATATGAATAAAATATTATTATGGGTATAATATCTGATAACCTTAGTGAAATAAACAATACTCTAGCTGATAACGTAACTCTTGTTGCCGTTTCTAAAACCAAGCCTAATGAAGACATTATGGAAGCATACGAGGCAGGACAAAGAGTTTTTGGAGAAAACAAGATTCAAGAGATGGTAGGTAAACACGAAACCCTACCAAAGGATATTGAATGGCATATGATTGGACATGTGCAAACGAATAAAGTTAAGTACATGGCTTCATTTGTTAAATTAATCCACGGTGTTGAGAGCCTTAAGCTTCTGAAAGAAATTAACAAAAGAGCTAAACAGAACGATAGGGTTATTGACTGTCTTCTTCAAGTACATATAGCTGAAGAAGATACCAAATTTGGTTTTGACCACAGCGAAATAGTGAATATTCTAAGCTCAGACCAATACAATTCCTATGAGAATGTTCGTGTAGTAGGCTTAATGGGAATGGCTACAAATACAAGCGACGAAAATAAAATTTCATCCGAGTTTGCAAGCCTAAAAAACATATTCGACATTGTTAAGGAAACTAATCAACAATTCACTACCTTATCAATGGGTATGAGTAGCGATTATAAGATGGCAATAGAGAAAGGAAGTACGATGGTAAGAATTGGCAGTTCAATATTTGGACTTAGAGCCTGTGCAATTAGATAGATTTATTCAATTGCAGATTATTAATGGTAAAACCAACAAATTTGTATACAATAATTGACATAGAAACAACGGGGGGGAAATTCAACGAAGAAGGAGTCACTGAGATAGCCATCTATAAATTTGATGGCCACGAGATTGTCGATAAATTTTCTAGCTTAGTTAATCCAGAAATTCCAATACAACCATTTGTTGTTAAACTAACCGGCATCAAAAACAAAATGCTCCGTTCGGCACCAAAATTCTATGAGGTAGCTAAACGAATAATTGAAATTACAGAAGGTACAACCATTGTTGCTCATAACTCGTCCTTTGATTACAGAATACTTAAATTAGAATTTGGGCGTCTAGGATACGAATATAAAAGAAAAACAATTTGTACCGTTGAATTATCAAAAACCCTGATTCCGGATATGGATTCGTACAGCCTAGGAAAGCTATGCAAATCTCTTGGAATCCCTATTACTGATAGACACAGAGCTACAGGAGACGCTTTGGCTACTGTAAAACTTTTTAAGATCCTTTTAAATAAAGATTCAGATAAAAAAATAATTAAGGCTTCAATACAAGAAGAACAAAAAAGCGAATTAAACCCTAAGTTAATATCTATATTAAGAGACCTACCTAGCTCTACGGGAGTTTATTACATACACATAAAAGGCGGTGACATAGTCTACATAGGTAAAAGCAAAAACATAAAGAAGAGACTAAATCAGCACTTTTTAAACAAGTCGGCAAAAGCCTATAAAATGCAAAAAGAACTTGTAGCGGTAAGCTATGAGGAAACTGGCAGCGAATTAATTGCTCTACTGAAAGAATCGGAGGAAATAAAGGCTAATCAACCTAAATACAACCGAGCGCAACTAAAAACAAAATTCATATATGGCTTGTATCATTTCATCGATGAGAATGGATATATACAACTTAAAATTGAAAAAGTAAGAGATGGAGACGAAGCTCTAACAAGTTTCACATCATTAACTGAGGGCAATAAAGGTTTAGATAAGCTTGTAGAAAAATACAAACTTTGTCAGAAGCTAACAAATCAATACAAAACTAAGTCTGCATGCTTTAATTATGGAATAGACAAGTGTAATGGTGCTTGTATTGGTGAAGAATCGCCAGAGGATTACAATAAAAGAGTTGAGGAGCTAATAAAGAATCACACTTTCGAAAATCAAAACTTTCTCATCATCGATAAAGGGAGAAATCCTAATGAGAAATCTGTTATTCTAATTGAGGATGGTATTTACATCGGTTTTGGTTTTTACAATCTAGAAAATCAGATTGTAAACAAAAAAATCTTGAAGTCTATTATTACTCCGATGAAACATAATAAAGAAGTGAAAAATATTATTCAAAGCTACTTAAGAAATCGCAAAGTAGACAAGATAATAGAGCTTAGTAAAGATATTTAACATGAATAAAGCTTATACATCTGCTTTTAATTCGGCCTTAAATAAGGCAACTGAATTTATTAAGAGTCCTTCTCGTGTATCGAGACTAATAATAGAAGCTAGCAGGAAAATTGGCTCTAACAACTCTTCCTTAACTAAAGTTAAAAACGAATTATCTACACTTCTAAGACTTCTAAAAAGCTGGGGAAAAGGAGACTACAAAAACATCAGCAGAAAGACAATATTATCCATAATTGCGGCATTATTATATTTCGTGAACCCAATTGATATAATTCCAGACATCATTCCTGTGTTTGGATTTACTGATGATGCTACAATACTTTTCTTTGTCCTCAATAAAATAAGAAAAGAACTAGACGAATTTGAAAACTGGGAAAATCAAGATGATGAATAATCCCCAACACCATTATTGCTAGTAGCTTCAGAATATTCACAAACGCCATTTTAGATGATTGACGGCAATATAACATTACACGAAATTAAATATATTGTAAATATTTGCAAGGAAGCTGGCGAGGCAGTCCTAGATATTTACAACAGTTCTGAATTTGAAATTGAAGAAAAACTCGATGGTTCACCTATTACCAGAGCTGACAAAAAATCTCATGATATCATTTCAAAGGGTCTAAGTAGCCTAGGTATTCCGTTGTTAAGCGAGGAAGGAAAGAATATTGAGTTTATCGAAAGGAGCAAGTGGAATTATTTTTGGATGATAGATCCAATTGACGGCACCAAGGAGTTCATTAAAAAAAATGGAGATTTCACCATAAACATTGCATTGATAAATGATAATAAAGCAATTTTTGGCATTGTTTATGTTCCAGTAAGTGAAACAGTATATATTGGAAGTAAAAACATAGGAAGTTACAAATTCAATATAAACTCTAATAATTGGCACAAGAAGTCAAACAGACTGCCATTTAATCACAAAAGAGAATTTACTGTTGTAGCTTCTAGATCTCACCTATCAAAAGAAACTGCCGAATTTATCGAAGATTTAAAACTCGAACATCCTAAAATGAAAATCATATCAAGAGGGAGCTCCTTAAAGCTTTGTATGATTGCCGAGGGAGTAGCTGATATTTACCCTCGTTTTGCACCAACAATGGAATGGGATACAGCAGCAGGAGATGCAGTTTGCACCTACGCAGGAAAAGCAGTTTATGAGTTCGGAAGAGACACTAAAGTAATCTACAATAAGCAGAACTTGTTGAATCCTTGGTTTATTGTTAAATAGAACTGAGTTCTAATTAGTGTATATAAGAAAACAGAAAGTTTAAACAAGAAGTGCGAAAGCACGATAAACAAGTGCCACAGGCACAATCACCATCTAAGCATAAACTATTTACGCCAAATTTAAACAAGAAGTGCGAAAGCACGATAAACAAGTGCCGCAGGCACTATCACCAGCTTAACATAAACTATTTACATCAAGTTTAAACAAGAAGTGCGAAAGCACGATAAACAAGTGCCACAGGCACTATCACCAGCTTAGCATAAACTATTTACATCAAGATTAAACAAGAAGTGCCACAGGCACTATCCCCAGCTTAGAATAAACTATTTACATCAGTTTAAACAAGAAGTGCGAAAGCACGATAAACAAGTGCCGCAGGCACTATCTCCAGCTTAGCATAAACTATCTACATCAAGTTTAAACAAGAAGTGCGAAAGCACGATAAACAAGTGCCACAGGCACAATCACCAGCTTAGCATAAACTATTTACGCCAAGCAACGCAACAAACCAAGTACCTACCTAAGGCAGTACTAATTTCAAAAAAAAAGACACGAAAAAAACCAGTGAAGAAAACTTCACTGGTTTTTTATCGTTTTAAAGAACTTTAGGCTAATAGCCTAACTCAGTTGCAAAATTATGCTACTGCTGCTTCTTTTTCCATAACAACTTGACCGCGGTACATTAATTTACCCTCGTGCCAGTATGCACGGTGATATAAATGCGCTTCCCCAGTTGTTGGATCGACAGCGATCTGAGGTGTTGTTGCTTTGTAATGTGTTCTTCTTTTATCTCTTCTTGTTTTCGAGATTTTTCTTTTAGGATGTGCCATCGCCCTATTCTATTTATTTGTTAATAAACTTTTTCAATTGATCCCATCTCGGGTCAACCGTTTCTTCTTCTTCAAAGTTACCTTTCGGCTGAAGTTCTTCTAGTTTTTTAGTTACATCAGAATTTAGAGTCCCATCCTCAATTCCGGGGTGTATTCTCTTAGACGGTTGCGCCAATACAATCATTTCATAGATATACTGTGCTACGTTAATTTCATACTCGCCATGAGGAAGAACAAGAATCTCTGGATTCTCATCGTTAAACTCTTCTCCAAACTTTACTATAAGTTTTAGTTCTCCTTCAGTGTCCAAATCGAATTTTTCATTCGAAACATCACAATTGATATTCACACTCCCACTAAATTTAAAATTTAGCACGAACATACTTGGTCCCTTATCGAAGTCTAATACTACATTTAGCGCAGTTTCGTTAAACTCTTCATATCCAAAAAAATCAAATAACTCTTCTTTAATTACGTAATCAAACCTGTTTAAACCAGTCTTCAACCCTACAAAAGGTATGTTGTAATCTTTCAACTCCTTCATCATCGGTCATCTGTTTGAGCGTGCAAAAATAAAAATAATTTCATTAACACACAGCAATTTTACCACTTTTTTTATCTATCTTTTTCAAATGCTTGTTTTCTCAACACATTTGCTGTCAATTTCTCGTACTCTCGACGTGTTTTGAATATCTGAATTGCTTTAAATACAGCCTCTTCGAATGATGTTGCATCGGCAATTCCCTTTCCTGCAATTTCGTAAGCTGTTCCATGATCGGGCGATGTTCTTATCTTACTTAAACCAGCAGTGTAATTAACTCCATGATTAAAAGACAAGCTTTTGAAAGGAATTAAGGCCTGATCGTGATACATCCCAATAATAGCATCAAAATTCTTATAGTTATCTGTTCCAAAAAATCCATCGGCAGCATAAGGTCCAAAAACCATAATACCCTTATCAAACAACTCTCTCACTGCGGGTTTAATAATTTCTTCTTCTTCCATACCTATTACACCCATGTCTCCGTTATGAGGATTCAACCCTAAAACAGCAACTTTAGGTTTTTGGATACCAAAGTCTTGAATTAATGTTTGATTTATCAGTTCCACTTTAGAAAAGATTAACTCCTTCGAAATAGCATCCGAGATCTTTGATACAGGAATATGTCCAGTAAACACCCCTACCCTCAAATCGTCAGAAACCATCAACATCAAGCTTTCTCCATTCAATGCATTTGATAAATACTCTGTATGTCCTGGAAATTTGAACTCGTCAGATTGTATGTTATTCTTATTGATTGGGGCAGTAACTAAAACATCTACTTCTTCATTCTTCAAAGCTTCAGTAGCTGCATTTAAAGATAGTAATGCATATTTACCAGCAGTTTCGGTAGATTTTCCAAATTCTATATTAACACCCTCTTTCCATATATTAACAAGATTAAACTTGCCATCTACAACTTCAGAAGCATGTTCTATCCCATTTATTGGAGTATTAATATTAAGTATTTTCTTCTGAAAAGAAATCACCTTTGTAGATGCAAATAATACAGGAGTACAAAAGTCTAACATTTCAGATCTTTCGAAAGTTCTTAGAATAACTTCTACACCTACTCCATTTAAATCGCCAACGGAGATTCCTACTTTTATTTTTTTATCTTGATTAATCATTAGAAAGATTCTTCATATAGTTGTACAATAAACGAACTCCAACTCCTGTTCCTCCTTTTGGTCTATATGAACTTTTAGAAGACAGAAAAGCTGGCCCAGCAATATCTAAGTGTAACCAAGGATAGTCTGTGAAATGCTCTAAGAATTTACCTGCGGTAATTGACCCAGCATCTCTACCCCCAATATTTTTCAAATCTGCAATATCAGACTTAATCAACTCTCCATACTCTTCCCAGAAAGGCAGACTTGCTAAACGCTCATAAACATTATTACCCGACTCTATCAATTTTTTGTATTTTCCAGCCTTAGCAGTTCCCATTGATGCAATTGCTAAAGGACCAACAGCTACTAAAGCAGCTCCAGTAAGCGTAGCTAAATCTATAACTAATTCTGGGTCATATTTTTTAGCATAAGAAAGTGCATCTGCCAAAATCATTCTACCTTCAGCATCGGTATTTAATACCTCAACAGTTGTACCATCATACATTTCTACAACATCTCCAGGAGTGTAAGCGTGATTTCCAGGACGATTATCTGTTGCAGGAATTAAACCAACAACATGTACTGCTAGCTTATTTTTTGCAATAGCATAAAACGCACCAATTACAGCAGCAGCACCACCCATATCAGACTTCATCGAATCCATTGATCCAGCCGTAGGCTTCAGACTCAAGCCACCTGTATCATATACTATACCTTTTCCAACAAGAACTATTGGCTTAGAGTTAACTGCATTCTCAGGTTTATATTCCATAATGCTGAAAGTAGGAGGTGTAAAACTTCCTTTATTAACAGCTAGCAAACCACCCATTTTCAAAGATTCTATTTTGTTTTTATTCAAAACATCAACTTTAAAATCTGCACATTGACTTAATATCTTTATCTGATTTGCAATTTCTTCGGCATCCAAGAAAGAAACTGGCTCATTTACTAATGTACGAGCAATGTTTGTAGCATCAGCGACATTCTTTATTTCATCTAGTTCTGATTGCGATAAACCAACAACCTCAACTGTTTCTAATGAGTTTTTCTTTTTATCCTTGTCCTTAAAATATTTCAAGAATTGGTAATTACTTAATAATATTGACTCTGAAGCAACTTTTGCAAACTCCTTATTGAAACTTAAATTAATAAGCTGTACACTACTTTGCTTCTTCTTATTAAGACACTCCGTAGCTTTATTTGCAAGGCCTCTAATTCCTTCAAGAGTTTTGTATTCCTCGTCCTTTATTTTCGGGACACAGATTATCTTAACTTGCTCAAAAGTACTTAATTGCACAATTTCCTCCTTGTCATCTAACTTACCTTTTATATAGTTTTTTTCTTCAACAGAAAGGAATTCACACTTATTAACTTCTTTGAAAGATTCTGCCAGTACAATCGTATTTGATTGTTTTATAGGCTTATTATTTTCTATTAAATTCATTACTTATATTTTACAAATTTAGTTTGTAATACAAAATGCTCACAAGTGATATAATTTTGTACTTTTGAGAACAAAGGTATTAAAAAACACTTTGATTTGTTTTAAACCGAAACAATTAATTGAATGAGTTAGTAACTTACTATTTTATATGAAGCAAATATTACTCTTTTTACTATTTATTTTTATTTCAATTAGCACATTTGCCACTCACAACAGAGCTGGCGAAATTACCTATAAGCAAATAGGTCCACGTACTTTTGAGGTTACTATTACCACTTACACCAAGGCAGATGCACCCGCTGATAGATGCGAACTAACCATAAATTGGGGTGATAATACTACGTCGATATTGCCACGTATTAACGGGTACCCTAATGGAAGCTGCCCACACAATGGCGTTAATGTAGACAACAACATTAAAAGAAATGTGTATGTAGGCACTCATACTTATCCCGCAAATGGGACCTACACCTTATTTATGCACGACCCTAACAGAAATGAAGGAGTGTTGAATATAATAAATTCGGTGAATGAACCTTTTTACATACAATCAATAATAAAAATAGGAACAGGACTCGGAAACAATAGTTCTCCGGTGTTACTTAACCCTCCAACCGATTTTGGATGTGTTAACACTCCATATATACACAATGTTGCCGCTTACGATGAAGATGGCGACAGCCTTTCTTACAAAATGGTAAATTGTCGTGGTGCTGATGGCCGTGAATTGGAGACTACCTACGATCCAGAGTTTAATTTAGATATTATTTTAGTAGATAACAAAGGCACTATATATTGGGAATCTCCAATATTTGCAGGAATATACAATGTTGCTGTAGAGATTTCGGAACATAGAAAAGACCCTATTTCAGGAAGCTGGATAACAATTGGAAGAATACTCAGAGATATACAGGTTGATGTTACAGCATGTACAAATAATCCTCCTGAGATTGAATCTCCAGAAAATTTCTGTGTTATCGGTGGCGAAGAACTAAGTTTCACTGTTACTTCAACAGATGAGGATGGCGATAAAATAACTTTGACGGCTGTTGGTGGTCCATTTATCACAAAACCATCAGCTACATTTCCCGAACTAATAAAACAGGCTACTCCTGTTTCAGGAGATTTCGTTTGGGACACTGACTGTAGCCTAGCACGTAGAGAACCGTATTACGTAACTTTCAAAGCAAACGACTTTCCTCACGATCAGCACGGAAACCCTATACCAGGGCTTTCGAAACAAAAAGTAGTTGAAATTAGAGTTCTGGCGGCAGGAGTGAAAAATGTAGAAACAGAAGAAGATATAAGTACTGCTACTTTTGATCTTAAATGGGATAAAACCGATTGCGAAAATGCTATAGGTTATAAAATATTTAGAAAAGAACACTCAGGAGATATTGACCTTCCGGGATGTGAGGGTGGAGTACCAGATGACTCAGGCTACGAGCTAGTTGCTACAATAGATAATATAGAAACCGATAATTTCAATGATACAAATAACGATAATGCATTTAAAACAGGCGTTATTTACTGTTATGTAATCACGACTATATTATACGATGAGTCCGAAAGCTTACCATCGGAACCTTCGTGCGTCACTCTTAAAAAACGACTGCCAGTGATGACTAACGTCGATATCGAAAAAACTTCATATTCAGTGGGCGAAATAAATGTTATTTGGTCTAAACCAACCGAGATTGATGCTAATATTTATCCGGGGCCATATTCATACAAGCTATTGCGTTCAACAGGTCTTAATTCTAACAACTTTATTGAGGTACAGAGCTTTGGGACAATCAACGATACAGTCTATCTTGATACTGAATTAGATACTTACCAAGACGAAGACCAATATGGATATCAATACAGGGTTGACATCTACAACAACACAGGTGGAAACACTAACTTAATGGGGAAAGGTTACCCTGCAACTTCTCCTTATCTAAAAGTAATATCAGGAGATGAAAAACTACAATTAATTGTCGACCAGAATGTACCTTGGAGAATAGACTCTATAGTGTATTTTCAAGAAATAGATGAATCTCTTAATTTTAAAAGAATTGGAAAAATCAACGATGAGAAATTATTAGGTAGCACCGATGGAAGTTACTTTGTAGTTGAAGGTCTTGAAAATGGTAAAGAGTATTGTTTTAGAGCCGACATTTACGGATCGTACAGCGTTGATGGCTATGTGAAACCACTGTTTAACAGATCACAGATAGGATGTGGCACTCCAAATGTAAATCCATTACAGTGCCCTCCAACACTTAACGAAATTAAAGATTGCGATCTAGATATTTACACTCTATTTTGGACTAACCCAAATGCAACATGTGGAGAAAACATTGTGGGATATAGACTATACTATTCTCTCGTTGATGATGCAGGATTTGAGCTTTTAGCCGAAATTGAAGGAGAAAACAACAGAGAGTACGATGTTATTGCTGAAGATATAGCTATAGGCTGCTTTAGGGTTACTGGGATAGATGCATTAGGTAATGAAACTCCGCCAAGTAATGTTGTTTGCTATGAACCCTGTGTCGAGTTTATCCTTCCAAATGTTTTCTCTCCTAACGGTGATGGTATAAACGATTTATATCACCCGCATTGGGAAGACTCGGGGGATCATGATTACAATTTTGATGTAATTTCTTTTGATATAGAAATTTTCAATAGATGGGGGAATTTAGTCTACAAAACCGATGATATTAATATTAATTGGGATGGAAAAAATCAATCGACGGGTAAGGTTTGCTCTACGGGAGTTTATTACTATGTTTGTACTATAGCTAAAAAGGAGAATAACGACGAGTCATCAACCTTTAGCCTAACGGGATACATACACTTAATGAGGTAAAAATATAATTATGTTTACAGGTATAATTGAAGAAGTAGCAAAAGTTACTAAATTAGAGAAAGATCAAGAGAATCTACATATCTCAGTGAAATGTGGATTCACCAATGAACTAAAAGTAGATCAAAGTTTAGCACATAATGGTGTTTGTCTTACTGTTGTCGACATTAAGGACGACGAATACACTGTTACTGCAATCCTAGAAACTCTTGAAAAATCAAGTCTGAGAGAGTTAAAAGTTGGATCAGAGGTAAACTTAGAAAGAGGTATGAGATTGGGCGAACGTCTCGATGGACATATTGTTCAAGGGCATGTAGACCAAACAGCAATATGTACTGATGTAAGAGAGGCTGACGGATCTTTTTACTTCTCATTTGAGTACAGTGATAAACAAGGTAATCCTACTATAGAAAAGGGATCTGTAACAATAAATGGCACGAGTCTTACTGTTGTAAATTCTGCACGTAATACTTTTGATGTTGCCATAATTCCTTTTACTATGGACCATACAAATTTTGGAACGATGAAAATTGGTGACACAGTAAATTTAGAGTTTGATGTTATAGGGAAATATGTTGCTAGATTAATGGAAATGAGGTCTTAAGAATAAGTTATAAAATATTGTTATGATAAAAGAAAATTTTGTTGAATACTTAGAAAATAGCATCAAGAGCAACTGGGATAAACTAGCTGTATCAGACTATGATGGAAGTGATTACAAATATGGTGATGTAGCTAAACAAATAGCTAGAATACATATATTGTTTGACGAAGTTGGGATTAAAAAAGGGGATAAGGTTGCTTTAATCGGGAAGAATTCTGCTCGATGGAGTATGGCATTTGTTGCTACAGTAAGTTACGGTGCTGTTGCTGTACCAATCTTACCTGATTTTCTACCAAAAGATGTTCACAAAATTGTAAATCATTCCGATTCAATATTTCTTTTTTCATCAGAAGCAATATTAAAGTCTCTAGATTTAGAAGAGATGAAAGTTCTTAAGGGAGTATTTTCTCTAAAAGACTTTAAACTTATTTTATCGAGAAACCAAATTATAGAAGATGTAGATTCTGCGATTGAAAGATATTGCGAGAAGAAATACAAAGGAAACTTCAACAGTAATTCGTTTAGTCTTCCTAAAATACCGAATAAGGAATTAGCTGAAATAAACTATACATCCGGAACTACGGGAAACTCAAAAGGGGTGATGCTATTGCACAATAGTTTGGCTGCAAACATTCGTTTTGCTAGAAACAATATGCCATTAAAATCAGGAGACTCAATTGTATCTTTCCTTCCACTAGCACATGCCTATGGATTAGCTTTCGAATTCTTGTTCCCGTTTTCGATAGGGTGTCACGTTACCTTTTTAACAAAGACTCCTACTCCAGCAATTATTACTGCAGCATTTCAAAAAATCAAACCAAGGCTAATTCTTTCTGTTCCATTAGTTATAGAAAAAATTTACAAAAAACGAATTATGCCGCAAGTGCAAGTTCAGCCAATAAAAACATTATTAAAAATACCAGGAATAAACAAATTTGTAAAGAAGAAAGTTTTAGCCGGTGTTAAAGATGGATTTGGAGGCAATTTTCACGAGGTTGTTATAGGAGGAGCTGCTTTGAGTGATGAAATTGAATCATTCTTTAGATCAATAAAGCTACCATTTACTATAGGATATGGAATGACAGAATGTGGCCCTCTAGTTACTTATGCTAGTTGGGACAAAACAAAAAAATTGTCGTGCGGTAAACCTGTAGATACACTAGAAGTAAAAATAGATTCTAACAACCCTCAAACCGAAGTTGGAGAGATTCTAATAAAGGGCGAAAATGTGATGGTTGGCTACTACAAAAATGAAGAAGAGACAAAAAAGGCTATAGATGAGGATGGATGGCTGCACACCGGAGATTTAGGTCTTATAGACAATGAAGGCTATATATTTATTAAAGGAAGAAGTAAAAGTATGATTCTAGGTCCTTCAGGTCAGAATATATATCCCGAAGAAATAGAATCAATGATAAACAACAGATCTTTTATTAGTGGGTCACTTATAAAGCTTGAAAATAATAAAATTGTTGCTTTGGTATATCCAGACCCTGACAGAGTAAAAGAAAGCGGTGTAACATCTGAAGAACTCGAGGAAAAATTTGAACGTTACAGGGCTAGGTTAAATGAAAATCTACCTAATTACATGAAGGTTACGAAATATATTATTCGTGATAAAGAATTTGTTAAAACACCTAAGCAGAGCATCAAGAGATATCTGTACTTATAATATTTTGGAATTTTGAACTTATGAGATTGGCAATATCCCAATCTCATAAGCTCATATACATACTATCATTCTCAATTAAGCGGCACTTTTATACAAGCACCTTTACAACAACTTTAGACACCTTTGTCGATGTTTTTTCATGAATTCCGAAAGCATGTAAATCATCTGGAAAAAGAACGCAAAACATTCCCGATTTAAATTTCAAGAAGTCTCTATTTTCGTTGTATAGCTCAAAATCATCGTTGTCTGAATATACTTGAGATGGAATTTGCACTGTCTTATTTAGATAGGCCAACAATTCCTCTCCTTCAAATATATATTGTACATCTATATATTTTCTATGGCATTCTAATTGTTCCTTGCTTTCGTGAATAGTTTCGTAACGGTTCACTATCGCAAAAATCTCACCTTCTACTACATCATAAGTCCCATTATCTAAAAGGCTGAAATCAGTACTTTTAATATATTCAAAAGCCTTATTTATTCTTTCATTAATACCTGAATAAAGTTTAATGTTTTCAATATTATCTAAAATCATAACAATAAATTATTTTTCCATTCCTTCTAAAATTTTTTGAACCTCTTCGTCAGTTTTCTCCAAAATATCTTTACATACTTTTATCAATTCAGAGGCTCTTTTTACTTTCTCTGACAATTCATCAACCGAAATATCAGCATTCTCTATTTTGTCGACTATTTCTTCTAATTCAGAAATAGCATCCTCATATTTTAATATTTTCTTAGTCATCTTTCTCTTTTATATCAATTTTCATCACTCTGCTCTCTAATCTTAGGTCGATAGTTTCTGTACTAATAACATCACCTTCATTTACTTC
>JAGLEB010000061.1 GCA_023145275.1 Flavobacteriales bacterium | reverse complement strand
AATTCCTTTAGAGCCTTTGCTTAGTATCTCCCTCCCTCCAAATTCTAAAGAATTCTTAACAGCATCAATTCTAAACTTCTCCTCCTGCAGCAGCAACCTAACATCGCTATCAAAAACAAAAATAAGCTTTTGTAAATCGCTTAAACTATCTTTTATTATCTTCTCAGAATGAAATATTAGTTTATTCTCTGCTAAAATCATCCTACTTTCGAATTCTTCAAAACCACTTAATACATAATTTGCCAATGCAGTAGGTGTAATCAAATTAATATACGATACCATTTCTACAACAGTAAGATTTGTGGCATGTCCGATTCCTGAGATTATAGGTAAGGGGAATCTAGCTACTGCACTAGATAATACAAAATTGTCATAACAATTTAGACCTACTTCTCCTCCTCCCCCACGAATTATAGCCACTACATCAAATTGATCCTTTCTCGATCGTATCTCGTCTAATTGACGTCGTATAGATTCAATTGCTTTATCTCCTTGCAACAATGCAGGGAAAAGTTCGTATTCAACTCTAAATTTGCGTTTATTATTTGCCAAAGTCTCAACAAAGTCATGATAGCCTTTTGAGGTTTCTACCGAAATAACAGCAACACGCTTTAATAAAATTGGCAGTTGTAAATTCTTGTTTGTATGAAATAGATTTTCATCTTTTAACCTCTTAAGTGTGGCAATCTTTTCTAACTCCATTGCTCCAAGAGTATAGCTTGCATCAATATCTATAATATTTAAAGCAAGCCCATGACTAGCTGTAAACTTAACGTCTACTAGTAGTAAAACTTCAAGACCATCGACTAATTCTTTTTTAGTCATGGTTTCGAATTTCCTCTTAATTCGTTGATAAGTACTTGCCCAAACTGTAGATCTAATTTCGGCAACTGTTGTGCCATTTTTCTTCTCAACTAGCAAAGGATAAGCATGACCACTATGTGGATAGTGGTTAATTTTTGCAATCTCAACCTTCACCCATATTGCCCTTTTCCAATGATGCTCAAACATTTTTTGAACACTTTGTAAAACTTGCAATAATGAATGATGCTTATCTCCCATAATCATTTTAACAGAGTTAAAAGCTCTCTAATATCGGCTAATTCTACGTAATGCTTCCCTATTAAATCTTTACTTTCTACCTTTTCGTGAACCCATGTTGTGTGAAATGGTATATGAACAGCAAATGCTCCAATATTTACAAGTGGTAAAATATCTGATTTCAGTGAATTTCCAACCATAAGAAACTCATCAACTTTCAGCTTGTGTTTCTCAATTATTAATGAGTATACCGATTCTTCTTTTTCTGATACTATTTCTACAATATCAAAATAGTCCGCCAAGCCAGATCTAGCAATCTTACTTTCTTGGTCAAACAAATCGCCTTTAGTAATAACCATCAACTGATAATTATTTTTCAGTATTCTTAACACTTCCTCTACTCCATCAAGCAAGTTTACTGGATGATCTATTTGCTTTTTCCCCCAATCAATAATCTTTTTCAGGTCACAACCTTTTATTTCGCCATTGGTTAACTCGATCGCTGTTTCGATCATAGATATTACAAAGCCTTTTATTCCATAACCAAAATGTTTCAGATTTTTCAATTCAGTCTGATAGAGTTTTTCCGTAATATCACTATGCGAAACATATTCTTTCAACAAGCTATCAAACTTCTCTTCATTTATTCGGAACAAAGGCTCATTTACCCAAAGAGTATCGTCAGCATCAAAAGCTATTGTCTTAATCTTTTGCATATATTAATATTATTTTCAAACAGAAATACTATTCCATGAAGCTTCTGAAAACTTCTCTCTATCAATTTCTTTGCTTATTACAATATCTCCGACATTATTCATTCTAACCAATGAGATTATAGGTCCATGTATTAGAGCTATAATAGCAAGAGTTGGTAAATCCTTCACCACTCCCTCCTCTCTAGCATCTTCAAATAATGAGTGTGCTGGAGCTAAGACTCTTAATCCTTCCTCCATTACTAAATCGTTTATATATGGAGATGTTGAAAATTGCTCTAGAAAATTAAATTTGAGAGGAAACTCCAAATAATAATCTAATACAGAATTCCAAATAATAATAAAATTCTCTTTAAAGTTTCTGTCTGAAATAAAAACATCAACAATAGTTTCATTTAACTCTGCTTTTATCTCTACAAAAAGCTCATGTATTAACACATCTTTGTTCTCGAAATAAACATAAATGGTTCCAGCGGCTACCCCTGCATTATCCGCTACCTGTTTCATAGAAGTACCGTGAAATCCTTGTAGTGCAATTAACTCTAATGACGAATCTAAAATTGCCTTTCTTTTATCTTTAATTTTCCCCCGTGGTATCATATGATTATATTTAATTCAATTCTTTTTCAAGTTTTCTTATAATCAATTCTTTTTTAATTTTTCTTTTAAACAATAATGCTCCAGTGCTTAGGAAAAACACTATCAAGCCCCATAGATGAAGCCAATTATTATAAATATCACTAAAAAGAGCTCCTCTTTGGCTCATAGCAAGAAAACCCTTTATCCCTGGTGTACTAGGGATTAATTCAGATAAATATACCTGCCAGCTAGGCATTGCATCTACGGGCCACGAAAAACCAGACAAAAACATAAATGGTATACTAGTAAATAGAAGTACCATCAATGCATGCTCTCTTTTCTTGAAGAATGTAGATATTGCAATCCCCATAAAAACTACAGCAAACACAAATGGAACTAGAAAAACAAAAACTTTAAAATAACTGCTTCTCATAGGGAAATCAAACATTCTAAATATAATAACCTCAGTATAGATAACATTTAATATATATATTGAAAAATAAGCAAAACCTTTACCTAGAGTAATTACAAAAGCTCCCCAATAGCTCCTACCAAGTGTGAAGAAATAATTACTATTACCCTTCTCTTTTAGCGTTCCTCCCACCAATCCAATTCCTAGCAATAAAGTTTGCTGTAATATTAGCAATAAAACTGCTGGCATTAAGTAGGTTGCATAGCCACCCTTAGGATTATATAACGAATATGTTTCTAATGGTAGAGGGTCTCTTTCGATGTAAGCCTCCTCTAATTGCTCTCCTTGTGACGAACGTCTCATTATCTCTATTCCTGCAGATAATGTACCGATGCCATAATTAGCTGCTGTCATAATTTGTTTGTAGATAATCATATACGCAGCATCGGCATAAACTGAGACTACAGCTGGTTCGAACCTCAAAATACTTTTTTCAAAGTTTTTTGGAATCACAACTATCCCATAAACTTCTGAAGCATTCATCAACTCCTTAGCCTTTTCAAAATCAGTAGTTCTTTCGCTTACTTTCACTTCAAAAGTAGCATCGAGCATTGAAGTGAGTTTTCTACTTAAAGGACTATTAGAGTTGTCTACAACTACAACAGGAACCTCTTTTACCAATTCAGGGTTGTATGCATTTGAATAGAGTAATGGGTATATGAACACGGCAACAAAAAAAAGCAAAACAGCACCTTTATCTTTAAAGATGTGATTGTATTCTTCTAGCCAAACCCTAACGACCAAACTAAAGAAATTATATTTCTTTTTATTCTTCAAACTCTATTAATTATTTAAATATTATGAATGTCCCCAATACTTTTCCTTTATCATTATAGCTCTTATCCTCGGTCCTAATACAATAGGCGTAATAATAAAAATACCAAGATATATAAATGGTGATATAGTATAATATAGATCTAAACCTTTCATTTCAACGTTTATATAAATTTTTAGATAATGTGTGAATGGGAAAAGCTGAGCAAATCCTTGCATAAAGCCATTCATCCCTATTTCTGGAAAAGTTAAACCTGCAAATGAGAACGCTAAAGATGCATACATTGCACCCAAACTTAGCGCCATACGCATATTAGGAAATATAGTAATCAGAAATATTGCTGCAGCTTGATAAGCTATTACGAACATCGTAGTTGCAATAAAAAGCACTAGCAAATTTCCTTCTTTTGGCACTCCAATAAGCCCTAGAAGAATGAAGTTCATAAAATAAGCCTCAATAATAAATATTACAGTATAAGGAAGCAGTTTCCCTGCTAAAGCAACTGTTATACTTTTACTCGACAATTCGTACCATTCTAATGCAGTTCCATTCTTAAGCTCACTACCTATAGCATATATTGTTGTTGATATTATAAACATTAAAAGCATAACAGGGAGTAAACCAATTACAAGGTAATATGAATAATTTATATATGGATTATATAATGTGTGAGCATCAATTCTTATAGGCTGTACATTGTGTAGAGCTTGTGTGTACATCTCTTTATTCTTCGACATTCGTTTCTGCATATTTATCCCAGCAGACATAGTCTTTACAGTCTTAATAATAGAAGTACTTACTCCACTACCAGCACTTAAATTTGTATTAGAATAAAATAACACCAATTTATTTGGCAACCCAGAATAAACACCTTTTTCAAGGTCTTTAGGGATTTTGAGCACAGCATAGACATCTCCTTTTTCTATTAACCTCTTTCCCTCTTGAAGCGAATTTATTTTATGACTAAAATGTACCTCTGGAGTAGCTTCTATCCACGAAATAAGTTTGCGAGAAAGTGGGCTATTATCGTGATCGACAATTGCAACAGAAAAACCCTCAGCCTTACCAGCGCTGAACATTGTGGGGAAAAGCAGAAAAGTAAACATAGGCAGAATCAACAACATCCAGAGGTAAATACTCTCTGAAGTTATTCTATTCAACTCACGTTTTAAAACCGTTTTAAGCCCTGTTGCCATGAATCCTAATACTAAATTATTGTTTATTCCAATTCATTAAAACTGTCATCCCTGGTCTAAGATCTTCAACACCTCCAATTGGTCTAGCTTTCACCTCGAAAGTTTTCATATCAAACTCTCCAGAAACCTTCGTAGCTTTCCATGTTGCAAAATCGCCTAAGGGATTAATGAAGTATATTTTAGCTTTTATATCTTTTCTGTCAAGTGCAGGCACAGACAAAACAACCTCTTCACCCATTTTAAGCTTAGCCAAAAAATCTTCCCTGATATTAAATACAAACCACACGTCGTTTAAATCGACAACAGTAACAATAGGAAAACCTGTATTTACTAACTCTCCCTCTTCAGAAATAATACTTGCAACCTCACCATCTATTGGCGATTTCACATTAGCCTCACTCAAATACGAATCTAATTCTTGAATAACTCCCGAAGCCTGATCTACCAATGCAGCTGCCCCAGCCTTATCTTCGTCTCTAGCGCCTTTTTTAGCCATTAAATACATAGAATGTGCAGCTTCTTCATCTTGAACTGAAGCTTTATATTTTGCAGTAACTTCGTCGAGTTTCTGAGTTGGAACAACGCCATCATTGTGCAAATTCTTAACTCTGATATATGTTTTTTCATAAACCTCTCTACCAGCTTTAGCCTTTTGCCAAAGATTATAAGCACCTTGAATTTGCTCCTTTCTAGCCCCGTGCATAGCCTTATCACTTTGCGATTTGGCTGCATTTCTGGCCGATTCGGCTTGAATAAGCTTAGCATCTAACTCAGGAGTACTGATTTTTATTAAGGTATCGCCTACCTTAACCTTATCTCCCTCACCTATTAAAATATGGCTAATTCTGCCAGGAATTTTTGAAGAAATCTTAATGTGCTTTGCTTCTACTTGACCTTGTAAAACAACATCAGGAGGTGTTGCCATTATTACTCCGGCAGCAATAATAAATACAAGTATTAAAACTGTTCCGATTCCAATAATTATTTTCTTCGACTTCATTATTCAGTATCTTTTAATTCAAAGTTTTCTCTTTCTCTATCAGGGCGCTTACTGTACTCAACAAACAAATCAGACTTTCCAGAATATTGCAGTAGCTTTGCTAAGCTTACAACGTAATCATTCATAACTTTAAGTCTACCCACTTTAACCTTATTCAGAATAAGTTCAGAATCAACAACATCTTTTGATGTAGATATACCTTCAGCAAAAGCCCTTTGAGAAACCCGATTATATTCTAATGCGAACGTGTATGTAACATCTAATGTTTCTAGCTCATCAACATTTGAGCTTAAATCGTTGTAAAGCTTATTTATTAAAGTAGTAATATCTTCATGTGCTTTGCTCTCTAGAAACTCAACTCTATCAACCGTTGCCAGGGCTGCTTTAGCTTTATAAACTCTCGACATACCATCGAATAATGTCCAATGAAGATTAACTCCTACAAACCAATTCGGCATAATTTCTGCAAGCTGATGATCGGCAATAAGCTTATTCCCAACTATTGCAACCGTAGGCATATAACCAGCTCTCTGGATATTATAATTCTGTTTTGCTAACTCTTTTTTAGATTCTACTTCTTTCAACAAGGGATTATTAGTCATTGCCGATTCTATAAAGTAATCAACACTTTCAATTCTCTTTAAAAGGAACAATTCTGAAACGGTATTTATGTCGTTGCTTGTTACTATAGTATTTTTCAAAGCTTCTTCAACAGTGTTCCTAGTATTTTTTGCTGATTGTAAATCAGACTTAGCAGTAGAAACAGATAAATCAGCATACAACTTCTGGGCTTTAGCTATCATACCATTTTCTTCGAGCTTCTTTGCATTTTGTTGATGAAGAAGCATCGCATCTAATACATCCTGATATAAGTCTACAGCCCTATTAGACAACCTGTACCCATAATATCGTTCTACTAACTCGGTATTAAGTTCGTTCCTAGTCTCATCTATTTTATGCTGAGCCTCATCTATTTTAGCATCCATGGCTCTGTTTGCTGCCATTATCTTACCTCCAGTAAAAATAGGCCAGATCATATTTATACCAGCAGTAGCAACTTGTTCTTTCTGAAGCACTAGTTTACTAGGGGAAAGAGAGCCACCTGCACTAATTCCAACTCCACCTAGTGCATCCGTAATTCCACCAAGATCTACACCTATATCCTGGTCGAACTTCATGTAATTAGCCGAAAACGAAATTTTAGGAAGAAATAGACCTCTTGTCGTCTTTCGTAAAAACTCATTAGATCTCTTCTCAGCCTCAGCTCCTTTTATTGCCAAATTATTACTATTCATCTCCATTAAAGCATCCTCAAACCTCAAACTCATAAGTTCGTTTTGAGAAAACACATTAATAGACGATAGAAGTATCGCAACTGCTAAAAGTATTTTTTTACTCATAATTACTAAATTATATATCGTACAACACTCCAAGTTTCACACCAACATATGACATATCTAATACACCAAACGTTTGATAGTACCCTCCTTTAACCGAAATTGAAACATCTTTGACTAAGTAGTATGACATTCCTAAACTAGGCTGAATCGCAAATTCACTAAAATCCTTACTTGCAGCATCAGAAGTGTATTTTCCAATAAGTTTTTTCTTTTCTTCCGAAAAGATTGCTCCTAGCCCAAATCCAAGGGTTAGATTAAACTTTTTTTGTCTAAAAAATGTATAATTTGCTGCAGCCATGACTGGGAAAGTAAAAAAGTGAATCTCATAATCATACTCTAAAACAGTTTGATTATTATCTTCTAATTCCTTTTCATATGCATCACTTCCCCGAAATCCGTTTATACCGAACAGAAGAGATGTGCTAAAATTTGAATCTTTGAAATAATAAAACATCTCAGCAGTTCCTCCATAACCATTTTTAAAATGACTATCAAAGTCAGTAGAGATTGGAATATTGTAGTTCGCACTAATTTCCATTTTGAACTGTGCAAAAGCAGTTATCGAGCTAAAAAGCATCAATAGCGCTATGAAATATGATTTTCTCATCAATAACAGCATGTTTGGTTAATGTGAAATTAAATAATGATACAATTTAAACATTTTTTTGGATGCTCTAGGTAATTTTGTATCTATAATATACAGGCATAACATAAACCTATATATTGCCAAACACAAATATACAAGCAGAGTTCAATAAAGAACAGATATTCAATAAATACAATTATCCTTTTTCTGGGAACATAAATCTCATAGCAAATCCGAAGTTAAATCTCCAAGGATCGCTATCGGGGTTGACTAACTCATACTCAGGACGCCAGTCTAAAGAAAACTGCAATGGCCCCAACAAGACACCCATTCCAAGAGTTGCAACAACTGCCGCCTGCACCGACTCAAACTTATCAGGAGTACCAATTCCACCACCAATACCAGTGTAAAAAGATACAGCCCCGGCATCCACAAGCTCAAATAGTTTCAACCCAGTAACAGCTACACCTTGACTATTCCAAGCACCATTAATCTCGAAATTACCAATATTTTGATAAGTCAGGGCTACTCCCCCGAATGTACCACCCGAATATCCAAACACACCTCTTATTCCAATTCCGCTTTGAGAGAATGAAGATAAAGGGATTAAAAACAAAATAAAAACAGTTAGTATTCTTTTCATAATAAGATTAGTTTATAAGGTAAAAATAGTTTTTCATATTAAACTGTAATAATAAAATTCAAATTTATTTACAATTTATATTTGATGTTAAGAATATATTTCTACATTTGCCTCAACAAAACAAAGAAATGAATTTATTTAATAATACATATTATAGTTTCTTCTTTTACTTTTTTTTCATCAGAAAAAGAAACGGGATGTTATATATATGAATTTCAACAATATAAAGATACAATCCCGCTAAGTTAGTGGGATTTTTTTTTGAATAATACTTTGCAATGGAAAAGAGAATAGCAATACAAGGAATTAAAGGGTCATATCATCATCAAGCTGCTAAAATGTTCTTTAAAGAAAATATTAGTCTTGTAGAGTGTACCAATTTCAAAGAAATACCTGAGAGTTTAGAAAATAACTCTGCAGATTTCGGAGTAATTGCAATAGAAAACTCTATAGCTGGATCATTGCTCCAAAACTATAAATTACTTGGAACCAAGGGGCAGAATATCATTGGAGAAATATACATACCGATAGAGCACAGCTTATTAGTTAGCAACGGAACAAGAATAGAAGATTTAGTCGAGGTTCACTCTCATCCGATGGCAATATTACAGTGCGAGCAATTTTTTGAGAAACATCCACATATAAAGCTTGTAGAATCAACAGATACTGCTAATTCGGCAAAACATGTTTCCGAAAAAAACCTTAGTAAGGTTGGAGCTATTGCCAGTGAAATAGCAGGAGATATTTATTCTTTAACTCCATTGGCTAAAAATATTCAAACAATAAAGAATAATTACACAAGGTTTTTTGTACTTGGAAACGATGAGCGCGTTTCACATGCAGACCAAGGGATTAATAAAGCATCATTAAAAATGAGCGTTGGACACCAAACTGGAAGTCTTTCGAAAGTTTTATCTATTTTTTCGATTCACGGGATGAATCTAACAAAAATTCAATCAGTACCTATTATGGATAAGCCATGGCAGTATGCTTTTTATGTAGACTTAGTTTTTCCGACATACGAAACATTTAAAGCAGTTATGGGAATACTAAAGCACGAAGCTGAAGAAGTCACTGTTTTAGGAGTATACAAGGAATGGAAGCTCGAAAACATGGTTTACCACAGTGAGAAATCAAAATTTGAATAATACAGCAATATATTAAGTACTAATGATAGCTACTGCAGACAGATTAGGAGATGTTAAAGAATATTATTTTTCGGTAAAACTTGCCGAAATTAAGGCTATGAACGAAGCTGGCAATGACGTAATAAATCTCGGAATTGGCAGCCCTGATATGGCACCTAGTAAAAATGTTTTAGAGGCGAGCTCTAAGTCACTTCTTTCTGCTACAAGCCATGGATATCAAAGCTACAAAGGTACCGACAAACTTAGAAATGCTATATCTGATTGGTATAAGAGATTTTTTAATGTTTCGCTAAATCCAAATTCAGAAATTTTACCACTAACGGGGTCTAAGGAAGGAATAATTCATATTTCTATGGCCTTTTTAAATCCTGGCGATGGAGTATTAATACCTAACCCTGGATATCCAACATATAAATCAGTTAGCGACTTAGTACAAGCAAATATAATAAGCTACCCACTAGACGAAAATAATAATTGGGAGCCTGACTTTGATTATTTAGAATCTCTAGACCTTTCGAAGGTAAAAATTATGTGGGTAAATTACCCAAACATGCCTACGGGAGCTGATGCAAATTTTGAATTATTCAGAAAACTAATAAAATTCGGTAAAAAGAATAATATACTTATAGTAAATGACAACCCTTATAGCTTTGTCCTCAACGAAAATCAACGTTCTATTTTGAGTATTGATGGAGCTGATGAAGTAGCATTAGAACTAAACTCTCTAAGTAAGGCGTCAAACATGGCTGGATGGAGAATTGGCATGCTAGTTGGTAACGATTATTATATAAAAAATGTTCTACGAGTAAAGAGTAATATGGATAGTGGAATGTTCTTAGCTCTACAAGAAGGAGCAGTTGAGGCACTTAAACTAGATAGTGATTGGTATAATAAATTAAATGATATATACCGAGAGAGAAAAACATACGCCCATAAACTTTTTGATCTAATAGGCTGTAAATACAGAGATAATGAAGTAGGCATGTTTGTTTGGGCGAAAGTTCCTGAAGGAATAAGCGCTGAAGAATTATCAGATATTATTCTTGAAAAATCTAATGTATTTATAACACCAGGAATGATTTTTGGATCAAATGGTAATAGTTATTTGAGAATTTCTCTTTGTACTCCAAAAGAAAGAATAGAAGAAGCTATACAAAGAGTCTCAAAAATTGAAGTTAACGCTCTAGCAAATTAAAAATGAAAAACGCAGTAATAATAGGACTAGGTTTGATTGGGGGATCATTAGCAAAATCGCTAAGAAAGAGCTCAAGCTTCGAACATTTTATAGGTGTTGACAACAGTGCTACACATGCTAAACGAGCTTTAGAACTAGGATTAGTAGACGAGATTCTTAGCTTGGATGAGGCAATTGACAAATCAGACTTCATCATTCTAGCAGTACCAGTAGATATAGCACAGGATATGGCTGTAGATATACTTGATATAATTAGTAATCAAACGCTTATAGATGTTGGTTCTACAAAAGATGCGATTCTAAATGCCGTAAAAAGTCATTCTAAAAGGAATCAATTTGTAGCAACTCACCCTATGGCGGGTACAGAATTTTCGGGACCTGATGCTGCAATTGATGACTTGTTCAAAGATATGGCAGTGATACTTTGCGATTCGGAAAACTCAGATATAGAAAGAGTAAAATTTGTAGAGGATATGTATCGCAGTTTAGGATCCAACATAAAATACATGCTCGGAGACGAACACGATGTAAGTGCGGCTTATGTTTCGCACATCTCGCATATATCTTCCTTTGCTCTAGCACTAACAGTACTCAATAAAGAGAAAAATGTAGAAAACATCACTACATTAGCCAGCGGAGGTTTTAGGTCGACCGTTCGTTTGGCAAAAAGTAATCAAGATACTTGGGAAGCTATCTTCTCTCAAAATAAAGATAATGTACTAGCCGTAATGGATGATTATATCGAGAATATAATTTTATTTAAACACGCTATAAAAAGTGGTAACTCTGAAGTTGTAAAAACTCTTATCAGACAAGCAAACGAAGTAAAAAAAGTATTATAATATATAAATAAACGAAAACAATTAAAACTAATATCATGGATATAATTGCATTAAATGATTGGGGGATTAAGGATGATAATCTTCCTTTAGGAATAGTAGGACCGTGTAGTGCTGAAACAGAAGAGCAAATGATGGCTACTGCGAAAGATTTGGTTCATAAAAACGTACACGTATTTAGAGCTGGTGTATGGAAACCACGTACTAAGCCAGGCACATTTGAAGGTGTTGGAGAGCCAGGATTAAAATGGTTAAACAAAGTTAGAGATACTTATGGATTAAAAGTGGGAACTGAAGTTGCCAACGACGAACACGTAAGACTAGCTTTGGAGTATGATATAGACGTTTTGTGGATTGGAGCACGTACATCTGTGAATCCTTTTGCAATTCAAGAAATTGCTGATGCTCTAAAAAAGTATGGAGGTTTGGACAAACCAGTACTTGTAAAAAATCCAATTAACCCAGATCTTGAGTTGTGGATTGGAGCATTAGAAAGATTTGCTGCAGTAGGAGTTAAGAAGCTGGGAGCTATTCACCGTGGATTCTCTACTTACGAGAAAATTCAATACAGAAACATTCCTAAATGGCAAATTCCTATTGAATTCAAAAGAAGATTACCAGAAGTACCTATGATTTGTGACCCATCGCATATTGGAGGAAAACGCGACTTGATTTACGATATATCTCAAACTGCACTAAACCTTGAGTTTGATGGTTTGATGATTGAATCTCACGAGAATCCAGATGAGGCTTGGAGTGATGCTTCTCAGCAAGTAAAACCTGCTAGAGCTATAGAAATCACGGAACTACTTCACATGAGAAATCACAAGGTTGAAAACTCTGCAGCATCAAATAAAATTGATGCATTGAGAAAACAAATTGATGAACTTGATCACCAATTAATCGCTATGCTATCTCAACGTATGGATGTGGCTAAACAGATTGGAGAAGTGAAAAAAGAATCAAATGTTGCAGTTCTTCAGGCGAGTAGATGGGATGATATCGTACACGACAGAAAAAACATGGGGAAAGATAAAGGCTTAAGCGAAGAATTTATTAGAAGAGTATTCGAAGCTATACACCAAGAATCTATCAACAAACAAGATAAGTTGATGAAATAACTTTTAAAACTGTGTAAGTCTTTATTGTACTAGTGGTTGGAATAATATGTTGAAAAGTTGCACTATGCTAAATTTATCTAAGTAGCTTACCTCAAATGACATTTCACAGTTTTACTATAGCGCCATTCCCATTTTTTTTGTGGAATGGCACTTCTTTTTATATACTCTAGTTTCGCACTTAAGAACGACATCTGACAATCAGTACTATAAATAAATACGATACTTTTTATATCAGTCATTTTGAGGTCATATTGGTATAATATCTATCTTTGTAAGATAATTTGTAAGTATGAAAGGATTAGTAACTAAATCAACTGGGAGCTGGTATTCAGTTAGAACAGAAGATGGAACTTATTACGATTGTAGAATCAAGGGTAAGTTTAGAATAAAAGGCATTAAGAGCACTAACCCACTTGCTGTAGGCGATTGGGTGATTTTTAAAGTTGAAAGTGACGATAATACTGGAGTTATTAACGAAATTCTTGATCGAAAAAATTATATCGTCAGAAGATCTGTTAATTTATCAAAACAAACACACATTATTGGTTCAAACATAGATATGGCTTTTCTAGTTGTGACTATGGCAAAACCACATACTTCTACTGGATTTATCGATCGATTTTTAGTTACAGCCGAAGCCTACAATATTCCTACTATTATTCTTTTTAATAAAACTGACATTTACAAACTGGAAGAAAGAGCAGAAATGATGATGCTCAACGATATATATACTGATATTGGATATGAGTGCATTGACATTTCGGCTAAAACAGGTAAAAACATAGAGTTGGTTAAGGAGAGAATGAAAGATAATATATCAATGTTTTCAGGTCACTCTGGAGTTGGAAAATCAACACTGATTAACTCTATCGACAGTAAATTAAATTTAAAGACAGCCGAAGTATCTCATTCTCATAACAAGGGTCAACACACTACTACTTTTGCCGAAATGTTTGAACTTGATTTTGGAGGTTTTATTATAGACACTCCTGGCATTAAAGGCTTTGGTCTTGTTGATATGCCACCAGAAGAAATTGGAGATTATTTTCCTGAGATTTTTGCAATAAAAAACAAATGCAAATTTAATAATTGTCTACATACAAATGAACCAAAATGTGCTGTTAAAGATGCTGTAGAAAATGAGGAAATATCAGCAACTAGATACTTAAGTTATTTAAGTTTTATAGAGGGAGATGAGGAGAACTACAGAACAGATGATTACGCATAATTTACATGCAAATATTTATCTATCAACAATAATCTTTTAGCAAAACGATGAGAGCTTTAATACAGCGAGTTTCTGAAGCATCAGTTACAATTGACTACAAGGTAAAAAGCTATATAAACTCAGGCTTACTAGTTTTTCTAGGGATAGAAGACGAGGATACTGATGACGATATTTTGTGGCTAAGTGCTAAGATATCGAAATTACGCATTTTTAATGACGAGAATGATGTAATGAACAAATCAGTAATTGATGTAGATGGCGATATAATTGTCGTTAGTCAATTTACTCTTCACGCTGGTACAAAAAAAGGAAATCGACCGACTTACATTAAAGCCTCTAAACCAGATTTTGCAATACCTATGTATGATAAATTTGTTACTCAGCTGCAAGATGATGTTAAGAAAGAAATCGGAACAGGCGAATTTGGAGCAGATATGAAAGTAGCCCTTATTAATGATGGCCCCGTTACAATCTGGATTGACTCAAAAAACAAAGAGTAGTTTCACTATACAAGTATAGACTGATAAAAAGTTACAAAAAATACACAATATGAATATTAAGGATTCTCAATTAGAAGTCGACAAATGGATAAAAGAGCATGGTGTTAGATATTTTAACGAGCTAACAAATATGGCTCAACTTACTGAAGAAGTAGGGGAAGTAGCGAGAATTATCGCTCGTAGATATGGTGAACAATCAGAAAAAGAATCAGATAAAAACAAGGATCTAGGAGAAGAGTTGGCTGATGTTGTTTTTGTTGTTATGTGCCTTGCTAACCAAACTGGGGTTAATCTTCAAGAAGCTTTCGATAAAAAATTAGATATAAAGACAAAAAGAGATCACGATAGACATCACAATAACGAAAAACTCAAATAAAATTCAAGCTAATAAATTATAAATACTCTAAGAAAGCCAATCATGGATAAAGTTGTAATTTACATTGGAGGTTATCAGTCTGAAGGTTACAAGGCTAATTTGCTCAAAGATAATTTAGACTGTGATCTAATAGTTTTTGAACCAGACTACGATAAAGAGTTGCCTACAGATATACAAAGAAGCATTGTTGACAAAATTGAAACCGAAATTTCGAAAGGAAATGATGTACAAATAATTGGTTCTTCAACAGGAGGAATGACAGCCTTACTTTTGTCAGAAAAATACATCCTGAAAATGTATTTAATTAATCCTCTTTTAGCTAAGGAACAGTTTATAGATCAAAACCATCCTGTAGGTCCTTTACTCGGGTCTATTTCAAAGAAATTATTAAGCCTTAAGTACAAGAATAATAGTATTAAAATATTTTTGGGAATAAACGACGAGCTCTTAAGTCCTAGATATACTAAAGAATTTGCGAAGTCGAAGAATATTGAAATAATCACTTTTGATGGCTACCATGCTGGCACAGAGAGTTTAGAACTCATTATAAAATACATAAAAAATAGCTAAATTTTTACATCTAAAAACAAGCTTTTAATCTATATTTGCGCACCTATATTAATTTAGTATGATAAAGTTAGAAGGAAGAAAATTGAGTCTTAAAGGAGAAATTCAAGTTGGAGGTTCAAAAAGTGAGTCGAACAGGTTATTAATTTTACAGGCCTTAGCGGGAAAGACCTTTGAGATTAAAAATCTTTCAAATTCTAAAGACACTTCTCTAATGTTAGATGCACTTTCTAATAATGGAGAAGAAATAAATATTGGAATGGCTGGTACTGCTATGCGCTTTTTAACAGCATACTTATCCGTTCAAGAAGGTAGAGAAGCTACACTCACGGGATCTGACAGGATGAAAGAAAGACCTATCGGAGAACTTGTCGAAGCTTTAAAAAGAATAGGCGCGGATATTGAATATATTGGAGAAAAAGGTTTCCCTCCATTAAAAATTAAGGGGAAAAAGTTAAAAGGTGGAAAGATTTCTCTAAACTCTAACATCAGCTCTCAATTTATCTCTGCATTAATGCTCGTTGCTCCTACAATGGAAAATGGCTTGCAGATTTCTTTAAAAGGAAAAATAGTTTCTGTTCCTTATATAAATATGACTATTCAGCTTTTACAAAAAGTTGGAGTTAGAGCGGATATGGACAAGAAGCTTATCACTATAAATAGTGGTGAAATTTCTTCTGTGGAGGATTTACTTGTTGAATCAGATTGGAGTTCAGCATCATATCATTACAGTCTTGTGGCAAGTGCTAATGAGGCAAATATACTTCTAGGCACATATAGGAGAGAGAGCTTTCAAGGAGACAGCGCTTTAGCAGAGATTTACATGTCTTTAGGTGTTGAAACTAACTTTCTGCAAGATAAAATTAGATTACAAAAATCACCAATATTCGAAAAACCAGAATTATTTGAGTTAGACTTGAACCAGCAACCTGATATTGCACAAACAATTGCAGTTACTTGTTTCAACCTTGGTATTGCTTGTAAACTTACAGGTCTTGAAACATTGAGAATCAAAGAAACTGACAGATTATTTGCTTTAAAAACTGAATTAGAAAAATTTGGAGCTAAAGTTAAAATAACATCAAACAGTCTGAGCATGGATGTTTCTAACAATATAGAAACTGATATACTAGTAAATACTTATGACGATCACAGAATGGCAATGGCATTTGCGCCTCTTGCTCTTAAGACCGACATATTTATTGAAAATCCAAATGTTGTAGAAAAATCATATCCCGACTTCTGGGAACACTTAAGCGAATTAGGAATTTCTTCGCAGGTGAATGTTGATTAACTCACTTAGGAAAACTCTAATAACTCAATATTGATTATTACATATTTTTTTCTCAGCTACTTCCTTATTAAAATATTTATCTAGCCCAGCTAAACTCCGTTTTTTAATATCTAATATCTAAAAAAAACAATTTAGATATTTAGAAAGTAGCTTTTAGATCTACTTTTATAAAAATAAACATCAAAATACTAGACTAAAAACTTGACAACGCCTAGTTTGAGGTTGTATATTTGTCAGCTGAATTTTTATTTCAGCATTTTTTTGACTAGAATTAATTAAAAACACATAGATGAAGCTTTCTAATTTTAGATTTGATTTACCTGAAGAATTATTAGCTGAGTATCCTGCAGAACACAGAGATGAAGCTAAGCTAATGGTATTGCACCGCGATACTAAAAAAATTGAGCACAGAAAATTCAAAGATCTAATTGAATATTTCGATGATGGTGATGTATTGATACTTAACAACACTAAGGTTTTTCCTGCTAGAATGTTTGGTAACAAAGAAAAAACAGGAGCTCGTATTGAAGTTTTCTTGTTAAGAGAACTAAATTCAGAACAAAGACTTTGGGATGTTTTAGTTGATCCTGCTCGTAAAATCCGTATCGGAAACAAATTGTACTTCGGAGAAGATGAAAGTTTAGTAGCTGAAGTAATTGACAATACTACTTCAAGAGGTCGTACTTTAAGATTTTTGTATGATGGATCGTACGAAGAGTTTAGAGAAAAATTGAACGAATTAGGTCAAACTCCACTTCCTAAATACATCAAAAGAGACTTAGAAGAGATTGACAGTGAAAGATACCAAACTATCTATGCAAAAGAAGAAGGTGCTGTTGCAGCTCCAACTGCTGGTTTACATTTCTCTAAGCACTTGATGAAACGCCTTGAGATAAAAGGTATTGATTTTGCAGAGCTGACTCTACATGTTGGATTAGGTACATTTAACCCAGTTGAAGTTGAAGATTTGTCTAAGCACAAAATGGATTCTGAAAAGATTAAAATTGAGACTCCAGCTGTTGAAATGATCAATAGTGCTAAAACTAGAAACAAACGTGTTTGTGCCGTTGGTACAACTTCTATGAGAGCTATAGAAAGTTCTGTTTCTTCAAGTGGAACACTAAAAGAATTCGAAGGATGGACTAATAAGTTTATTTTCCCTCCATACAAATTTAGTATTGCAAACTGCATGGTGACAAATTTCCATACTCCAAAATCAACATTGATGATGATGATAGGTGCATTTGCAGGATACGACTTTATGATGGAAGCATATAAAGAAGCTGTAAAAGAAGGATACCGTTTCTATTCTTACGGTGATGCGATGTTGATTATCGACTAAACGAAATTCAATACATATAAATTATTAGCCTCAGTTTTCTGGGGCTTTTTTTTAGACATTATTTTCAGCAGATTCAAGCATTCACAGTACTACATATAAGTTGTTAATGCTGCGCCATAATATCTTTCGAGATAAATTCTTTTTCCCCTCTCAATACCTTTTTAAAGGAATGACTCTGAGCTTTCAGAGCATCTACCAAAAACATATACGCTGCTTCATAATCCATTTCATCAGAGCAAGTAAACAAATCTACCGCAGCATATCCGTGCTCTGGCCAAGTATGTATAGCAAAATGGCTTTCTTCTACAACTATCACTCCTGTAACCCCTTGTGGTGAAAAATTATGAAAAATTGATTTTACAACTGTGGCTTTCGCAATATCTGCAGATTTTAACATTACTATCTCCAGATCAATAGAATTGTCGATTAGTTCAATGTCGCAATTATACAACTCTATCAATATATGTTCTCCAAGTGAATTCATCTAGATAATTTCTTTAATGGCAAATATCTATAATTATTTATTGCTTTGAATAGTTAATCATAAAAAAATACATCACAACCCAAATACTATTAGAAAAACTATACAGTACACATAACTAAACAGGAACAACAGATATATATAAATTTCGAAAAAGAGATTAGCTTTTTCTTATAGCCAATATTTAAATTTATCACTATAATTGCATATGCACCACATCCTAAAATTAATTTTTGAAGGCGAACATCAGAAGCTTGATTTCAAATATACCATAAGCGAAATGCGCAAAATTGCAAAGACCTTATCTGCATTTGCTAATACCGATGGCGGAAGGCTTTTAGTTGGAGTGAAAGACAATGGTAAGATTAAGGGCTGTAGGCCACAAGAAGAGAGGCATATGCTAGAATTTGCAGCAGACGAGTACTGTAGTCCGAAATTAAATTTAGAATTTCATGAGTGGATAGTAGAAGGTAAGAACATACTAGAATTAGTTGTATATGAAGGAAGAAACAAACCATACTTTGCAATCGATACCGATAAAAAGAAGATAGCTTATACTCGGATTCATGACGAGGTTTTGCCAATGCCGACAGTTTTATTTAAAGCTGTGAAATCACGCAAAATAAAAAAGGTTAAAACTTTTAAAATCACCGAAACGGAGAAAAATATTCTTAGTTTTATAAACGAAAATGAACATTGTGAATTAAGCGATATTCTTTCTGTTTCTAAAGTTTCCAGATTCAGAACAGAGTGGATTCTCGCTGATTTAATTAATTTCAAATTGATAGAAGTCTTGTTTGTAAATAACAAATGGACTTTTAATTAAACAGTATCACAAATATGAGCGAACAAAAATTTACCGATAAAGAACAATTACTGAGCAATCTATTTGAGGAGTGGTCAGGCGAAAAAACTATTACTGTTAACAAACTTCCACAATCTGGTTCGAGTAGAGAATATTTCAGATTAAAAAGTGAAAACAAAACTGCAATAGGAGCTTTCAATAGCGACTATAAAGAGAATGTTGCATTTATAACATATAGCAAACATTTTAAAAAGCAAGGACTTCGAGTTCCCGAAATTTTTAAAGAAAATTTAAAATACGGAATATACCTTCAGGAAGATTTAGGTCATAACACTCTGTTTTCGGTCTTAGAAGAAGCAAAAACCAAGGCTAACTACAGCGAGATACTGAAAGAAAACGTAAAAAAAGTAGTTGTTGCTTTACCCGAATTTCAGTTTAAGGCTAATCAAGGACTTGATTATTCGGTGGCATACCCTAGAGAAGCTTTCGACAAGCAATCAATGCATTGGGATCTGAGTTATTTTAAATACTATTTTCTTAAACTTGCAGGTATTGAATTCAATGAACAGAGCCTAGAAAACGATTTTTCAACACTTATTGATTTCTTAAACAAGGCAGATTCTGACTACTTTCTTTTTAGAGATTTTCAGAGTAGAAATATAATGATGGTAGATAGCAAACCTTGGTTTATCGATTATCAAGGAGGTAGAAAAGGTGCTCTTCAATACGATCTTGCATCTTTATTATATGATGCGAAGGCTAATATTCCACAATCTCTAAGGGAGGAGCTAGTTGATGAATATATCGAAAATGCAAAAAATTACTTTGATGTAGATCCAGAATTATTCAAAAAACAATTCTACCCATTTGTATTGATTAGAATAATGCAAGCAATGGGAGCCTACGGATTTAGAGGGTTTTACGAAAAGAAATCTCATTTTCTAAAAAGTATACCCTTTGCTATTTCAAATCTAAAATGGATATTAGATAACAATAAAATTGATATTGAAATTCCACATTTAATGGCTGCATTAAATGCTATTACTAGCTCCGAAAAGTTATTAAATATTTCTAAAGTAGAGAGGTTAAATGTAACAATAACGAGCTTTTCTTACAAGAAAGGAATACCTCAAGACACTTCGGGCAACGGAGGAGGATATGTTTTTGATTGTAGATGGATTCACAATCCTGGGAGATATGAGCCATACAAAAAACTTACGGGAAGAGATCAGCCTGTAATAGAATTTTTAGATAAAGAAATAGACATGAAAATTCATTTAGACTCTGTTTATTCATTGGTCGACAGGGCTGTTGAACGATTTATAGATAGAGAGTTCTCTCACATTATGGTAAACTTTGGATGTACTGGAGGGCAACACAGGTCAGTTTATAGTGCTGAACATCTTGCAAGGCATTTGAATAAAAAGTTTAATGTTAAAATAAAAGTTCACCATATTGAACAAAATATTTTAATAAACGACTTCAAATAAGGAAAACAATTTCTAATGCCACAAAACAAGAAACAGGCAATAATATTTGCTGCGGGTTTAGGTACACGCCTACGCCCTATCACTAATGATTTACCAAAAGTATTGGTAGAAGTTTCTGGCACACCTATGCTCGAATGGATTATTACTAAACTAATCGATAATGATTTCAAAAAAATTATTATTAACACTCACTATTTTGCAGATCAGATTGAGAGTTTTATCAAAAATAAAAAAATTGATGCTGAAATAATTATCTCATACGAAAAAGACGTACTCGAAACAGGTGGAGGATTGGTATTTGCGAAAGATCATTTCGACGAGGGAGATATATTAATTTACAATGGAGACATACTCACAGATATTAATATTTCGGATCTATGGGATGAGCATATTAACAATGATGCTATAGCAACTTTTGCATCATTCGAAAGAAATTCTAACAGACAATTCCTTTGGGACAAGGATAACTATTTGTGTGGGTGGAGGAATATTGAATCTGGAGAATACAAGTGGAGTAGAGAAACAGATGCTTTCTCGGGAATGCCATTTGCGGCAATACATGTGGTAAATACTAAAATACTAAATCTACTACCTAAAACCGGTAAATTCTCACTAACTCCACACTATATTGAAATTGCTAAAAGCAACAACATAAAACGTTGGATATCCAACAACAACTATTGGTTTGATATTGGATCTGTAGAAAAACTTAATGAAGCAAATAGATTTTTCGAAAAATTAAAAAACTAGAATTATATTTTATGAGACCCAATTTTATACGTGCAAAAGACAGTGAGATGGAGTTATCGGAATTGATGGTTCCTTCAAATTCCAATTTTTCAGGAAAAATTCACGGAGGGTTCGTTCTTTCCCTAATGGATAAGATAGCCTTTTCTTGTGCTTCAAAATTCTCAGGACTTTATACTGTTACGGCTTCGGTAGATAAGGTCGATTTCTTATCGCCAGTAGAAGTTGGTGATTTGTTGATCTTAAAAAGTAAAATTGTTTATACTGGAAGATCTTCAATGGTAGTGGGTATACGCGTAAATTCAATGAATATACGAAGTGGTGAAGTGAAGCATTGTAACTCTTCATATTTCACGATGGTTGCCCGAGAAAATGGCAAATCGGCGAAAGTCCCCGGATTAATTTTAGAAAACTCTAATGACATTAGACGATTTTTAGAAACTTTAGAAAGAAAGACTAGAAATAAACGCTACCAAAATATTTTTGATGATATGAATATTGACTTTACTTCTGGTCATTTCTTGAAAATTATTGAAGGAGAAAACATGAAGCTAGATTTGAAATAGCTCAAGTTTTTCGTTTATGCAATTAGGTTCTACTGTTTATTTTTAATGGCTTATAGCTAAAAGTAAAATTGAAATGTTAAATTTATCATCCGATATATAATGGGGCTAAACACCACTAGTGGCGTTTAGCCAATTGTTACCCAACATTAAAAACTGATACCCCTTAAGAAAATTATCTTACCTGGAGTGTTTACCTTTGATCTTACGAAATAAAAATGTCCGTAATTAATTATATATTTGAATTATGAAAAAACATTATGACAATGATTTTACATCTTTTTGATATAATATTGGCTTTTTCATTAAAAATAACAATCGCATATATTCCTGTTTTACTTTTTGCAAGTATCTATATGGTATATTTATCATATTATTTCTTTAAAACACATATTACCGTTAGGAAATAGGTATCTGAAAAAAACTATGAAATATTTATTACTTATTTGTTTCGCCATTTCTTCTCTTAACGGATATTCACAATCCTATGATTTGAAGATTGAAATAAGAAACATTAAAGAATTAAAAGGAAATATTTTTGTTTCTATATATAACAAATCAGATGATTTCCCAAAAAAAGGAAAACACTACCAAAACAATACGACGCCAGCAAACAACTATTCAGAAACTATATTTTTCAAAAACTTACCTGTTGGTGACTATGCTGTTGCACTTTTTCATGACAGAAATTCTGATGATAAGTTAAATAAAAATTTATTTGGTCTTCCAAAAGAAGGTTATGGTTTTTCAAATAATTGCAAACCTATTTTTTCAGCTCCTTCTTTTAAGTGTACCAAATTTAATTTAAGTAGTGATAAATCAATTATAATTGAGTTGATTTACTAATCCATTTTAAGAATAAGAAGCACAAAAGCACAACAAAAGGTATAATTCATTGTTGAAAACAAGTAAAAAGAATAATTAAACTATATAATAAACAAAACGGATGAATTGTATAATAGACCTATAA
>JAGLEB010000060.1 GCA_023145275.1 Flavobacteriales bacterium | reverse complement strand
CAATATTTAGCTTGCTTTTAAGCATGTCTATTTTAATATTTCGGCAATTAGTCTAGTGATTTTTTTTGCGCCTAACTCATTTAAGTGGTCGGTATCTCCCATATCATCATCTGAAAATATTGACGAACTATAATAACTAACTATTTTTGTACTCAACAGTTTAGCACCGAATATCTTCTTAAATACAATTTCTTCCGAAGGTAACAAAGCTTTGTAATCAGACCTGAAGGGAGGAATTACAATTAACAATTCCCTACCATCTTCGCTGATTAATTTGCTCAATTTTTCTAAGTATATAATTTGATCTGGCTCTCTGTTATTTTCTCTTAAGTGCGTTTCTACTCTACTTTCTACATCAATATTTTCCAAAAACGACTTAGTCTCATAACCCTTATAATCATCTTCTGCAATGCCAACTTCTTTTTCTATTTTGTTTATTTTACTATATATTTTTTTCAGATACTTATCTTCAAGTGTATCTATAGAAGGATAAGAGATATCAAAAAAGTGGCTATAAACAACTGAGAGATATCTGCTAGCAGTTTTTATGTAGAAATATCCTATCACCGAGGGATTAACAAAAATAACGACATCCTTTAAATTTGTCATTTCACCCCTATACCTATTATACAGCTGATAAGTTGTATATAAATCAGCATTAGTAAGACCTAAATTATAAGAATCTTTAATCATCGGAGCACAAAAACCAAAATCAGTAGTTGACCCTCTAAGCGCTAATATTTTTATACTCTCGATATTATTTATAAAACCAATTTTCTTTTTTAATACATAGCCTAAGAAAAATCTATCATTAAACAATAAGGGCTGATACCTATGTTTTATTTTACTAGTTAAAGCTCTCAGCTCCCAAGCATAGTTCTGTAGCAAACGATATCTTGATTCTGATACTAACCTTTTTATTTGACGTTTAAATATATTCATATAATATTAAAATAATAACATCTTCATTAATAGGTATTTTAAATAGCTCTTAAGACTAGACCCACTACTATATTCTTTCGTTTTACCGAGGTGATATCTAAAATAGCTTAACAATTCATCCTTATCGTCTTTAGTGAAAAAGTTCTTTTGTTTTTGAAATACATTATACTTATCAACTAAGCCATTTAAGTAATCTTCAAATAATCTGACTCTAAGATCTACTAGTTTTTCATTTTCATAAGTCAGCTTTAACAAATTCAAATTTGTTTCAAATACTTTATAAGTATTCGTTGAAAATTTCTTTGTTGTAGATTCATCATTATTCCTGTATAAATAAACTGCTTCAGAAAATGAAACACTTTTACTGTTTAAGAAAAAAAGCCTAGTAGAATACTCATCTCCATTCATTCCTTCTTCCGAGTATCTATACTTTTGGACTATCTCATTACGAACTGCTCCAAACCCACCAATTGTCCAATCTAAGCTATATCTAAAAGCCAGTTCCCCAGAAATTGTTTCACTCGTTTCTCCATTAATTCCTTTAATCTCTTTAGTAATTATTTCAAGTTTATAATCCCAAAACTTTAAATTAAACAATACTATATCAGATTGAGATTCATCAATTCTATCTTTTAATAATTCAAGTGAATTACTACCTAATTTATCATCAGCATCGAGCTCAATAACAAATTTACCATTAACATGTGGCAGAGCGGCATTTCTTGCAGCAGCAGCACTTCCAGATTGTTTAATATTTAATACGGTAATGTTATTACTATTATATGAGATATGCTCTAATATTTCGCTAGAGTTATCGGTACTTCCATCATTTACACAGATCAACTGCCAATCTGAAAAATTTTGAATCATTAAAGAATTAATAGACTCCTCTACAAACTTAGCTGCATTATAAACAGGCATAATGATTGTAAAAAAAGTTTGTTTAGGAGTATTCATCTCTAAAAATCATTAAGCAAATTAATAACTTTTTTCACTTCCTCATCCAACAATTCAGGGTAAATAGGCAAACTTAAAATTTCTTCATGCAATATGAAGGTAACAGGAAAAGCCATATTCCCATACTCTTCATAACATTGCTGTTTCGTTATTGCAGTAGGATAATGAATATCAGTTTGCACACCATTTTTCAGCAAAAACTCTTGAAACTTATCTCTATTTTCTACCTTAACTACAAATTGATGAAATACGTGGTTTTCTGAATTATCATAAAGAGGGGCTACTACTTTTGGAGAGTTAATTCCTTTAATGTATTTCTTTGCAATTTCTTGTCTTCTATTATTTTGCTTATCTAAATCGGACAACTTCACACTTAAAAAACGTGCCTGAATATCGTCCAAACGACTATTAACTCCTTTATACTCATAGATGTTTTTATATTTGCTACCATAATTTCTCAAACTAGAAATCATATCTGCTAGCTTATCGTTATTTGTAGTTACAGCACCTCCATCTCCTAAAGCTCCAAGATTTTTTGTAGGATAGAAACTGAATCCTGACGCATTACCTAAATTACCGGCTTTGACACCTTTATAATTTAATGCTCCATGAGCCTGAGCTGCATCTTCTACAATAAGCAAATCACCCGAAATATCTTTTATAGAACCTACATCAACTAGCTGACCATAAAGATG
>JAGLEB010000006.1 GCA_023145275.1 Flavobacteriales bacterium | reverse complement strand
GCCTGCGTTACTTTTTTCTGCGCTAAACCAACGCTAGCATACATTACAGCTTTTCATAACGAAACCACCTGCGGATTTATGGTATAATAACAAAAGAGCCTTAGAATAATTTTGATGAACAATAAAAAATTCAACGGCGCTAAGGTTGATTAGGAATAATCAATATCTGTCAGTTTGTGTCAAAAATTAGTATTATTACTAAAGTTACGAATTTATATGTGATTATTCTATTTCTATAACACTAATACCGTTGCTCTTTTTTATAACTTTTATTTGAGTAGGGATACGTTCCTTAAGGTTTTCTACATGCGAAATAATTCCTATCATTTTTCCTTGGGATTGTAGAGTCTCTAAGGTTGATATAACGGTTTCTAACATGTTTGGATCTAAAGTACCAAAACCCTCATCAATAAATAAAGAATCAATTCGGACATTATTGCTCGCTAGGTCTGATAAACCTAATGCAAGTGCTAATGAAATAATGAACTTTTCGCCACCACTAGTAGTGTCTACTGGTCTTGTCCTTCCTGTTTGAAAGTGATCAACTAAAGAGAAATTAAGTTCCTCTCCACTCTTGTATTTCTGGTTTAATTCAAGAGAGTACCTCTTGTTGAGTTTAAATAAATGGACGTTTGCCAGTGTAATTAGATTGTCTAAAGTGAGTCGTTGAACATAGGTGTTGAATGTGTCCTTTGTGCCACCAAGAATTCCCATAAGAGTATCCCATTTCTTTAAAATCACATTTTGCTTTTCAATATCTAAAAATACATCCTTGTTTCTGTTTTTAATATTTTTATCAATAAGAAGTTTCTCCTCAATTCTTCCTTTTTCTTCTAAGTTATAGTTCTTTATGTTAGTTTTTTTAGAAATTACCTCTATTAATTCCTGTTCTGATATTTCGAATTTTCTTAACTCTTCTAATTCTTTCTGCTCCTTTGATATTTTTTCAGATAAGGTCCTATTTTTTATATCTAAATCATTCAGTAGTGCTCTAAGTTTTGAATAATCATTCTTTAGAGTTGAAGAAAGAAGTTTAGGTATAATTTCATTCTTAGAATTAAATGAGGACTTTTCTACTTCTGAATTTAGTTTTTGTTCAAGTTCGTTCAAGTGTTTAGTGATAGTTATGATTTGTCTATCATATACTAATCTGTTTCCTGATTTTACGTTTATTTTGGTCTTTATTCCTACGAGCTTGCTCTGTGTTTTTTCTAGATTAGACCTAGCTTCTGAAATTTTATTGTTTAATTCATTTCTCTTTTCATTAGTGCTTATTCCTAAAGGAAGAATGCTACTCCGTTCAATACTTTTACCCTTAATAATCAGGTCTAATTTTTCGGATAATTCATTCTGAATATACAAAGAAGAGTACTTTTCTTTTAAAGTTTCAGTTTTATTTGTTAAGTCAATTTCTATTGCTAAAATATCGTTATTTAAATTGTTTAATTCTTCTTTTTTATTATTGAATCGGGCTATTTCTTTCTCTAATTTAAGTATAAAATTAGTGGTATCATCTGTGCTAGGTAATCTAAGATTGTACAAACTAAGTTCTTTCTGTATTGAGTCATTAGTAACACTAATATCATTAGAAATATGTAGGATTTTTTCGTTAATAGAATCAATGAAAATAGTTAAATTCTTTCCTTTTTCTTTTAGAGTTTCTTTTTCGGCATTTAAGTGAGAGATTTTATTGTTTAAAGCTTTTAGTTTTTCTTCAACTTCATTTTTTGCTATTTGCCAATTTTGAGCTTCTTTTATTCTATTTGAAATGCCTTTTATATCATTTTCTAATTCTGAAATTTTAATAATTATCTTACTCGAATCATCTAACTTACAGTCTAACCCTAATTTTAGAAATGATGTATTAATTTCCATCATATCATCTGATATCTGAAAATGTCTTTCGATTTCTTTTTTTAATATAGCATTATCAGCTTCTACTTTTATTTCTACTTCTTTTTCGTGTTTCCTTGTGTTTTCAAGTATTTCTTCTCGTAGTTTTATGTTTTTTTGAGATTTACTAATATCTACAGATATGTATTCTACGATATATGGGTGGGTAGTAGATCCACATAGGTTGCATGCTTCACCTTCTTTCAGCTTAGATCTTTCTATATCGAAACTTTCAATTTTGCGTTCTAAATCAATAATTTTCAATGCATCATCAAGAGATTCTCTAGCGTTTGAAAGTTTAATTTTTACAGATTCAACTTCCTTTCGACCTAGTTCAATATTGTTTTTTAAAACCGCTTTATTTTTTATTAAGAGGATTTCTTCGCCAGACAATTTTATAAATTTACTTGATAGTTTTTCAAGCTCTTTCCAATCGGTTTTTTCAGCTGATAGTTTTTCTTTATTGTGTATTAGATCGTTCAAATTATAGAGCTCCATCTTTGTGTCTGTAATTTTCAGATCAGCTTGAAGAATTGTTAGTTTTTTGTTCTCAAGATCAAATTTAGAAATTGACGCTTTGTATGCAGCTCTTGCACTTTCTAATTCTACCCTCTTTTTTTGTAAATCGTTAATCTCTTCACCTCTTATGTCGGTTAACGATTTTATTTTGGTGAGAGTTGTACTCCATGAATTTAAATTTACAGAGTATTTCTCAATATTATTGTTTTTTGCTAAAAACTCTATATTAAGAATGGTCTTACTTTCTTTATCTCTTTTACTGTCTAATAATGTGTTCTTTTCTAATTCTAACTTCGATATAACGGATTTTAGAGAATTTATTTCAGAATTAGATTTTTCTAAATCTGTTTTTTTATTGGCTAGGTCTGAATCTAGTTTTGTTACATTTTCAAGTAATATTTGCCATTCTGAGTTTTCTTTCTCAATTTTTATGTGATTATTTTCAATATCTACGGTTTGTAAAATGCCCTTTCTTTGATCTTCAGTTAAAATTATTAATTCACTATCGATATTTGCTATTTTGAGCTTTTTATCGGCTATTTCATTTTCGTTTCTCGTTATTTCGTTTATTGTGTGTGAAAAAGGTTCAGCTTTTTCATGTTGTAAAAGTGCAAGAATCTTTGATTTACTATCTTCTTTCATTTGCTCTAGAGAAGCCGTTTCAGTAGATAATTCTTGTTTAACTTTTTCTAGATCATTATGTTTTTTATACCACAAAGATATCTCGTTATATATCAATATTTCTTTATCTATTGATGATATTATGTTGCTAATGGATTCTTTATTAATATTTAGTTCTTTTATCTCTTCAGTTGATAAAACGTCTTCAGTGTTTACTTTCGCTTTTATATCTTTTAATATTTGTCTTTCTTCCTTTAATCTTGATCCAAGTATTAATCCAATTTTTTTGTAGATTTCTTCGCCAGTTATTTGTTCTAGTAAAGCTCCTTTTTCCGAAGGTTTTGCTGATAAAAATGAGGCGAACTCACCCTGAGCAAGCATCAAAGATCTAAGGAATTGATTGTAGTTTAGTTGGGTTATCTCTATGATTTTCTTTGAAAAATCAGTCTTCTTTTCTGCGATGATCTCTTCACTATCTAAATTTTTAAGTCTTACCTGTTCATCAGCTTTACTAAGTGTTTTACCTGTTTTAGAGAGTACCCTCATACTCCATTGAGCCTCGTATTTAATGTTGTTGTTCTCGAATGTTACTCTCGCCAAAGCATCTTTTGCTCCATAGCTAACAACGTCTTGAAGATTTGCTTTTATATGTGATTTACTAAAGCGTGGCACATTGTGATAAAGAGCGATTGTAATTGCATCTAAAATTGTAGTTTTTCCTGAACCTGTTGCCCCCGTGATAGCGAATAAGCCAACGTCTTTGAAGGCGTCACTTTCAAAATCAATGACTATAGTGTTTTCGGATTTTAGCGAATTTATATTCTGCAGTTCTACTTTTAATATTCTCATTTTTAGTTATCTCTAGCAATTTGTAAAACTTCATTAAAAGCATCCAGAATATCTTGGTTCTCTTCTAGATTAATATTGTTTTCATTACATTTTCTCTCAAATACTTCGATCGGAGATAATTCCTTTACGCTAGTGTGTGTTTTTGCAAGCTCCATTAATCCCTCAAATTCCTTATCTTCTTTTAGAGTCACCTTTAAAACCTCAAGGTTTAAATTATTTGAAGCTTGGTTGATTTCGGTGGCACCAGTAATCGCACCATTTTGATTGTCTAAAACAACTTCAATCCATGGAGTAGGGCTAATATGTTTTTCGCTAATTACAATCAATTTATCAATACAATCGCTGATACTGCCCTCAATTTTGTATAGTTCCCGGAATCTAGGAATAATCACTTCCTCAATTTTATCAATGTGATTTGATGTAGTGTTTACTATAAATATTTTTTTATCGTAATTTATTTCACTAAAACTCAATATAATTGGCGATCCAGAATATCTTATATGGTCTTTTTTACCTACAATTTGTGGTCTATGCAGATGGCCTAGTGCAATATATTTGAATATTCTGGGGAAATCATCTGCTCCAATATCTCCAAGTCCTCCAACATAGATTGCTTGTTCGCTATCTGGTGTAGTATTTCCTCCAATAGCAAAAAGATGGCCCATTGCAATTACAACAGTGTTGTCATCTTTTATTTTTTCACAATATTGTCCAACTTTATTATAGTGATTAGTTAATGCCTGTTTGTATTTTTCGGAGATATCATCAAAACTCTCGCCTGCTATAGCCCTGCGAATATCTTGATCTCTTAAATATGGTACAGCTGCAATGATTACGTTATCATCATCTGTTTCGAATTTGAAAACTTCATCTTCTTCATTCTCTTGTGCTTTTCCTACAACTTTTATTGAAAGAGCATCTAATAAGTGTTTTGGTGCATTTATTGTTCCGGGGGCATCGTGGTTTCCTCCCGTAATTACAACGTGTTTGCAGTCTGTGCCGACAAGTTTAACTAGAAAGTCATAATACATTTTCTGACTTTGATTTGAAGGAGTTCCAGTATCAAAAATATCTCCAGAGACTAGCAATATGTCTATTGAATTATTAGATATATAGTTTAAAAGCCATTCTAAGAAGTTTGTTTGTTCTACAAATTGTGACTGTTCGTGTAGTCGATGTCCTAAATGCCAATCGGAAGTGTGAAGTATACGCATTGATTTTAACTTGTTAAATGTTGATTCTTAGAAGTTATATTTCTTTTTTTTGAGTGAAAATTGTGATTCAAAAAGTAATGAATTACTTCTATATAATTAAAATTTCGTGAAAGTTTAAAATTAAAAATAATGCTTTATTGTCTAATGAGTATTGAAAGCTTATTAATATTGTTGATTATATACCTAAACATGATATATAATGTGATGAATGTGAGAAATATGTGATGTATTTGAATTTGTAACTTGTTGCTTTATTTACTTGTTTGGCGTGAAATAGTTAAGTAATTTCGCCCCCATTGATAAAAATATAAGTGGATGAAACGAGCATGAGTAACAATTTTCTCAATCAGAGGAATGACTACCTCATGCGAACACCATCTGACCGATTAAAATAAAATTATATACAGATGAAAAAGTTAGTGATTTTAAGCGTGTTAATGATCATGATGTCATTTTCAGCTTTTGCAGCAAAAGATATAAACGCCTGGAAAAATGAAGTAAAAGTTGAGAGACAATTTTCGGTATTTAAGAAGAATCTTAATTTATGGAATGGTTATTTGTCTTTTAAAGAGTTTCAAATTAATGATTTTTATAAGGCATTAAGCGATACAATTAACAACCTGGAGACTACAATAGATACGGATAGAACTACTATTTCTAGTTTAAAGTCTACAATTACGTCTTTGAATGGGGAATTGAGCAGTACGCAAAGTAAGCTTGACGAGAGTCTGACTAGAGAGGAGAGCTTTTCTACTCTAGGTATTCAGGTATCAAAGACTAATTTTGCTACGATAATGTACTCAATAGCGATAGTGTTATTGGTGTTAGTTGGGATTTTCTTGTTTCTTTATAAGCAGAGCCAACAAATAACCAGAGAAGCAAAAAGTAAATTATATGACTTGGAAAAGGAATTTGACCAACATAAGAAGAATAATCTTGAGAAGTGTACAAAGTTAAATAGAGAGTTGCACGACTGTAAAATGAAGAAAGACCTTCTTTAAAAAAAAAGAATAAGAACAAAAAAAATCTCTATAGTTTTATAGAGATTTTTTTTTGGAATTACCTTAAAGTTTTCAAGATTAGTGTGGCAGAGCTTATTGCTGCTTCTTTCTCGAACTTTTTATATTGTTTGGGTGCTTCACCGTTCGACTTGTCAGATATTGCTCTTACAATAACGAAAGGAATATTGTTTAAGTAACAAACATGTGCAATTGCAGTTGATTCCATTTCTACAGCATCAGAATTGAAAATATTCTTGATCCTGTTTTTTTTGTCAAAATCGTTTATGAAAATATCGCCTGATGAAATATTTCCATACCCTATTCTATAATGGAGTTCTCTTCCATTTTTCAAAATTTTTGCCATCATCATTCTATCAGAGTAGAAAATAGATGTATCCATACGTGGTATTTGACCTAGTTTGTATCCAAAACTACTAACATCAAAATCATGATACCTAAGAGATTTTGCTATAACAATATCTGCAATATTTAGAGTGTCGTTTATTCCACCAGCAATTCCAGTATTTATTAAACTAGTTATATCAAACTGGTCTATTAATAATTGCGTAGCCATGGCAGCGTTCACCTTTCCAATGCCACTTTTCACAATTATCGTGTTCTCTGAACCAATTTTACCCTTGTAGAAATCCATTCCTGCTCGGCTAATAATAGTGTCTAGTAGCATAGCATCTTTAAGAATATTAACTTCTTCAGACATTGCTCCGATAATCCCGATAGTTGAAATGTGGGGTTTAATCTTGTCTTCTACTTTGGGGTAGGCAAACTTATTGTATGCCCAAAAAGAGATTGCCCCTAGAAAAAATATCAATATATTTTTCTTGTTAATCATAGTGTTTCTATTTTTCTATAATTTCTTTTAAAATTTCTACAAATGTATCAATCTCTTCAATAGTATTATCTGCACTCATTGATATTCTAATGTTGCTTCCTGAGTTCTTGTAGTCAGGGATTATCTCTTTCAAAACATGCGAGCCTAAGCTTCCTCCTGCTGAGCATGCGCTCCCTTCAGATATTGCGACACCTTTTAAATCAAATTGAAAAACGATCATTTTATTTGGCTTTGAAAGGGGTAAATTGATGTTTACAATAGTATATATACTTCCTTCCATGTTGTCAGATAAACCATTAAATTTTACACCTACAGTTTTTTCCTTAATAGAATTTATGAGGTGAGATTTTAATTTATACAAGTGCGTATTATTTTCATCAATACTGGAATGTGCAATTTCTAATGCTTTTTGCATTGCAACAATACCGCTAACATTCTCAGTTCCTGCCCTGAAATCTCTCTCTTGCTCTCCTCCGAAAAGTTGCTTTGAATATTTTACTCCATCTCTTTTGTAAATAAAACCAACACCCTTTGGTCCTCCAAATTTATGAGCACTTGCACATATAAAATCCACGGGAATGTTCGACAAATCGTATTTTAAATGTGATATTCCCTGAACTGTATCAGAATGAAATATGGCTCCATTTTTTTTGCAAATTTCTCCAAGCTTATTGATGTCTGAAATATTTCCAATTTCGTTGTTTACGTGCATTAGACTCACTAAAGTAGTTTTCTGATCATTGAGAAGCTCTTTAAGTTCATTTAGATTAATATTTCCTTTACTGTCAATGGCCAACCAATGAACCTCCGCCAATTTGTCATTCTCAATTTTCTTTATTGTATCTATTACAGCGTGATGCTCTATTCGTGAAGATATTATTCGTTCAATATTTAAAGTATTTAAAGCATTGAATATTATTGCATTATCAGCTTCAGTCCCTCCTGATGTGAATATTATCTCCTTTGCTTTACAATTCATTATTTTAGCAATTGAGTTTCTGGCAGATTCAATAGCTACCTTTGATTTTCGTCCTAAGGAATGTGTAGATGAAGGGTTTCCGTATATTTCTGACATTGATTTATTTAAAGTATCTAACACTTCATTATTAATTTTAGTAGTAGAAGCGTTATCTAAATAAATCATTGTGTTATTTTTTTAATGTTAAGTGCGAATTATTAGCAAAAGTAGTTGAATGAATGTTATTTTTGTAATAGAATTTAATAAAACTAATATGAGGAAAGTTGTTTTTGTATTTGCGATGCTTGGCTTAGTAGGAGCTTGCAAGGTTAGTAATAGTGATTTGTTATATAAGTCTGATACGTATACTGTCGGTAAAAATTTTGTTCGTCAGGATAAATTTGAGGCTGTTGCTGTTTCTGATACAGAGATAAAATCTAATTATCAGGTTTTGTCGAAAGTTAATATTGATTCAACCCGAGTTTGGAAGTTAAAAAGAGATATTTCTAAATTCCCACAGTTTTCTTCAAAAATTGTTCTTTTAAATGCCTTATATAATATGGCGCTCGAGGAATCAGAGAATTTAGTAACTTCAGATGGCTATTTCGATACTGGTGCAAAATGGGGAGGTGTTTGGACACGAGATTTGAGCTATGCTTCTATGCTTAGTTTATCTACAACTCATCCCGAAATAGTGAAGAATGGGTTGTTAAAGAAAGTTGCGAATGATAGAATTATTCAAGATACTGGGACTGGTGGTGCATGGCCCGTTTCTACCGATAGGATGATTTGGGCTCCGGCTGCGTGGCATTTGTATAAAATAACTGGAGATAAAGAATGGTTGGATCATATTTATACGATAATTAAAAATTCACTTGATGATGATCTGAAGGTTGCTTTTAGTAAGGATGGATTAACAAAAGGAGAGTCTTCTTTTATTGATTGGAGAGAACAATCTTATCCAAGATGGATGCAACCTGTAGATATTTATAATTCAGAGAATTTAGGTACAGTAGCTATTCACTATCGCTCGTTGATGGTCTTGAGCGAGATTAGTCATTTGCTTGGAAAAGACGCTTCAAAATATGAAGATATAGCAAGCTCTCTAAAAAAGACAATGAATGAGAAGTTTTGGATTGAAGATAAAGGCTACTATGGTAATTTTTTATATGGCCGAAATTATTTAAGTCTATCTCCAAAAGCCGAGGCGCTTGGGGCATCGCATATGGTACGATTTGGAATAGCATCTGATGAGCAAGCTAAAAAAACAATTGAAAATTTCCCAGTTGTAAAATGGGGAACACCAGTTTTCTATCCTCAAATACCGAATATTCATCCTTATCACAATAATGGTATTTGGCCTTTTGTTCAGGGATATTGGAATTTAGCAGCAAAGCAAGTAGGAAACGAAAAAGCTGTAGAGTTTGGGATGGCATCTTTATTTAGGTCTGCGGGACTGTTTCTAACAAACTACGAAAATTATGTTGCAGAAACTGGCGACTGGGAGCAAACAGACGTAGAAGCTATGAACTCTCATAATATGCTGTGGTCTGTTGCTGCACAATTATCAAACTATTATGATATACTTTTTGGGATAGAATATAATGCTAATTCATTAGAATTTAAACCACTAATACCGAAAGCTTATAGCGGAAATATGGAGTTGAAAAACTTTAAATATAGAAATGCTATTCTCGATATAAAAATTAGTGGATTTGGAGATAAAATTGCATCTTTTAAACTTGATGGAGAAGAGCAGGATCCATTTGTAGAGGCAAGTATAACTGGTAATCACCTGGTCGAGATTGTTATGAATGGTGGATTAAATGAAGATTCTAAAATAAATTTAGTTGAAAACGAATTTTCGCCCGAAACTCCAGAATTGCGTTTAGAAGGAGATATTGTAAAGTGGGATGCTACAGAAAACGCAGTTTCTTATGAGGTTTTTTTGAATGGAAAACTTAAGAACGAAACAAAAGAGACTAGTTATAGCAGAGAGCAAGTGGGATCTTATGAGAGTTACCAAGTAAAAGCTATTGATGCGAAAGGGAACGAATCTTTTTTAAGTGAACAAGTTGATTTTATTAACTCTAAGGAAATTGATATTCCGATTAGTAAATTCCAAAAGACATCAACAGATAGTGCGTCTACGTTAATACTTACTAAAATCGAAAATAATCAGATTTTTGTTGAATTTAATGTGAAACAACCTGGAAAATATTTTGTTTCATTTGAGTATGCAAATGGGAGTGGACCTATTAATACAGAGAATAAGTGTGCTATACGTTCTATGTATGTAAATGAAGCTTACATAGCAGCAGTGGTTATGCCGCAGAGAGGAGAGGATAATTGGAATGAATTTGGTTGGTCAAATGTTATTACTGTTGATTTGAATAAAGGTAAAAACAAATTGAAGTTGAAATACAACGATTTCGATCAGAATATGAATGGCGAGATTAATAATGCTTTATTGAAGTCAGTGAAAATTGTACTTGCAGAATAATTATTTGTACCTTGTAGTATGTTTAACTAGTAAAATAAGAGAATATGATTTTAGGAGTATGCGATTGGCTTGGAAGTAAATTTAGTACAGATCCATTAGTGTTTAGAATAATTTTTGTTGTTCTAGCTCTTGCCTATGGTACAGGTATAGGTTTGTATTTGATACTGTGGATTATAAAAGCAATAAGCAAATAAAGTAAAATTGGAGCTTAAAGGAATAAAGAGGGACTATGTTTTATAGGCCCTCTTTATTTTTTTGAGTTTATAGTAAATCGTTCGCCAAGTTTGCTAGGGCAGAACGTTCTCCTTTTACAAGCTCTACATGGGCAAATAGGTCGTTGCCCGAAAGTTTGTCAACCAAGTAGGATAAACCGTTTGATTTATCGTCGAGATATGGAGTGTCTATTTGTTTTACATCTCCAGTGAAAATAAACTTTGCATTGTCTCCAGCTCTAGTAATGATTGTTTTTATTTCGTGGGGTGTTAAGTTTTGAGCTTCATCAACAATGAAAATAACATCAGATAAGCTTCTACCTCTAATGTATGCTAGTGGGGCTATAACTAATTTCTCCGTTTCTATCATATTGTTTATCTGCTTGAACTCACTATCGTGCTCCCCATATTGGTTTTTTATTACCTTCAGATTATCCCAAAGTGGTTCCATATATGGGTTTATTTTCGACTTAATATCACCTGGAAGAAAACCAATATCTTTATTGCTCAATGGAACAATAGGTCTGGCAAGATATACTTGTTTAAAATTTCTTCTTTGTTCTAGGGCACCTGCAAGGGCTAAAAGAGTTTTACCCGTTCCTGCAACTCCCTGTAGTGCTACAAGCTTAATTTCATCTTTCAGTAATGCGTGTAATGCAAATGTTTGTTCAGCATTATGTGGCTTTATTCCATAACACATTTTTTTCTCAACCTTTTCGTATTGTTTAGAGAAAGGATTGAAATATGCTAAAGCAGAACTCTCAGGACTTTGAAATATATAATACCCATTGGCAAGTGGCACTTCTATTTCGGGAAATAAATCGATGTCAACATATTTTTTTGAATGAAGTACTACAATTTGGTCATGAGTTACATCAACAACTTTTTGTACTCCATGCATTAATTTATCAACTTCTTGGACATTCCCTGTTTTGAAATCTTCAGCATCTAAATTCAAAGCTTTAGCTTTAAGCCTTAAATTTATATCTTTAGATACAAGAATAATCCTTTTTTCAGGCTCTTGTTCTTGCAGGTATAGTGCTGCATTTAAGATATGATGATCCATTTTGTCCTCCGAATAGATGTCATTTGCATCTATAGAGGAGCTCTTGCCATTCATTATTATTTTAAAGGCTCCCTTGTTTTCTCCCGGAATATCAATCCACTCCTGAAGAGAGTGAGTATCCGATACTTTATCAAGAAAGCGAATAAATTCTCGAGCGGCAAAGTTTTTTATATCTCTACCTTTCTTAAATTCATCTAATTCTTCTAATACAGTTATGGGAATAGCGACATCATTTTCTGCAAATTTTAAGATAGAATCGTGATCGAATATTATTACTGAGGTGTCAAGAACAAAAATTTTATGAGGTTCAAGAGCCGATTTAGATCTTAGTGGTGTCATAGGTATATAATGTTTGTTAGTTGTCTAAATGTATGAAAAGTAGCATGAAGATGCGAGTTTTTATTATTAAGAAATAGTTGATAAGTATTTTCTTAAAAGAAAAAACACAGTCACTTGTTGTAGTAAAAATAATTACATTGCACTCTTGTAATATCCACAAAATCTTCATTTTCTATGAAAAACTTACTAATTTCAGTTGTAAGTAAATATTCATGAATTACCTTTGTAAAAAATAGTATAGATGCTTAGAAGTGATAAAGAAAACTTGCAAGTTCTTTTTGAAGACAACCATATCATCATTGTTAATAAACGTGCTGGAGATATAGTGCAAGGTGATAAAACTGGAGATAAATCATTAAGTGAAGTTGTAAAAGAATATATCAAGGATAAATATAATAAGCCTGGAGAGGTTTTTCTTGGTGTTGTACATAGAATTGATAGAGTAACTGGTGGTGCAGTTATCTTCGCTAGAACTGGAAAAGCTTTAGCTAGACTTAATAAAATGTTGCAAGATCACGAGATTAAAAAAACGTATTGGGCAATTGTTAATAAGGAAACTTTAGCCAATGAAGGGGAGTTGTCGCATTTTTTAGTCAGAAACTCTAAGCAGAATAAATCATATGCCTACGATAAAATAGTTCCGAATAGTAAAAAAGCCATTTTGAGCTATAAGATATTAAAAAAGCTAGACAGATATCAGCTTTTAGAAATTAACCTGAAGACTGGAAGACACCACCAGATTAGATGTCAGTTGTCAAAAATTGGCTTTCCGATTAAGGGTGATGTAAAATACGGTTTCAAAAGAGCAAATAAAGACTTATCAGTTAACTTACATGCTAGGATGATCGAATTTATTCATCCTGTAAAATTAGAACAAGTATCTATAGTTGCTCCGACTCCCAAAGACCCTGTTTGGGATGCGTGTACTAAATAATTGAAAAAAATAGAAAATATACATTATGGAAAACATCAGTGTTTTTGATATGCTGAAGATTGGGGTGGGGCCTTCTAGTTCTCATACTCTAGGGCCTTGGAAAGCTGCAGAACGATGGATATCTGAATTGAAGGATGAAGGTGTTTTTTCTAGTGTAGAAAAGATAAGAGTTGATTTATATGGATCTCTTTCGCTTACAGGAAGAGGCCATTATACTGATGTTGCTACTATATTAGGATTATGTGGTTACGACCCTCGAACTATTTCAACAAAAGATATTGATAGTATCATTGATGAAGTAAAAGAAAAAGGAGAAATCACATTTGGTGATGAGCATACTTTAGCTTTTAGCATGAAAACTGATATAGTTTTTAATCGAGAGTTCTTTGACTTTCACCCAAATGCGATGAAATTAACTGCCTTTTTTGGAGATAATCAAAGTGAGGCTATTTTTTATTCTATTGGTGGAGGTTTTGTGATAAAAGAAAATGAGAAAATTTCTAATCAAGTTGCAAAATTACATTTTCCTATAAAAAATGCTGCGGAGTTACTGAAATACTGTGAAGAAAACGGTGCTTCAATCTCTGAAATAGTTATGAAAAATGAATTGTCATGGCAAGCAAAGGAAGAAGTAGAGCAGGATGCCTTGAAAATTTGGGCTGTGATGCAGGATTGTGTATTTGAGGGCTGTCATACCGAAGGAATACTCCCCGGAGGATTGAATGTGAAAAGGAGAGCCGGAATATTGTACAAGACATTAATTGGCGATAGTCATTATGAAAGCCGTAGTGAATGGATGTCGATTATTGCTAAAAAAGAAAGTAATAATCAAAATATATTTGCTTGGGTCAGTCTATTTGCATTAGCTGTAAATGAAGTAAATGCGTCCTTAGGAAGAGTTGTTACATCGCCAACAAATGGTTCATCTGGAGTTATTCCAGCAGTATTGATGTATTATCTAACTGGTGTGGATAAAAATGCTACAAGTGATGATATTGTTAAGTTTTTATTAGTAGCTGGAGAGATAGGAAGTATATTTAAAAAAGGAGCAACAATATCAGCCGCAATGGGTGGATGTCAGGCTGAGATAGGTGTGTCTTCAGCTATGGCGGCGGCGGCACTTACTGAAGTTCGTGGAGGAACACCCGCACAAGTATTAGAAGCTGCCGAAATTGCAATGGAGCATCATTTGGGGCTTACATGTGATCCTATCGGCGGATTAGTGCAAATTCCTTGTATAGAAAGAAATACAATGGGTGCTATTAAAGCTATTACAGCATCAGAGTTGGCAATTAATTTCGACCCATCAGATTCTAGAGTTTCTCTAGATGAGGTTGTAAAAACAATGTTTGATACAGCAAAAGATATGCATTCAAAATATAAAGAGACCTCGGAAGGAGGGTTGGCAATTAATGTTCCAGTTAGTTTGCCTGCTTGTTAGGATGAAAATATTCGAAAAAAAATGCCGTTACTCTTTTAAGTGACGGCATTTTTTTTGAATCTATTTGTTTGGTATCTCTATAAGATATTCCTTTCGAGATTTATTATTGAGTTTAATCTCTCTAAGCCATGGGTTCAATATTTTCAACTCTTTGTAATTTATCCCTTGAGAAATTGCAAAGTCAGCTAAATTACTTACAACGGTATCAACTTTCACGAAATGCGTTTTTTGCAAAGTGTACAAATCTTTTTCTCTGAAATTAAATCCGTATTCCTTAGGGTTTTCATAGATGTTCTTTATCGCAATAATTCTAAAAAGATAACGAGATGTCTCTTCTCCCAATAATAAATCATAATAGTTGTCTACTTTCTGTCTTATGAGCTGCTTGTTAATACCAGATACTCCCATATTGTACGAAGCTGCTGCAAGTGTCCAAGTACCAAATTTCTCTTTTGATTTTAATAAGTAGTCACAAGCTACTTCTGTCGACCTTTTTACATCGTAGCGCTCATCAACATTCGAATTTACCTCTAGTCCTTGTTCTCTTGCTGTTGCTGGCATCAATTGCCAAAAACCTTTCGCTCCTGCGGGAGAAGTTACATTTTGCAATCCACTTTCAATAAGGGCAAGATATTTGAAATCATCAGGAACACCTTTTTCTTTTAGTATTCCTTCTATCATCGGAAAATACTTGTTTGCTCTTTTGAAAAATAATAAGCCTTGAGATTGCCAATATGTATTAACAAGAAGTTCTCTATCTAGACGCTCTCTTACATCAATTATATCTAGAGGAACTTTTTCGTCTGCAAACTGAGCATCTGCAGGCATGTTTAAAGCATACACTTTGTATTCGTTGCTTAAGTTTTTTTGATTGGTATCATCGCTATTTATCTCTTGCGGTACTGAAAAGATAAACAATTTACCAACAACTATAGCAAAGACTATAACTGTTGATATGCTAAATATTTTCTTCATAATCATTCAAATAATATACAATGCAATAACTAATAATATAACTGTTTTTCCAAAAAAGCCTGATATGTGTGCTTCTATAAATGATAACTATTAGAATTCAGATTTATAATCTACAAAAGATGCTCCTTCATTATCTTTATCAGAAACTAGAGGCTCTAAATCTTCTGGTATATCCCAGTCTATATTTAAATCTGAGTCGTCCCATTTTATACATCCTTCTGACTCTTTGTTGTAGATATTAGTAACCTTATAAGCAAAAATAGTGTCGTCCTCGAGAGTTAAAAAACCATGTGCAAATCCGGGAGGTATCCAAAATAGTCTTTTGTTACTTTCAGTCAAAAGAACCTTGTGATGCTTTCCGTATGTTGGAGATTTTTTTCTGATATCTACAGCAATGTCAATTACTGATCCTTTTATTACTCTAACTAGTTTGCCCTGAGCAAAAGGAGGGTTTTGAAAATGAAGTCCCCTAAGAACTCCTTTTTGCGACAGCGATTGATTGTCTTGTATGAAATTATAATCAATTCCTTGCTCCAAATAAGCTAGCTTACTGTAACTTTCGTAGAAATAACCTCTTTCGTCTTCAAAAACTCTTGGTGTAATCTCTAAAAGTCCTTCTATTTCTGCTTTTTTTATTTTCATCTGTAACTATTTTATTTTAGTCATCTATCTGCCTTCGTAGCTTGCTTAGCATGAATTTGCTAATTTAAAGTGATAGAAAACCTTATTTCACTATTAAGGTAATAGTGAAATAATATTGCAAAATTTATTCTTTTGATAAAAAATCAGTAAAATGCTTGTTAACAATGTTTGCCTTATTGAATATCATAAGGTGAGTGCCATTTTTTACAAAAGTAGCATTTGTAATATATTTAGCAGGAAAAATAGTGTCTTTTGTTCCGTGAACATGTAAAATATTATTTTTTTGTTGAGGGCCTTTCCAATTCACAATTTCGTTTATAGCCCACCTACTGTACCTAATATCTTTCATTGTGAAGTACCTTTCCATTACCTTCAGTGTAGATTCTTTATTTTTTCCAAATAATACTTTTCCTAATAATTTAGTGTTGTGAAATAAAAAAGAAGGAATTAGCTTATGTAAATTTAATGAGGCAGAAATATTGTATGATAGGGGAAGCTCATTTTTGTCTTTTATAGATGATATAATTATAATCTTTTCAGTTTTTACAAATTTAGCTATCTCTTGTACCATAATACCACCAAAAGACATGCCTATTAATATGACTGTTTTTGATCTGTCAATATCTTTAGCCATTCTTTGCGCATAATCTTCGATTTTTTCATTGTTTAAAGGTATTAGCCAATCAATAAAATTTAGATTATAGGTACTGAGATCAAGACGTTCGAATACTTTCGAATTTGCCCCCATCCCACTAATTAAATATATATTTTCCTTTTTGATAATGTAAAAAAATTAATAAATGGTGTGTTTATAAAAGTATATCATGATTGTCTTCTATACTGAATTCATCTACAACTATTTTAGAAAAATCTTTGAAGATTGCTGAGCTAGTGGCTATTATTTCTTCTCCAAAAAGCCATTTGTCTTTTCTTGAATAATCAGAAACTTTTCCACCTGCTTGCTCTACAATAAAAGCCCCTGCGGCTACATCCCACGGACTAAGCCCATACTCGTAAAATGCATCAAACCTCCCACAAGCAACATATGCTAGGTCAGTTGCAGCTGTGCCAAGTCTTCGCATTCCCCTAGTTTTTTGTGTTAATGTTATTAATGTATTGTAGAAAGCCTTATTCCTACTAAAATCGTAGTAAGGGAAACCAGTAGCTATTAGCGAATCCTTTAAGTTATTATTCTTTTTCACAAAAATTTCTTTGCCGTTTAGATATGCTTTGTTTTCGCTACAAGCATAGAAGCACTCGTCCATTCCTACCTCATATACTACACCAAGTACAATTTTGTCATTCTCTTTTAGTGCAATAGAAACAGCATATGTTGGTAAGCCGTGGATGTAATTTGTTGTGCCGTCAAGAGGGTCAATAATCCAATTATATTTATCTCCTTTTTTGTTAGATGTACCTTCTTCTGCAATATATCCTGCTTCAGGAAGAAAAGTAGAGAGTCTGTCTACTATCATTTTCTCGGCACTTTTATCAACATACGATACTAAAGAGTTTATACTTTTTTCTTCTACTTTTGATTCACTTAAGTTTTCTTGTTCTTTTCGCATGAAAGCCCCCGTATCTTTTGCAATATCTATTACTTTCATGCATAAATCTTTGTAGTCCATAGTGTGTTGTTTTATGTGCTTTGTAAATGTAATCACAAAGTTTTGTATTTCTTATTCATAATCAAATTTTTTGTAGCGATTGTTTTTTATACTTTTGTATTGTTCGGATTTCGATAAAAGTTAACATAATATTCAAACATAATAAGAGATGTATATAAAAAAACATATTCCAAATATAATTACTTTAGGAAATTTATCCTCTGGCTTGATTGCAGTAGTGTTAATATTGAACGGTTATTTTGTTTGGGCTGGTTTCTTTACTTTCCTTGGGGCTTTCTTCGATTTTTTTGATGGTATGGTGGCTCGACTATTAGGCGTCAGTGGAGAACTAGGAAAGCAAATGGACTCATTAGCTGATATGGTTTCATTTGGAGTAGTTCCTGGAATGGCTATGTTTATGATGCTTAAGCTTGCAAATGCTGATTTGTCGGATGTAGTATTCTATTCTAACGATAGCTTGAATATTTTGATTAATAAAGATACTGTTTATGCCTTGCCTGGGTTCTTGATAACTTTGTTCTCGGCTTTAAGGTTGGCAAATTTTAATATTGATACTCGTCAGTCGTCTTCTTTTATAGGTGTGCCTACACCAGCAATTACTCTTTTTGTACTTTCAATATTTTTAATTTCGGTTCTAAAACAAAGCGAAATGGTCGAAAGTTTTGTTGCAAGTCCTTGGATGTTATACTTAGTTACTGTTTTGTCTTCTTATGCTTTAGTTGCTGAATTACCATTATTTGCAATGAAGTTTAAAGTTTGGAATTGGCAAGACAATAAGATAAGGTGGATCTTTGTTGCTATATCGTTAGTTTTGTTGCTTGTATTGCAATTGGTTGCCATCCCACTTATTATTGTTATTTATGTGCTGCTATCAATAATAAATAATTTCATTGAAAAATAGGAGTATTAATACGTTATTAGTGTGGTTTTTACACAACAAGTATTTAGTTTTCTTCTAAATCTTTTATTTATTATTTTTGGCTATTAAGTATTTTTTTCTCATTGAATATATTTACTTGTATAAGTATCTTTATTTCAATGGGTTAATTAAAGTATTATGCATGCATAGTAGCGTTAATTCGTCATATTTTCTTTGTTAGTTAGAAAAAAGGTTTTACTTTTCGCCCTCCTTTTTTAGATATGGATAGGGGAGTTCATAGCTGTAAAAATTATTTACATTTTATAGTGTGAAAAGTTAACAAACAAGTATTATTAAAATATTTAAGCAATGGGTAAAATATCAGCAGCTATTACTGCAGTCGGCGGATATGTTCCAGATTATGTTTTAACAAACAAGGAACTTGAGACGATGGTTGAAACCAACGACGAGTGGATAACATCACGAACAGGGATTAAAGAAAGGCGGATACTCAAAGAAGAGGGATCTGGGACTTCATATATTGCAATTAAAGCGGGTGAAGAAATTATAAAAAAGAGCGGTATTGATCCTAAAGAGATTGATTTGGTAATTGTTTCAACTATTACACCTGATGTTTTAGTTGCTTCTACTTCTGCGTATGTTGCTACCGAGATTGGTGCTGTAAATGCATTTGGATATGATATAAATGCAGCATGTTCTGGTTTCCTTTTTGGATTATCTACTGGAGCTGCTTTTATCGAGTCTGGAAAATATAAAAAAATATTAATTATTGGGGCCGATAAAATGTCGTCGATAATTGATTATACAGATAGAAATACTTGTATAATATTTGGTGATGGTGGTGGTGGTGTTCTTTTAGAACCTAACACTGAAGGATTAGGTCTTGTTGATGAGTATTTGAGATCAGATGGTGTTGGGCGTGATTTTTTGAAAATCGAAGCTGGAGGCTCTATGATGCCTACGACACACGAGACTCTTGACGCAAATAAGCAATATGTTTATCAAGATGGTAAGGCTGTATTTAAGTATGCAGTTAGTAATATGGCTGATTCAGCTAAATTGATAATGGATAGAAATAATTTGACTGCCGAAGATGTAGAGTGGCTAGTGCCTCATCAAGCAAATAAGAGAATTATTGATGCCACGAGAAGAAGAATGGAGTTAGATGATGAAAAAGTTATGATAAATATTCATAAATTTGGAAACACAACTAATGGTACCATTCCTTTGCTTTTGTGGGACTATGAAAAGAAATTAAATAAAGGAGATAATATTGTTATCGCTGCGTTTGGTGGCGGATTTACTTGGGGAGCTCAATTTTTGAAATGGGCTTATTAACCAAATAATAAGAAATAAAAATAATTATTATGGATTTAAAGGAAATTCAAAACCTGATTAGGTTTGTTGCAAAATCAGGTGCTAGTGAAGTAGCTTTAGAGATGGATGATATAAAAATCACTATCAAAACAGGAAGTGATTATGTTGCTCCTGAAACTACAATTGTACAGCAAGTTCCAATGGCTGCTCCTATGGCTGCCATGCCACAAGTTGTTCCTCCTGTAGCTTTGGTAGATCCACCTGCTGCTGCAGAAGATGAAAATTCTAAATACATTGCTATAAAGTCTCCTATAATTGGAACATTCTACAGAAAACCTACTCCTGATAAGGAAGCTTTTGTTAAGGTTGGAGATGAGATTTCTTCTGGAAGTGTGGTTTGTATGATTGAGGCTATGAAGCTTTTCAATGAAGTAGAATCTGAGATTTCTGGTAAAATTGTAAAAGTTTTAGTCGATGACAATTCACCAGTAGAATACGATCAACCATTGTTCTTAGTTGACCCATCTTAAACTTGGGATTAAGCTAAAGATTAACCTCTTGCGTAGTTTTATATGCGAGATAAAGACTTTTGTGCATGATTAAAAAAATATTAATAGCCAATCGAGGAGAAATAGCATTGCGAATAATTCGTACTGCTCGTGAGATGGGGATAAAGACTGTTGCTGTTTATTCAACTGCAGATGCTAATAGCCTCCACGTTCGATTTGCAGACGAAGCTGTTTGTTTAGGACCACCAGCTAGTAGTGAATCATATTTGAATTCGCACAATATACTTGCAGCTGCTGAAATTACTAATGCTGATGCAATTCATCCGGGATATGGTTTCTTGGCCGAGAGTTCTACTTTTTCTAAGCTTTGTGAAGAGCATGGAATAAAATTTATTGGAGCTAGTCCTGAAATGATTGATAGTATGGGCGATAAAGCCAATGCTAAAGAAACAATGAAAAAGGCTGGAGTGCCTACAATTCCGGGTTCTGAAGGTATAATAGAAGAATTTGAGGAATGTGAAAGATTAGCCGACGAGTTTGGATACCCTGTAATGCTAAAGGCTTCAGCTGGAGGTGGAGGAAAAGGTATGAGAGCCGTATGGTCTAAAGATATTCTGAGGAAATCGTGGGATGATGCTCGTCAAGAGTCTATGGCTGCTTTTGGAGATAATCGTATGTACATGGAGAAACTTATTGAAGATCCACGTCATATCGAAATCCAAGTAATTGGAGATCAATATGGAAAAGCATGTCATTTATCTGAAAGAGATTGTTCTATACAACGTCGTCACCAGAAACTTACTGAAGAAACTCCATCGCCATTTATGACGGATGAGCTTCGTGATAAAATGGGAGATGCAGCAGTGTTAGCAACTGCATTTATAAAATATGAAGGAGTAGGTACAATAGAATTCTTAGTTGATAAGCACCGAAATTTCTACTTTATGGAAATGAATACTCGTATTCAGGTGGAACACCCTATAACAGAGCAGGTTATTGATTTCGATTTAGTTCGAGAGCAAATAAAAGTTGCTGCAGGTGTGCCAATTTCTGGAGAAAATTATTTTCCAAAGCTTTTTTCTATAGAGTGTAGAATTAATGCTGAAGATCCTTATAACGATTTTAGACCACAGCCTGGAAAAGTTGATTATTTCCACGTTCCTGGCGGTCATGGGGTAAGAGTAGATACCCATGTTTACGCAGGATATGTAATTCCTCCGTATTATGACTCTATGATTGCAAAGTTGATTACAACTGCTCAGAGTAGAGAAGAGGCTATAAATAAAATGAAAAGAGCGTTAGACGAGTTTGTGATAGAAGGTGTTAAAACAACAATACCTTTCCATAGAGCATTGATGGATAACCCTGATTATTTAAGTGGAGCGTATACAACTGCATTTATGGAAAGCTTTGTCTTAGAGAGTTAGGAGTAATTTTTTCTAAATAGGTAAAAAAATGGCTATTCAGTTTTTATTGAATAGCCATTTTTTATTGCAAATGTTTGAGATTACATAGCAAACCTCAAGGTTGCAACGAAATTACTTTCATAATTATTTACTCTAGCGGCATCTACTAGATCTACCTCGTAAATATAATAATTGTAATTGTTTGTGAATTTTTGATATGATAAATCGAGATTCCACGATTTAAAGTTTAATCCTCCTCCTAGTGAAAAAGATTGAGTATTTGATTGTCTCTGTTCATCTTTATATGGAGTTTGAGCATAAGAATATCCAGCTCTTAAACTGATAAAAGAAACTTTCCATTCGGTACCTAACCTAATATTGTGAGTAGAGTTCAACGTGTTTTTTATTTCTCTATTCTCATTATCAAAATCTCTATCAGGACCTAGTTTCATCCCTGAATACCCTATGTACTCGTAGTCGGCACTTATCAAGCCTTTACCTCCAAGGATTATTGCTAAACCTGCGTCAACTTTATAAGGAGTATTTACCTCATAATCAAAATACTTGTAATCAGTTTGTGACTTATATGTTTTATTGCCATCACTGTCAGGTGTTTTAAATGTTGTTTCCATCGAATACGCATACTCGTCGGTTAACTTATACCATGTTGGTGAATGGTATGATGCACCAAATCTTATCATATCATTAGCTCTGTAAATAGCTCCAAGTGAAAACCCATTTCCATAGCCATAAGTGCTGATAAATGATTTATACGTAAAGTAATTTAAATCTGAACTTTCGGCATATCCACTTTCTTCAAGAGACGAAACTGTCTCGCTATTCATTGTAGACCTATTGTAAGAAAGTCCAATTTGAACCTTATTGTCAACATTTACACTCCCCGAAAAAGTGTACTGTCCACTATAACCACTCTTAGAAATGCTGTAGTTTTGTTTGTTGTTATTTAGTTCAACACTGTTTAATGGGGCCCCAGAAAATACATATACAGGCAGTTCTTCACTAAATGTCGGGTATCTATCGTCGTAATATTTAGATTCAGGGTCGTTCAGATCTATCAGGAAAGTCTCAAAGGCCAAATACTCCGCACCCCTTAAATTATTTGGTGAATAACCATTTGAAGCTAGAACAAATGAAGTAGCGAGAGAGCTAGATCCTTGGTAGTATAGATTATTGTTGTTGTCTGTTATCTCTAGTTGAGTGTTGTTATTTCCAATAAAACTTAAGTCGTTGTGGAAATTGTTAGTTCTGTTGTAATTAAAACCTAAAGAATATTTTGTTATCGATGAGGCATAATTATCATTTTCAAAGACAAATACTATTCCAATTTGGTTTAGGTTGTTATAAGTTGTTTCGTCCGATCCTCCTCCATCATAGAAGGTGCTGGTGTTGCCAATAGTTGATAGCCCATATGAAAAACTAGCTTGACCTTCGAGAAAAACAGCTCCAGATGCTGGGTTTACTTGCAATGCAGATAATTCTCCTCCCAGTGCAGTAAAAGCTCCTCCCATTGCTTGAAATCTAGCTGATCCACCAATTTTAGGCTGAGAAATATTTAAAGCATCGCTTATACCTTGTCCAAAAGATATCTGGGAAAATAGTATAATAATAAGTATTATTTTTTTCATTTTAATTCAATAATATATAGGGTAAATCAAAATTGATCCACTTGAAAATTAATTATTTAAGAATAAATATGATTAACGTTTTCTTGCCCCGCTAGAACTACTCCTAGATGGACTAGATGATCTGCTACTCGAATTGTAAGTAGGTGTATAGCTTCGTGTAGAACTATTTGACCTATTGTAATTGGAGTTTGATGGTGATGAAGAATTGCTTCTTGAATATTCATTTCTAGTTCTTGAAGAACTTGACCTTGTTGTTCCTGATCTGTATTTAGAATAATTTTTACTATTACCAGTATTAGCTTTTCTATCGGACGTCGCAACGCTAGATTTTCTTTTATAATCGTATTTTATTTTGTTATTATATCCTGAACTATTGTAATTACCACCTTGTGAATTCCTTTTTTCTCTAGTTAGTGCACTACCATGCTCACCTCCAGGATATCCATAGCCTGGGTATCCATATCCAGGATAACCTCCGTATCCATATCCGGGGTATCCACCATAACCATATCCAGGATAACCACCATAACCGTAACCAGGGTATCCGCCATATCCATAACCGGGATAACCCCCATATCCGTATCCAGGATAACCTCCATATCCATAGCCAGGATATCCACCAAAGCTCATCCCAAGGCCAAAGCTCATTCCGTAAGGACTGAAGCCTGCCGAGCCGTAGTAGTTAGTGTTAGACTCAGAAACAGAGTTTGATACATAACCACTCTTAGAAGAATCTTCGTTATAATAAATGTTTGAAGTGTCTACATTGTAATATGCAGCATTTGTCTCATCGTTTAAGTACTTACTATTCATATATGCCGAGTATGAAGAGTCAGTTTTATAGTCTAAGCCAAGAGTAGGATCTCCTGCTATATTTTCTATGTCGTTTCCGTATGCAAATTCGTAAGTCCCTGCTTGTTTTGTTTTTGTAGAATAAATTCCGTCAGAGTTATTTGAATTATCTACAGCAAACATCTGTGATGATGGGCCACATGATGTTAAGTTTACAAGGAATCCTAGTAAAATAATAGAGAAAAGATATGTGTATTTTTGTTTCATATGTAGAATTCGTTAAGAAATTTTATAAATATAAAATGTTAATATCAATATTTGTAAATCACTTTAAATTTTGTAATGCTAGTTTTATTCAGTTACACATTTAATAGTTATCTTTGCGCCTTCCTAATCAATAGGGCAATTTGCTTGATAATAGCATTGTTAAAATGAGTTTTACCAAAGTTACAAATGTTTTTGTAACTACTGATGTAAAGCTCCTTGTTTAGGATAAACATTACAATTTTTGTGCCAAATATAATTTTTTTATGGGGAAGAATCTAACAAGCCGTTCAGAAGACTATTCTAAGTGGTATAACGAGCTAGTAGTTAAGGCTGATCTAGCTGAAAATTCGGGAGTGAGAGGTATGATGGTGATAAAGCCATATGGTTATGCTATATGGGAGAAAATCCAGCATGAACTCGATGTGAAATTTAAAGAAACAGGTCATGAGAATGCCTATTTTCCGTTGTTTATTCCGAAATCGTACTTCAGTAAAGAGGCTAGCCATGTTGATGGTTTCGCAAAAGAATGTGCTGTAGTAACACACTACAGGTTGAAGAATGATGAAAATGGTAAGATAATTGTAGATGAAGATGCAAAATTAGAGGAAGAGCTAATTGTAAGGCCTACTTCAGAAACTATAATTTGGGATACTTTCAGAAAATGGGTTGAGTCGTACAGAGATTTGCCATTGTTGATTAATCAATGGGCAAATGTTGTTCGTTGGGAGATGCGTACAAGATTGTTTTTAAGAACTTCTGAGTTCTTATGGCAAGAGGGGCATACAGCACACGCAACAGAAGTAGAAGCAGTTGAAGAAGCTGAGAGAATGATGAATGTATACGCTGATTTTGCAGAAGACTTTATGGCAATGCCTGTAATTAGAGGTCTAAAAACAGAATCGGAGAGATTTGCCGGAGCATTAGAAACATACTGTATTGAGGCTTTGATGCAAGATGGAAAAGCTCTACAAGCTGGTACATCTCATTTCTTAGGACAGAATTTTGCAAAAGCTTTTGATGTGAAATTTACTTCTAAAGCTGGAAAGCAGGAACATGTTTGGGCCACATCTTGGGGTGTTTCTACTAGACTAATGGGAGGCTTGATAATGACTCATTCTGATGATAAAGGCTTGGTGTTACCTCCTAAATTGGCACCTCACCAGGTTGTGATTGTTCCAATTTATAGAAATGATGAGCAATTTGATGCAGTTTCTAAAAAAGTGGAAGAGATGATGAAGGACCTTAGAGCAAAAGGTGTTTCAGTGAAGTTTGACAAAAGAGATACTCATAAACCCGGTTGGAAATTTGCTGAGTGGGAGCTTAAAGGCGTTCCAGTGAGAATTGCTGTTGGACCAAAGGATCTTGATAATGGTACAGTAGAGGTGGCTCGAAGAGATAAGCTAACGAAGGAGATAGTCTCTAATGATATTATTTCGGAATATGTTTCTAATTTATTAGAAGAGATACAAGAAAACTTATTAAATAAAGCGCTAGACTTTAGGTCTGAGAAAACAACTAAAGTTGATACTTTCGAAGAGTTTAAGGACGTTTTAAAAACGAAAGGTGGTTTTATCGAAGCTCACTGGGATGGTACGGCAGAAACAGAGGATAGAATTAAGGACCTTACAAAAGCTTCAATCCGCTGTATTCCTATAGATGCTTCTGATGAAGAAGGTGTATGTGTGTTTACAGGTAAGCCATCAACTAAGAGAGTTTTGTTTGCCAAAGCTTATTAAAAAAAAATATGTTAGTTGTTGCTAGTTTTAATAAAAGGCTAGCAACAGCTAGCTATCCTTAAATAAGGAGCTGGGGAGGTTCTTGAAATATTGTCAAAAAATAAAAGTAAGATTTGCGTAGTACAAATAATTGTGTACCTTTGCATCCGCAAAAAAGAGGTAGTTCTTTTAAAATATTGTCCCGATAGCTATCGGGAGTTTAATTGTTGTTTGTAGAGTTGTTTTGAACATTGTACAAAAATCAACTATACACCAAACGTTATTTTTGGTCCGT
>JAGLEB010000059.1 GCA_023145275.1 Flavobacteriales bacterium | reverse complement strand
AAAGGCAAAAAGGTTGACAGGATTACAAGCTCATAACCTTTTAACCTCGTAACCTATTAACCCCATTAAAATACCAGTAGAACTAAAGTAATTAACAACCTAAGTTAAGGTTAAAGGCAAAAAGGTTGACATAATTACAAGCTCGTAACCTTTTAACCTCGTAACCTATTAACCCCATTAAAATAACAGTAGAACTAAAGTAATTAACAACCTAAGTTAAGGTTAAAAGGCAAAAAGGTTGACAGGATTACAAGCTCATAACCTTTTAACCTCGTAACCTTTTAACCCATTAAAATAACAGTAGAACTATTTTTATTATTCGTATCTTAGTGTTTCCCAAACCCTTAACACAATGAAACATTTCTTTGTTCTATCATTATTTTTTCTACATGTAACTTCTTTTGCACAGGATAATTTTAGAATTATTTTCTATAACGTTGAAAACCTATTCGATACGCATAATAATACTATGACGAAAGATGATGAATTCACAGAAAACGGATCACGTCATTGGAACAATTACAAATACTGGCAAAAGATAAAAAAGACTTCAAAAACTTTAAAAATAATTGGTGGATGGGAAGCACCTGCAATTATTGGTTTATCAGAAATTGAAAATGATACCGTGTTGCAGAATCTCATATATACTGATGCTCTTAAAAGGTATGATTTCAGAATAATACACCGCGATTCGCCTGATCGCAGAGGAATTGACGTTGCCCTACTCTACCGTAAAGACAAGTTTTTTCCTTTAAACTCTAAATTCTTCCCTCTGCTAGACCACAATAATAACATCATTAGATCTAGAGAAATATTATACACTAAAGGCATAGTAAAAGGTGGAGATACTTTGCATTTTATGATTGTACATTTCCCTTCGCGCTATGGTGGATATAAAAACTCTGAACCAAAAAGAATCCTCGCAGCTAAACGAATAATTTCTATTTGTGACTCTTTAAATGAAAAGTTTTATAATCCAAAACTAATAATTATGGGCGATTTTAATGATGAATCATCTAATACTAGCCTTCAAAATATAAATAATAACTCAAACTTAAATCTTCTAGATTCAGATCACGGCACACATAAATTCGGAGGCAAATGGGGCAAATTAGATCATTTCATAAGTTCTAATAGCTTAATGAACAATAGCAGTACTTATATAAAGGATAATCAATGCAAGGTATTTTACGAAGACTTCTTACTTACTAAAGATGACAAATATTTAGGAAAAAAAACGAATAGAACATATATAGGATTTAAATACAATGGAGGATTCTCAGACCATCTTCCAATTTATATCGACTTAATAATAAAATAGTCGATATTTATTCAGAAATTTGTATTAGGACATTTCTAATTAAAATCCTCTAAAATGAAAAAGATACTTTTTATTGCATTTAGCATTACCACAGCACTATTAAGTAATAGTTGCACAAGCTCAGAAAAAAAACCTGTAAGCAATTTCTTAAAATTTGAAACTAAGATTATTGAGAATAAAATCGGAGAATGTGATGGAAAAAGAGCTTGTGCACAAGTAAGTTTCGAGTACCCAGTGTTTGAGGATAAAAACACTAAAGTAAATGTTAGCGTAAACAATTACATTACTAAAAAACTATGTAACTCTTACAACACTGAGACAGTTGAAGGTTCTGTAGAAAAGTTCATGTCAGAATTTAAAGAATTTATTAAAGAATTTCCTGATGCCACATCTAATGAATGGGTAATGAAATCTAAATACATAATTCTCGAAAATTCTCAAAAACACTTATCTCTATCTCTCGAGCAAGAAGGATATACTGGGGGAGCTCATGGCTATAGAAACATATTGTATTCTAATTTCGACCCAAAAACTGGAGATTATTTATTTCTTGATAATATTATTAGTGACAAAATAGAGCTAAATAAAATTGCAAAAGAAATATTCTTCGAAAAATATAAATTAAACAAAGACGAGTCTCTATCAAGTCAAGGATATAGTTTTGAGAATGACATTTTTGCAATAAACAATAATTTCAGCATCACTACGGAGGGGATTTCTTTTCACTACGGACAATACGAAATAGCATCGTATGCACAAGGAATGTTTGATGTTTTTATCCCAAAAGAAAAGATTAAGAGTATTTTAAAATAGCTTATTGAATAGAAGCTCCATAAAATGAGGGGATGGCAAACCGAAAAAACAAGGCACAAAAAAAACCGAGATTCACCATAGAATCTCGGTTTCTATAAATATAAAAATATATTACTTGCTTACTAACTCTAAAGCTTGCTTAGCAATTTCTAACTCTTCGTTTGTAGGTATTACAAGAACTTTTGTTCTAGAACCCTCTTTGTTGATTTCTCTTATCTCGCCTGAACGCACTGAATTTCTCTCTTCATCAATCTCAAATCCGAAATAATCCATATTATCACATACCATAGAACGAACACAAGTATCATTTTCTCCAACACCAGCAGTAAATACAATAGCATCAAGACCATTCATCGCAGCAGCGTAATTTCCGATAAATTGCTTGATACGGTAAGTGTACATATCATAAGACAATTTTGCAACAGGGTCTCCTTTTACCACACAAGATTCAATCTCTCTCATATCAGTTTTACCAGTGATTCCGTACATTCCAGACTCTTTATTAAGAACTTTTGCAACTTCCTCAATAGAATATCCTTTTTGCTCTACTAGGTAGAATATAATCGAAGGATCAATATCACCAGAACGAGTACCCATAATTAAACCACTAAGTGGCCCTAGTCCCATTGAAGTATCTATACAAACACCTCCATCAACAGCAGCCATTGAAGCTCCATTTCCGATGTGAATAGTAACAACTTTTGCATCCTTTTTACCTAAATACTCTATTGCTTTTTCAGAAACATATTTATGAGATGTTCCGTGGAAACCGTACTTACGAATTCCAAAGTTCTCGTATAATTCAGTAGGTACAGCATATCTGTAAGCTACTGCAGGCATAGTTGAGTGGAACGCTGTATCAAAAACAGCAACCTGTGTAGCTTTTGAGAATACATCCTCAGCAACGTTAATACCTATAAGGTTTGCAGGATTATGAAGTGGAGCTAATGGATATAATTCCTCTATTTTAGCCTTCACCACATCAGTAATAACAGTTGTAGCCTGAAAAGACTCTCCCCCGTGTACTACTCTATGTCCAACAACTTGAATCTCAGAAGGATCAGAGATAACGCCTAAATCCTTATCTGTAAGTAACTCTGCTACACGTTTAAGACCAACTGTATGATCAGGAATATCAAAAACTTCCTTAGTCTTCTTTTCCTCTCCAACGAAAGTCTTGTGAGTAATAACTCCATCAGTTAAACCAATTCTCTCAACAATACCACTAGAAAGTGGCTCATTAGTGTCCATGTCAATTAACTGATATTTAATTGAAGAACTACCCGCATTAATTACTAAAATATTCATATAAAAATTTTATTTTCTAAATTCTAATTACTCTTCGTCTTGAGCTTGTATTGCAGTAATAACAACAGTATTGAAAATATCATCAACAGTACAACCTCTACTTAAATCATTCACAGGCTTATTTAACCCTTGTAACATTGGACCAATTGCAACAGCTCCAGTTTCTCTTTGTACAGCCTTATAAGTATTATTACCTGTATTCAAATCAGGGAATACAAGCACCGTAGCTTGACCTGCAACCTCTGAATTGGGCATTTTACTTTTACCAACTGTTGGATCTACAGCAGCATCGTACTGTATAGGTCCTTCGATCATCAATTCAGGATCTATAATTTTAGCTTTCTCTGTAGCCTCCCTTACCTTATCTACTTGCTCTCCTGTTCCAGATGATCCAGAAGAATAAGACAATAAAGCTACTTTAGGTTTAATCCCAAAAGCTTTAGCCGATTCGGCAGAAGAAATTGCAATCTCAGCCAATTGATCAGCATTAGGATTTACATTCACAGCACAATCTCCAAATACAGATACGTGATCAGCCAAACACATAAAGAATACAGATGATACTGTAGAAACTCCTGGCTTAGTCTTTATAAATTGGAACGAAGGAATAATCGTATGTGCAGTAGTATTTACAGCTCCCGACACCATACCATCAGCATGTCCTTTGTGCACCATCATTGTACCGAAATAAGAAACATCTAACATTATATCTTTGGCCTTAGTCTCCGATACATTTTTGTGTTTTCTAATCTCGTAGTATGTTTTCCAATAGTCTTCGAAATACTCAGAACTAATTGGATCAATAATTTTAATTTTTTTCTCGTCAAGATTAAGCTTTAGGGCATTAGCCTTTAGCATAATATTATCTCTGTTTCCTAAAAGAGTTATATCAACAACATTTTGATTAACTAACTTTATAGCGGCTTCTAAGATTCTAGAATCACTACCTTCTGGTAAAACAATATGTTTTTTAGACGATTTAGCCTTAGAAACTAATTTGTATTGGAACATGCGAGGAGTCATAATATCAGACTCAAAGTTTTTAAACTTATCAACAAGTGTGTCAGTATTCACATACTTATCGAAAGTATTAATGCTCAGCTCTATCTTTCTTTTATCGCTAGGTCTAATTTTAGATTTAACGTTACCAACTTTATTTGCAGCAGCAAATGTTGTGTCTTTAACAGAAATAATTGGAACTACACCAGGTAGACCATCAATTAATTTCAATATTGAATCTTCAGGCATCAAACCACCAGTCAATACTATACCCGAAATATTAGGATAGTTTACAGATGCGTTTGCTTGAAGTGCTCCAATAATTATCTCAGCTCTATCACCAGGAGTAACCATTAAGCAATTTTCACCCATTCTCGGGAGGTAATTTCTCAATTGCATTGCACCAACATGGAATACTTCAGCTCTCTTATTCATCAATGTTTCTCCAAAAAGAATTTTTCCATCTAGAGCTTCATTGATTTCAGAGATCGTAGGACTACTCAATTTTTTTTCCATTGGAATAACTCCAATTTCTGTACTTGAAGAAATAACTTTACGCAACTCTTCAGCCATCTCGTCACATCCTCCCTGCTCAATTTTATTCATGAATACAGCCTGAACAACAACATCTTCATCTGCATATGATTTAACAGCCAATTCTAGATTAGAAACAGCATCACTTAGGCTCTTGTCGTAAGCAGAGCTAATAATGATTGTAGGAAGCGAAAGATTTTTAGCTATTTCAATGTTCAAATCAAACTCAAAAGCAACTCCTTTCCCTAAGAAATCTGACCCCTCTACTAATACAAAGTCATATTTTGATTCAATCTCTTTATATTTTCCGATGATGCCATCAATCAATAAATCTTCTTTATCTGCATTTTTCATAGCTACAACTTCCGAAAGAGTGTAACCATATGAATTTTCATACTTGATGTCAAGATCGAAATAAGATATCATTGTTTCAATATGATTATCTTTTTCTCCTTCAGCATGATCGCTAATTATTGGTCTGAAATAACCAACTCTACTTGTCTTAGCAAGTAACATCTTCATTAAACCAAGCGCAATGATAGACTTTCCAGTCCAAGCCTCAGTATTTGCAATATAAATTCCTTTTTCCATATTTCTTTTAAAAATGTAGAATTCTAACCCGTGAATTGCCTCATGTACATAGTACATTTAACAGAGTGCAAAAATAAAAAGAATTTTGGGTTGATATATATATTTCTTTGTTATTATGACAAAATATTAAAAAATATAGATGAGTAGGCGAGAATAACGACTAAGTTGCTGATTAGCAACAGGATTAGACATATATAAACTGATGCAAATTCATTAGATTCTACTCTCCTTAAAATTACTTTACCCATATTGTATTTATCAATTTACTAAATTAGTATTTGCGCCGTCGATAATGGATTAGTTCACTAGTTGAAGGGAAATAAAAAAATACAGCCACAAATAGACAATAAATACTAAATTTGCATCGAAATTTTTGATTCATGAAGAAGATATCTAGTAAAATATTAAAAGATTTAGAGTTCGATCAAATAGTAGAGCATATTTCTACACTTTGCAGCTCGGAACTCGGAAAAAATGCAGCGAAAAATATTCGCCCTTTTTCCGATAAAGACCTTTTGAAGATAGAATTAGCACAAACTGACGAATATCTATCTTCTAACAGCAATGAAAATAGAATTCCTAATCACGATTTTGAGGATATTTCTAATGATATCAAATTACTTTCAATCGAAAACACTTTTCTCGAAGAGAAATCTTATTTGTACTTAGCTTCAATATCTGAAACAGCTAATGATCTTATAAAATTCTTTGAGAAGTTTGAAGATTACTACCCTTCTCTAAAATTAAAAACAGAGAACATATATTTTACTAAAGATATTTCGGAGGCTGTTTATACTGTATTTAACAGGTTTGGCGAATTAAAAGACAATGCAACAAAACCACTGAGAGCTATCAGAAGGGAGATGTCTGAAGTAAGAAGAGGTATAGATCAAAATTTTGTTAGAGCTTTATCAAAATACTCTTCCCTAGGATTTCTAGATGAAATTAGAGAGTCTGTGATCGACAATAAGAGAGTCTTAGCCGTATCGGCCTCTTTTAGGAAAAAGATTAACGGAAATATGATGGGGTCTTCACGTACTGGGAGCATTGTTTTTATTGAACCAGAAAGTGTTTTAATACTTACTCGCGAATTAGCCTCCTTAGAATATGAAGAACGTCAGGAAATAGTAAGAATATTAAAATTATTGACTGATCTTTTAAGACCTCATAAAGAACTTTTCGACAAATACCTAATTTTGCTTACTGAGCTAGATGTTTTAAGAGCAAAAGCTAAATATGCTCTCGAAATTAATGCTTGCTTGCCTAGTATTAACGATGATAATAGCATGAAATTAATTGATGCTTACCATCCTATACTCTATAAAAACAACCTCGAGATAAAAGCTACTACTATTCCACAAAGTATTGAATTAAACTCTCAACAGAGAATAATTGTTATTTCTGGACCAAATGCAGGAGGAAAAAGTATTGCTTTAAAAACTTTGGGACTGATTCAATCCATGATTCAAAGTGCAATTTTAGTACCAGTGCACGAACGTTCTTCGATGTGTTTTTTCGATAATATATTAACAGATATTGGAGATAATCAATCCATAGAGAATCACCTTAGTACCTATTCTTATCGACTTAAAAACATGAATCATTTTTTAAGAAATGTCGATAAAAATACACTGTTCTTAATTGATGAATTTGGCACAGGTTCTGACCCCGAATTGGGTGGTGCTCTAGCAGAAGTTTTCCTCGAAGAATTCTACGAGAAAGGCGCCTATGGAGTAATTACCACACACTACACTAATATTAAAGTAAAGGTTGAAGACTTGGACGAGGCCATTAATGCCAACATGCTTTTCAACGAAAAAACTCTTGAGCCTTTATATAAACTTGTTATTGGACAAGCGGGTAGTTCATTCACTTTTGAAGTAGCTCAGAAGAATGGAATTCCTTTTAGATTAATAAATAGAGCTAAGAAAAAAGTACGCCAAGAAAACGTTCGACTAGACAAAACAATTGCGAAACTTCAGAAGGAAAGATCTAAGCTAGAATTAACAACTACAGAGCTTGCGTCAAAAGAAATAAAAGCTTCAGAACAGAAAAGAAAATATGAAAGTATTAGCGAAAAAGTATCTCAAAAACTAGAGGACTATCAAATTCAGTTTGATGCACAAGCAAAAACAATCACTATTGGAAGGAAGCTTCAAGCAATTTCTGAAGAATATTTTAGGAAGCCGAATAAAAAGAAACTTTTCACAGAAACCTTGAAGGTTGTTGAAATGGAAAATTCTAAAAAGCGAGATAAAATAAAAGAACAAAAAATCACTACAAAAAAGTCTACTGCTCAGAAAAAAAGACAGGATAAAGTTGCCAAGGAAATGGAGCAAAAAGTGATTGAATTAAGAATAGAAAAGAAGGAAAAAGAGGAAATAAAAAAGAAAGAGGAAGCTATCAATCCACCTAAACCAGATTACAATCTAAAGGTAGGTGATACAGCTCGTTTGATTGGAGGTATGGCTTATGGTACTATTGAAAAAATTGAAAAAAAGAAAGTTTTTCTAAACTACGGCACTTTTACAACTTCGGTATCTATTGATCAATTGGAATTGGTAAATGCTAAGAGAAAATAATGACTTGAATTATGTAGAATTGTATCAATTATTAATTTCTGGCTTACTAGCATCTTAGGGTTTAAGGTATCGATAGCAAAGGATCTACCGATACTTAAGTCCTAGACTTTGCTGCTCCTAATGCTTTTAATTTTTAGTTAAAATTCGGGTCTATGTAATTTGTAGTGGGTAATTATCATTTATTTAGGTGCGTCATGTTGAGCGGAGTTTCCAAAGCGAAGCGAAGGAAACGTAGTCGAAA
>JAGLEB010000058.1 GCA_023145275.1 Flavobacteriales bacterium | reverse complement strand
GCTCGGGTCATCTGTTAATAATTTTCATTCAATAGGTCAGATGCTATTCGCATGAATCAACCTTTTCCGTTTTTATAAACATTACAACCATGCTCGGGTCATCTGTTAATAATTTTTGATGTAACTATCCTAAATTATCTACTGAGATTTTAAACTTCTCTCCTCTATCTTCGTAACTTTCAAACAAATCGAAACTTGCACATGATGGCGAAAGCAATACATTATCTCCTCTTCGAGCCAACGCATAAGCAGTATTCACAGCCTCTTCCATCGAGCTTGTCTCGGTTATTATATCAACCTCTTCTTCAAAAGCATTCAGAAGCTTATTATTATCTAAGCCAAGACATACAACCGCTCTAATTTTCTCCCTTACAAGTGGCAGCAAGTCGGCATAATCATTTCCTTTATCTACTCCCCCAACAATCCAAACAGTAGTTTTTGTCATTGTGTCTAGTGCATAAAATGTAGAGTTTACATTTGTTGCCTTAGAGTCGTTTATGAAGTTAATACCTTCAATACTCTTATACATCTCAAGACGATGCTCTGCAGACTCAAAACTCGACAATCCATTTCTTATATTAGTCTTTCGTACACCAAGTAATCTCGCTGCCATACCACCAGCTAAAGAATTTCTAGTATTGTGTTTCCCTTGCAATGCCAGGCTCTCAATAGTCACAGCTGAGCTATCATTTTGATAATTCATTTTAATCTCTTTTTCGTTCATAACTCCGTACGTTACTCCTTTTATATTTTCTCCATATGGAACCATTTCAGCATTCACAGGGTTATTTTCTAAACCTGAGATATTGCCCTTATCATTTGCATCATAAATAAAATAATCAGATTTTGACTGATTCATTCCTATTCTGAGTTTCGAATCTCGATAGTTATCAAACTTATAGTCATATCTATCTAAATGATCTGGTGTAATATTCAGCAAAACGGCTATATTAGGTCTAAAACTCACAATTCCGTCTAACTGAAAACTACTTAATTCCAATACGTAATAGTCATAATTTTCTTCGGCTACCTGTTTCGCAAAACTCTGTCCGATATTTCCCGCTAAGCCCACATTCATCTTTTCTAGTTTCAGAATGTGATAAATTAGCATTGCTGTTGTGGTTTTTCCATTAGAACCTGTTACAGCAACAATTTTTGCATCAGTATATCTTGATGCGAATTCAATTTCAGAAATAAGCTCAATGCCTTTTTCCCGAACAGCTTTTACTATAGAAGCATTCTCAGGTATTCCAGGACTTTTTATTACAATATCGCTCTCTAAAATTTCTTTTTCAGTATGAGTATTCTCCTCAAACTTAATCTTGTACAACTCTAAAACCCTTAAGTATTTAGACTTAACAACTCCCATATCAGAAACAAACACTTCAAAACCGTGTTTCTGGGCTAAAATAGCTGCACCAACTCCGCTTTCTCCTGCACCCAATATGGAAATCTTCTTATTCATTTATTATTATTCTTATTATCTAATTTTCAATGTTATAACTGAAAAAACAGCAAGCATAATCCCTACAATCCAAAATCTAATAACAATTTTACTTTCGTGAATGTGTTTTTTCTGATAATGGTGATGTAACGGAGCCATTAAGAAAATTCTCTTACCCTCTCCATATTTCCTTCTTGTGTATTTGAAGTATGCTACCTGCATTACAACCGAAAGATTCTCTACTAAGAATACACCGCTAATAATTGGTATTAGCATTTCTTTTCGAATAATAATTGCAATAACTGCAATGATACCACCAATTGTTAAACTTCCGGTATCTCCCATAAATACTTGTGCGGGATAAGCATTATACCAAAGGAATCCAATTAGAGACCCAATAAACGAGGCTAAGAATATTGTAATTTCACCCGTATGCGGTATAAACATAATATCCAGATAATCGGCAAAAATAATATTACCCGAAACCCAGGCAAACAGGGCTAAAGTAACCCCCATTATTGCAGATGACCCTGCAGCTAATCCGTCAATACCATCAGTAAGGTTTGCACCATTAGAAACGGCAGTGATAATAAATATTACAATAGGTATAAACAATAACCACGCGTAATCTTTAGCATCGTCGCCCATCCACGAGATTAATTCTTCATAATTGAAGTCGTTGCCTTTTACAAAAGGAATTGTAGTTTTCAACGATCTCTGCTCCTCTCCGAATATTGGTGGAGTAACTCCTTGCTCTTTATACTCTGCCAATTCAACTTTTGTATAATGAAGTTTCTCTTTGATTGTAACGTCTTCATTAAAATAAAGCATACTACCAACGATTACACCCAACACCACTTGACCAATTATTTTAAATCGACCTTTTAACCCATCTTTATTCTTCTTAAACACTTTTATATAGTCATCCAAAAAACCAATTGTCCCCATCCAAAGAGTAGTAATCAGTAGAAGAATAACATATACGTTTTCTAATTTAGCTAGAAGTAATACAGGAATAACCGTTGCCATAATTATAACAACACCCCCCATTGTTGGAGTTCCTGCCTTCTGCACCTGCCCATCAAGGCCAAGCTCTCTAACAGTTTCACCAACTTGTTTATTCATTAAAAATTTAATTACTTTTCTTCCATATACGGTAGCAACAACCAAAGATAGAATGAAGCCCAATCCAGCTCTAAATGAAATAGAGTTAAACATCCCAGCTCCTGGAAGGTGGAATAATTCATCTAACATATTGAATAAATAGTACAGCATATTTCTATTTACTTAGCAGAGTTAATATTTTTTTCGCTTTCTCGAAATCATCAAAATCGTGTTTCACACCCATTATATCTTGATAAGTTTCGTGCCCTTTACCAGCTATAAGAATGATATCGCCAGTATTTGCGTCTTGACATGCCGACTTAATTCCTTGTTCTCTATCAACTATTGACACAGTTTTATGGTAATACTTTGCATGAACTCCAGCTTCCATATCGGCAATAATATCCTCAGGCTTTTCTGTTCGAGGATTATCTGAAGTCAAAATAACTTTGTTTGACAACTCACAAGAAATCTTTGCCATCTCTGGGCGTTTTCCTTTATCTCTATCTCCTCCACATCCAACAACAGTTATCAATTTTTCATTCCCTGTACGGATATCGTTGATTGTTTCCAATACATTTTTTAGCGCATCAGGAGTGTGTGCATAATCAATAACAGTAATCACACCTGTCTTTGACAAGAAATGATCAAATCTACCTGTTACGCTTTCTAATTTGCTAATTGCGGTAAGCACCTCATCGGTATCTTCTCCTAACTCTATTGCAACAGCATAAATTGCTAATAAATTATATGCATTGAATTTTCCAATCAGCTTTGTCCAAATTTCTTTATTGTCAATACTAAGTAGCATCCCGTTAAAATGACTCTCGATAAGCTTAACTTTAAAATCACTTACAGATTTCATTGAGTAGGTCAACCTCTTAGCTTTGGTATTTTGCATCATCACTAAACCATTCTTATCATCACTATTAGAAATAGCGAATGCAGACTTTGGTAATTCATCAAAGAATCTCTTCTTTACATTTAAGTATTCTCTGAATGTTTTATGATAATCTAAATGATCGCGTGTTATATTTGTAAAAACGCCACCAACAAATTCCAAACCTGCAATTCGTCTTTGATCAATTCCATGAGAACTCACTTCCATAAAGCAGTGAGTTACACCTGCATCTAACATTTGATTCAAATACTTATTAAGTGTTACAGGATCGGGAGTAGTGTTTGTAGAAACAATCTCTTCATCACCCGCAAGTATTTTTATAGTAGAAAATAATCCTACTTTGTAGGATAATAATCCAAACAATGTATATAACTGAGTAGCAATGGTAGTTTTTCCATTAGTACCAGTTACTCCAATTAATTTTAGTTTTGACGAAGGATTTCCATAAAAATTTGAAGCAATTATTCCAAGAGCCTCTTTTGTATCATTAACTTTTATAAAAGTTACACCTTGAATATTTGTATCTACATCATCCTGCTCGAAAACAATGACCTTTGCCCCAAGCTCAATAGATTTAGATATATATCTATGACCATCAACGGTACCTCCATTAATTGCAACAAAAATGCTTCCTTCACCAACTTTTCTTGAATCATATTCAACAGAAGTTACCGACACAGAATCAATCGCAGAAAAATCGGATGTCTTTATATTTTTTAATATGTCATTTAGCTCCTTCATTACATCAATACTAAATTAACTTGTTTGTTCTTACGTATTCTTCTTCCAGCAGGAATCGACTGTTTCACAACCTTTCCAGTTCCAGAGAGCTTCACTTTTAATCCAATATTCTCTAGAATGGCGATGGCGTCCATTGCCGGCACACCTTTCACATTAGGCATTAATCCTTTTCGAGCCCCTGATATTTTTTTAGCTGAAGCAATATTTTCCCTAAGTTCATAATCATCGAGTATTGGAAGAGTGTTCTGAACTTCAGGTCCGTCATTAAATATTTTAACCGCTATCTCCTTAAATACTGGTCCCGCAACCTGAGCACCGTAGTAGCCTTTTGATTTATCCGGTCTATTCACGACAACAATCATTGAATATCTCGGATTTTCAACAGGAAAATATCCAACGAATGATGAGCTATAGCCCATCCCTTTTCTTCCTTCCCAATAATTCAACTGAGTAGTCCCCGTTTTACCTGCAATTTTAAGGCTCTTCATTTTTAGACCTACTCCAGTTCCCTGCTCAACAACTCCTACGAGAAGATCTTGTGCTATTCTCACAGTTCTTTCTGAGCATATTCTAGGATTCAACACTTTGGTATGCACTGTAGATATAACACCTTGCTCATCTCTAATTTTAGATATGAAATAAGGTTTCACCTCTACACCATCATTTGCTATTGCATTATAAAAAGTCAGTAATTGCAAAGGCGTTAAATGAACTCCATAACCATAGGCCATCCAAGCTAGGCTCAAACCAGACCAGTTTTCGGCCTCAGGATTTGGAATTACAGGACTTCCCTCTCCTTTTATATTTAAACCAATTTTATTATCAAGACCCATTGCGTATAATCTTCGTAAAAACCTTTTTGGATCATCCTTATAATTATCATTGATAATCTTAGCCATTCCTATATTTGAGGAATGCTCAAACAACTGCTTAACAGATAATTTCCCATAACCTCCGCGATGCGAATCTCTAATGGTTCTATTATAAACTTTATACTTCCCATTACCAGTATCTACAACATCGCTCGTATCAACAACACCATCTTCGAGTGCCGCAATTAACGCAGGCAACTTAAATGTTGAGCCCGGCTCGGCAGACTCGTAAACAGCATAATTAACTTTCTCGTAATATTTACCGTTCTCGGTGCGCCCAAGGTTAACTATCCCTTTTATTTTTCCAGTTTTCACTTCCATAACCACTACTGTACCATGATCGGCTTTGAAATTTTCTAACTGTCGCAACAACGCATAGTGAGCCACATCTTGTATATGAACGTCAATCGTTGAATAAATATCCGCTCCATCTTCAGGAATAATCTCATTTTTATTACTAAGAGGTTTCCACGAACCTTTTTGCAATCTCACGCTTAATACACTTCCATCTCTACCAGAAAGATATCTTGAATAAGCACCTTCAAGCCCCACTGACAACATGTCCTTCTCATAGCCAATTGTTCTCTCAGCAACTTTTCCCAGAGGGTGTTCACGTTTCATTGTCTCTTCAATAATAAGACCACCTTTAAACCTACCCCTATTAAGTATTGGGAAACTCTTGATTTTCTGATATTGGTCGAAGGTCAAATTTCGTTTCAACCTAACATATCTTTTTTTTCTCTTTCGGGCCGAATTCAACAAATCAGAATAATAATACTTAGACTTAGCACCAAAAGTTCTGTACAATGAGTCAGAAAGAGCATCTATATTATCGTCAAACAGCTTGTTACGCGCTACAGTAGGGTCAATAGAAATTGTATATTTCGTTACTGAAGTTGCAAGTAAACTTCCATCTTCGGCATATATATTTCCTCTACGAGCCTTAATAACATGCGGCTTTATTGTTCTCTGCCCAGCTAATTCTTTATAGTGATTTCCTTTAACATATTGAATATTAAAGATCTGAACGAGCACAGCAACAAACACCAACAATAGCAATGCCATCATCAGATATAATCTGTTCAATATTTTACGTTTACTACTCAGCAATTCAATCCTTTTTTACTGTTATCACCTGTGGTGGAGTTGTTGAAGACTCCAATCCAATATTTTTTACTTTTTCCTGAAGATTAGACCCCATTCTTGAATTCATCAACTGTGTGCGAACATCAACAAACTCAGATTTCAACTCTCTAACTTCTTTTTGAAGTTTCGAGATTTCATATACCTTCTCATCAGCAGTATGAGAACTTACAATAGTCATTAAAATCAATAGGATAGAAAAAGAGATAACTTTCCAATTTTCGATTAATACATCAGCATCAAATAAATTACCACTGACAATAGACCCTATTTTCTTAGTTTTATTTGCCATTACTTTTTCTCTGCAATTCTAAGTTTTGCACTTCTTGCTCTATTATTTATCTTAATTTCATCCTCGCTAGGAACAATCACTTTTCGTGTTATTAGTTTAAAAGGGACATCAATATTTCCGTAGATATCCTTTTCAGGCTCACCGTGGAACATCCCGTTTTTAAAATATCTTTTTACCAACCTATCTTCTAATGAATGATACGACATCACAACTAAACGACCACCAGGATTTAACATCTCATTAGCCGACTCTAGAAACGATTTTAATACATCCATCTCGCTATTTACTTCGATCCTTATAGCTTGAAATAACTGTGCAAAAAATCTATTTTCTCTATTTCGCGGAGCGAGCTTCAATATCACATCCTTAAGCTCTTCGTTTGTTTCTATAACTTTTTCTTCACGAGATTCAACAATCTTGTTGGCAACTTTCCACGCATTTTTCAACTCTCCGTAGTCACGAAAAATCCTACTTAAGTCTTCTACATCGTATTCATTAACTATTTCGAATGCTGATACTTTAGCAGATTGATTCATTCTCATATCAAGTCTTCCATCAAAACGAGTAGAAAATCCACGTTCAGCAACATCAAACTGATGAGAACTAACTCCTAAATCAGCCAATATCCCATCAACTTTCTTAACTCCATGAAGTCTTAAATAATTTTTCAGATGCTTGAAGTTTACATTTATGAGCTCGAAACGAGAATCGTCAATGGCATTATTAAGTGCATCTTTATCTTGATCAAAGGCAAACAGCTTACCCTTCTCTCCTAAGTGGGAGATTATACCACGCGAATGCCCTCCACCACCGAAGGTAACATCCACATAAATACCATTTTCTTTTATCGCCAAGCCCTCGATACACTGATCAAAAAGCACAGGCACATGGTACTCTGCTGCCATTGTTATAAATTTTAGTTATTTTTTTTAATCGAAATAGATAGTTCCCTATCCAAGTAGTCCAGCAATATCATCACCCATTACCTCTTCTGCTAAATCCCCAAAATCTTCCTCCGGATCATTGATTGCTTGTTCGTAGCTATCCTTATCCCAAATTTCGATAATGTTATTAACGGTAACAGTAAGCACTAACTCCTTCTCTATTCCTGCAAAACTCACAAGCTCTTTCGCTATTAACATTCTACCACTTCCATCTAATTCGATTGACTTCACCCCTGCCGTAAATCGACGAATAAATTTGGTATTTTTCTTATTAAAACGATTCAAACCGTTAATTTTGCTCATCACAGTGCTCCATTCTTGCATGGTATACAACTCCAAACACTGCTCAAATACTGATCTTTTCAACACGAAACCATCGGCCAAAAACGGAGCTAACTGCTTCTTTAACTGAGCAGGTAGCAGCAAACGTCCCTTGGCGTCGATTTTACATTCGTATGTTCCGAACAGATTTGTCATTCATTGTTATTTTTCAATTTCAAATATAATACATAATAAGACATCTTTTGACACTTTTACCCACTTTTTACCACTTTGTTGAAAACTTAAATCTAAATCACGCTTAAACTCCTATAAAACCAAGCAACTAAGAAGTGTTTAAGAATCTTGATTTATTAACAATTTTAGTGGGTATATTGCATCTTGAGTTCTATTAAATTACTGCTTTTCACACTTACATTACTTACTAAAGCCAGTTTCCACAAAAGCTAATCGCTATTTTTTTGATATAATCCGTACATTAATTAGATCTAAAATCATATTTCGACCTGATTATCAGAGCTTTTGAAATATAAATCAGTCTAATTTTAAATTTTACATCCATATCATTACAATTATTTCTATTTTTGTAACTTGATGTAAATTTGATCGAATGATTTTCAGTAAGAAAAAAGAAAATAAGTTCAACTATCTAGACAAAGGAAAAGGACAGCCTATTGTTTTGCTTCATGGCCTAATGGGAGGCTTAAGTAATTTCGATAGAGTTGTTGACAAACTTGTTGATGATGGTTACAGAGTAATTGCTCCAACACTACCAATATATGATTTGCCTTTACTAAAAACTAATGTAAAGAATTTAACAGAACACGTTCATCAACTAATCTTACATTTAGATTTAGGAAAAGTAATACTTGTAGGGAATTCACTTGGAGGGCACATTGCTTTAGTTTATACTAAAATCCATCCTGATAAAGTTTCGGGTATAGTCCTTACTGGGAGTTCTGGTTTATATGAGAATGCTATGGGCGAGTCTTATCCAAAAAGAGGAGACTATGAATACATGAAACGCAAAGCCGAAGATGTATTTTACGACCCCAAAATGGCAACAAAGGATTTAGTAGACGAAATTTTTGAGACAGTAAACAACAGGCTGAAAGTCATAAAAATACTTTCGATAGCTAAAAGTGCTATACGACACAATATGGCTGAAGACATTGTACACATGGATCTGCCTGTATGTTTAATTTGGGGAACTAACGATACGGTAACGCCTCCAAATGTAGCTGAAGAGTTTGATGGTTTGTTCCCTAATTCTGAGCTTTTTTGGATAGAAAAATGTGGACATGCTGCAATGATGGAAAGACCCGATGAATTTAATGAGGTATTAGACTCATGGATGAAAAAGCACTTTTAAGAAAAAAAAATGAAAATAAATACAGCGTCTTTCGTTATTAGTAATACTGATTGGAAAAAAAGTCCTGCAGAGAACCGTCTTGAATATGCATTTATCGGTAGATCTAATGTTGGCAAGTCTTCATTAATCAACATGTTGACTAACCACAAAAATCTAGCTAAAACATCAGGGAGGCCAGGAAAGACACAACTTATAAACCATTTTTTAATTAATGATCATTGGTTTTTGGTTGATTTACCCGGATATGGATATGCTAAAGTATCAAAATCATTGAGAAGAGGTTTTGGTGAAATCATAACTAGTTATATTGAGAATAGAAAAAACTTAATAAACTTATTTGTTTTAATCGATTCGAGACACGAACCACAGAAACTAGATATGGACTTTATGAAATATCTTGGAGAAACTGGAATTCCTTTTAGCATTGTATTCACTAAAACTGATAAGCTCACCAAACATAAACTGTCAAATAATATGATTCACTACAAAAGTGAATTGGCAAAAATCTGGGATATTCTACCCAAAATTTTCATAACCTCAGCTGAATCTAAAATGGGAAAAGAAGAGGTATTAGAATATATCGGCAGCACTAATGAAGAGCTACAAGAACATTTTTTACACAAACTGTCATAACAAAATAAAAAAGAGGCTCTGATTAAGCCTCTTTTTTTATGCTATTATGCGGACATAAATCACGTGATTATCCTTAACTGTTATGACACCAGCAGTATCTGATTTGCAATGCTACACACTTACTTTTTATTTGTTTATGTACTGCGTGTCCTTTGATAAATAGTATAATTTTGAAGTACCGTATGACAAATCAAATGATATCATTTGCTGAGTGAAAATCTCGTTAGACGAACATTAAACTACTTATATAAAGCTACTATTCTTCTTTCAAAAGCTTCTCAGCAAAATGATCACAGAAATCTCTCAGATCACCTGCCATCTTATCTTCTTGCGTTGCTCTTTCTAGAGAGTCGGCCATAGAAACCAGTGTTTGATGAAAAAATCTTTTCATATTATCAACCTTCATATCTTTTGTCCAAAGATCAATCCTCAGGGTGTCTTCTGATTCCTCGTCCCATACAGAAAGCAAAAAAGCCTTAGCCTCCGATTTATTAATACCTCCATCTGGAGCAGACCAATACATTTTTTCTGGGACTTTATTCTCGTCTAACTCTATTTCTAAAGTTATAGTGGATTTGTGTTCGCTCATTTTGTTTTATTTTTATTGCCAACTCGGCGTCTTTACTTCCTTATTTATAATCTATAATAGATGCTCAAAATCATTAACAAGTTTGGTTCTACTGTTATTTTAAT
>JAGLEB010000057.1 GCA_023145275.1 Flavobacteriales bacterium | reverse complement strand
CTTGTAACCCTGTCAACCTTTTTGCTTTTAACCTTAACTTATGTTATTAATTACTTTAAACATTATTTTCTAGGCTTGTATTTAGAATTTTTGAATATATCTTGAAAATCTTCTTTTGCAGCAAGCTCTTCAATCGTAACATCGTTATTTACCATATAAGAATTCACAATTTGCCACCCTAACCATTCACCTACTCTACCCGGCGACTCTCTATCTAACTCGAGAAAGAACTTGGTAAACGGAGCTAAATCTATAAACCTTGTTTTTAATTTGGGATCTGAGTTATACAAATACTTCTTCTTTACTATATAGGTCCATATTTCGCGCTCATTAGTTTTGCACCACTCAATCTGGTCTTTTGAATAACCAATAATCAAAAATTCATCTGTTGTTGGCAATAATTTCTGTTCTAAATACAGCAATTTTCCATTATATATCATTTTTGCAATAAGAGTTTTATCAAAACGATCTCTTGCAACAATAGGAGTAACAATAGATTTCGCAACATCTACCTTTATGCGTTCAGGAATAAAGTTACTACTTAAGTAAGCAGGAAAGCCACTATATTCTTCTTCATCAGCGCCTAGATACATATCTAAAGAAACAAAGAGCCTATCTCTACTATAAAGAACAGGATACTCATAATCAAAATCAGAAATTATAGTATATACATCTACCCCATCAAACTTCGGGAAATAAAATTTCATACGCTTAAAGACATCTACAATCTCTTCGTACTCTTTCTTAAAATCACCGAAAATTTTAACTGATTTTTCATATACAGCCTGCTCTGTACTGTCATTAATTTTATTCATCCACAGCGAGTCAGCATATTCCTCAGGAAACATTAGAGGGTAAATAGACTTTAAGTTTGATAACGATCGAGCGTCTGAGTTATAAAATAGGCTATCGAATCTAACTAATTTTGTATCAATAGAAATATCTGAAACATCGGCCCCTTTATTATCAGAACAAGAAGACAGAGTTGCTACAAACGCAAAAATATATATTATATATCTCATAAATAGTTTTAATCATAATTTTGGCCAAAAATAGCAATAACACTAATCTATTCCTTAATAAATCCCATCAAATTATTTTTTTTACAATATTTAATTAATTTTGTAAAAAAACAAATGGAAGAAATTTCAGAATACATAAGTTCATGGCTGCTTGAGTACAGTCAAAAATCTAACACTAAAGGCTTTGTAATTGGAGTAAGTGGAGGAATAGACTCTGCTGTTACATCAACTTTAGCTGCCGAAACTGGCAAAGAAGTTTTAGTAATTGAAATGCCAATCCATCAGCATGCTTCGCAAGTAACAAGAGCGCAGGATCATATCAGCTTTTTGTTGGCCAAATACCCTAATGTAAAATCAGAACGAATTGATTTGACTGACATGTATGAGACATTCAGGAAATCTATTCCTTCTTCTGATTTAGCAAGCGAAGAATTAGCACTAGTAAATACTAGAGCTAGAGTACGAATGACAACATTATTCTATTTCGCTGGGCTACACAACTACCTCGTTGCTGGAACAGGAAATAAAGTTGAAGATTTTGGAATTGGATTCTATACAAAGTACGGCGATGGTGGAGTGGATTTAAGTCCAATTGCTGACCTTATGAAATCGGAAGTTTATGATTTAGGAGAAGAATTGGGAATAATAGAATCTATCCTTACTGCCGCTCCTACCGATGGACTTTGGGGCGATGACAAAACAGACGAAGACCAGATTGGAGCATCTTACGACGAACTTGAATGGGCCATGGAATTTATTGAATTCAACATGTCTGAGGACGAAATAAACCAAAGGCAGAAAGAAGTTTTAGCAATCTACAAAAGAATGAATGCTGCAAATCAGCATAAAATGAATCCAATTCCGATTTGTGAAATTCCTGATGACATTAGATAAATACAAAATCGTCAGCTTGAGTCCCAATTTTTTTATCGAAAAACTACAATGAAGGTATGACAAAGCTCCGAGCGTTGAAAACCTCGGAGTTTTATATATTGTGTCATAGGTAGCGCCAGTCTAACGGTAGTCAGGGAGCCTGCAAAGTAAGCGAAGCGATTGGCAAATGCCGAATCATCGATTTCACGAACACCAATAACAAAGTTAGTAAGTATGTTGAAAAGCCTGCACTGAGCGTAGTATAATGTGGTCTATTACGATTAATAAACACATACTGTTATCATTGTTGATGTGGATCCATTATTTTGAACGATAGGTATTCGCTACAAAATGCCCCTTAATTTAAAAAGAAATCTTTTGATTGTATAAATACTGTTTATTAGCACCCTGTAATGGCAATTTATTATGGAGGGACTATACTCTCAGTGCTTAACCTGCCCTTTCAGGGCGTTATCAGATACAATTATATATTACGTCAAGGCGTTGCCATTGACCAATATTAAATTAAGACTTTCAGCCTTAACATCATCTTTGTACCCCCACATAGAAACACAATGTAATCTAGACCTAAACTGTAAGCAAATAACTTCTGACTACTAAATCTTCGCTCATCTTTACCTTGAAGTTTCTTATACGTCACCAAAAAGAATTGATAGTTTTCTAAGAGACACTACTTATCCTTATTTGCCAAAAATTTACTAATAATTATACCAATAATTATTGTAGAATAAAAGTTACCTACCAAACCAAACAGAACCGTTACTCTCTGGGCTAGTTGAGTTACTGGTGATATATCGCCATAACCAATTGTAGTTAGCGTAACAAAGCTAAAATACACTAGATCGCTAATTTCCCTTCCTTCATCTCCTAAACCCGTAAATGACCCTGGAGAAGTAATTTCAATAGAAGAAAAAATAATACCTCCTATTATTCCTATCACAAAGAAACCAGCTAAAACAGCCCCTATCGTATTTAAGTCGACTTTACGTTGATCTACTAGCTCTTTGAATATTTCGTAAATTATAATCACGTAATAAGACACAAGAATAAAATCCTTAACATACTCTACCCAATCAGGAACGTCGCCAACACTTAATATTTTAAACAGAACGACTATTGCCCCTAATAATACAATAAAATAGAATAGTTTCTTTCTAGCCAATAAAACATTAAAGCCTGCAAGTATTCCGAGTATAGAAATTAATAGCTCTAAAACTATATAATCATGAATTGTATTTTCAAAAGCTGGAATAATAAACTCAATTAAGAAAGCTACCCACAATATCAAAAACCTATACCGATATGCGAATGCTCTATAATATTTTATTTTAACCCCCATAGCTAGTTGAAATTGATTTTACCTTAAATCCGCAAATGGATTCAAGGTATTAATAAAAAAAGTGCTTGAATATTAAAACTATCCAAACACCTTTTTTTTATACTTTATTTTTTACTTTCTGCTTCAGCTTGCTTAGCAGCTTGCTCTTCTTCTTGAGAAATCCATCCACCACCAAGCTCTTTGTATAGCTTAACATAAGATGTTAAAAATTCTTGATGAGCT
>JAGLEB010000056.1 GCA_023145275.1 Flavobacteriales bacterium | reverse complement strand
GAAAGATACAGAGCACTTTCTGCAGCTTCAACTTGATGAGTTCTAGCCTCGTATTCTACTTTAAAAGTTCTAACACCTACCAAGGCATCTTCTACTCCTCTAAACGCATTAAGTACAGTTTTTCTATATGCATAAACAGCTTGTTCTGTTTTATGTTTTTCTACCTCTACTCTTCTTTTATTTTTTCCGAAATTAAATAATGGCCCTGTTAAAGCAGCCCCAACACTCCAAACAAATCCATTTGTAAGTAAGTTATTTACATCGCTACTTCCTAGTCCTCCTGAACCTGTTAAACTTATTGCGGGGAAACGTTGTGCTACAGCAACTCCTACTTGTGCATTTGCCGACATAACCGCAAATTCAGATTGAACAACATCCGGTCTACGTTCAATTAAAGATGAAGGTAATCCAACAGGAATACCTGGAGGGGTAATCATACTATCTAATTTAATTCCAGCTTGGATATTCCGTGGAGTTTTACCTAACAACAAACTTAGCTGATGTTGAGCGCGAATAAATTCTCTTTCATATCTTGGAATTGAAGCTTCAGCAATCGCTAATTGAATTTGAGATTGATTAAGATCTAGTAACTGAATATAACCATGCTCATACTTCGCTTGCATTAAATCTACAGATTTAGATCTAGCTTCATAAGTTTCTTTTGAAATTTCAAGCCTTTTCTGAAAATCTAACATTTTAAAATAATTCTCAGATATTTCGGAGATCAAAGAGATCATGATAGTTCTTCTAGATGCTTCACTACCTAACAAGTCGGCCTTTGCAGACTCACTAGCTCTACGATACTTTCCCCAGAAATCTAATTCCCACGATACAGTTAATGACCCATTAAAATTATCCAATGTTTTTCCTTCAAAACCTGGGATTTGAATATCGTTTCTAGAACTAGCTCCTAGATTATAGCCAAATGCAGGCCAAACATCTGCTTTCTTAAATCCGTGATAAGCTCTTGCTTCTTCAATACGAGACACAGCTGTAAGCACATCTAGATTTTCTTTTAAACCAACTTCTATTAGAGTTTGAAGGGTAGGATCCTGAAACAGCTCCCACCATCTAAGATTAATTACAGTATCCTTTTTTATAGAATCGTAGCTATACGAATCCATAGAAGCTAATTCTGTTCTTTCGTAGTCTGGGCCTACTTTACAGCTCTGGAACCCTAGAGTTACCACAAATAGTAGAGCAGATAATTTTATTAAATAATTATTCATAGTCTTTTGAATTTCGAACAAGGAATTAATATTTTTGATTTTCGAACTTTAACACCTCCTAAATCAAATATCGTTAATCCTTGTTCTTTATACTTTTTCTAAATTTATAAATTACTTTGTGCCGTGGCAACACTCTTTACAAAAATTGATATTAATTCATTGTTTTCGACTTTAGCTTTAGTTACATCGGCCTCAACCCCATACAGCAAAGCTTTATGGATAATTTTCAAAGCAACTAAAGTCTCTCTCAATTCCTTTAAGACCACTTTCATTTTATGAATAAAATCTTTTCTAGACTCCCCACTTTGTGCTTCACCATAATTTAACGAAACCGAAGTACCTGAACGAACAATCTGATTTGCAAGAGTATTACCCGCCTTAGACGTTTTCATATTATTTACTATTCCAATAATTAGAACTGAAAAATCAACCAAACGATCTTCTAAATCAAACCTTTTCATATTCATAATATTTTGAATTTCGAACAAGGAATTAATATTTTTGATTTTCGAACTTTAACACCTCCTAAATCAAATATCGTTAATCCTTGTTCTACATTAATTTATTCATTTTCAACTCCCAATGCTTTAAGCTTCGCTTCACGTTTTTCTTCGTACTTAAATAATCTACCTACAACTATAAACAAAAGAGGTGTCATAAACACTCCTATTAATGTTGCAACAGACATACCCCCAAGTAACGCCATTCCCATAACCTTTCTTGATTCGGCACCTGCTCCTGAAGCAAGTACTAAAGGTAAAATACCTAGAATAAACGAAAATGCTGTCATTAAAATTGGTCTGAAACGCAACTTTGCTGCTTTAATTGCTGAATCGTAAAGAGACAATCCTTCATTCTCGAATGCTTCATTTGCAAACTCTACAATAAGTATGGCATTCTTTGCTGCCATGGCAATAAGTAATACTAAGGATATCTGAGCATATACATTCATCTCGAAACTATCAGAAAATAATCTCGCAATGTACAGTGCTGCCATAGCTCCAAAAACTGCAAACGGAGTTCCCAAAAGAATACTAAGAGGTAAAGACCAACTTTCGTACTGAGCTGCTAGCACTAAAAACACAAAGATTAATGATAAAGCAAAGATTGCTGCTGCTCCACCCGATGCTTTTTTCTCTTGGAAAGACATATCAGCCCAAGCGTAAGTCATAGTACTAGGAAGAACATCTGCAGCTACCTCTTCCAAAGCATCCATAGCTTCGGTAGATGTATATCCTGGTGCCGGGCCTCCTTGTATCTGAACAGATCTTAATAAATTGAAACGATTTGTATATTCTGGTCCGCTAATTTCTTTAACCGAGACTAAAGTAGTTAATGGTACCTTTTCGCCATCTTTATTTTTAATATAAAATAACGATAGTTTAGATTCATCAGTTCTATATTCTGGTTCTGCTTGAACATAAGCCTTGTACAAACGACCAAATTTATTAAAATCATTTACATAAGACCCCCCTAAAAAGGCTCCAATGGTTGTATATAAATCATTAAGATCAACCCCCATTTTAAGGGCTTTATCTCTATTAATATCAAGGAATTTTTGAGGCACAGACGCTTTAAATGTAGTAAATGCGCTTCCAATTTCTGGTCTAGCATTCGCAGCTGCCAAGAAAACATCGGCTTGCTCAGATAAATATTCTGGTGTATTACCTCCTTTGTCTTGAAGCATAAATGTAAAACCTGTACCACTACCCAATCCAGGAATAGTTGGTGGCTCAAACGAAAAAGTTTGTGCCGAATTCACTCCAAGATATAATTGTTTATTTAATTCCTGGCTTATCATCTTGGCTGTCTTATCTCTATCTGCCCAAGGATGAAGGTTTGCAAACATAAAACCAGAATTAGGAGCCATTGAGCCTGACAACAAACTAAATCCTGCTGCTGTTGTAACAAATTTCACCTCTGGATAATTAGAAACTATAGCTTCAACTTGCTTTGAAGTTTCAAGAGTTCGCTGAAGAGATGCTCCATCGGGCAACTGTATGTTAATGTAAAAATAACCTTGATCTTCACTAGGAATAAATCCTCCCGGTAAGATTTTACCAAGAACAACTATACCGACTGCTATAATCCCAATAAACACCATTCCTCTTTTTGCTTTACTAGCTACAATATTTGTAAAGCTCATATAAGAGTCAGTAGTTTTATCAAAAACCTTGTTAAACCAAGCAAAGAATTTACCTAATACCCCTTTATAAGGCTTTGGTTCTTTTAGCAATATTCCACACAAGGCCGGAGTAAGCGAAAGTGCATTTATAGAAGAGAAAACAACAGAAATAGCAATTGTAATTGCAAACTGTTGATATAAACTACCTGTAATACCTGCCATACCTGCTACCGGAATAAATACTGCTACTAATACCAAAGTAGTTGCAATAACTGGCGCTGTTACTTCTGCCATAGCTTTTTGTGTAGCTTCTTTAGTTTTCATGCCCTTAGCAATATTTACCTGAACTGCCTCAACTACTACAATGGCATCATCGACGACAATACCAATGGCTAAAACTAATCCCAAGAGGGAGAGTACGTTTATTGTGAACCCTAACAAAGGGAATATCATAAAAGTACCTATTAACGAAACAGGTATTGCTATTGTAGGGATTAAAGTGGCTCTCCAATCCTGAATAAATATAAATACTACAAGAATTACCAATAGAAGCGCTACAAACAATGTAATAACAATTTCTTCGATACCTGCAGTAATTGGTGCAGCTCCATCTAGAGTTACATCATATCTCATACCTTCAGGAAAATCATTACTAAGTCTCTCCATCTCCGATCTAACCTGATCTGCTAAATCAACAGCATTTGATCCTGGAGCTTGATACAAGGCAACAATTGCTGCTTCCTTTCCGTTCATTCTCGGGAACATATTATACGTTTCTACCCCAAGCTCAACTCTAGCTATATCTTTTACTTTTACTTGCGAACCGTCTTTATTAGTTCTAACAACAATATCACCAAATTCTTCTTCGCTACTAAGTCTTTCTGGCAAACGAACAGTATATGTCATTTCGGTACCTGCAGGGGCAGGCTCTGCACCAAACTTACCACCTGGCATTGTTACGTTCTGCGCTCTTACTGCTGCTATAATTTCGGTTACTGTCATACCTAATTGAGAAAGTCTATCTGGTTTTACCCAAATTCTCATAGAGTAATCACTAGCACCCATCACATTAACACGTCCTACTCCTTTAATTCTTGCAAGTACATCTTTAATATTAATCAAGGCATAATTTCCTAAGAAATTCTGACCGTATCTACCATCAGCAGTTAAAGAAACTAGCATAAGTATATTAGGCATAGATTTCTCTGTCTTAACCCCATATTGCTTAACGCTTTCAGGTAACTTAGGTGTTCCTGCCGTTACTCTATTTTGCGTAAATACTGTACTCATATCAGGATCGGTACCTACATCAAACGAAACATCAATAGTTAATGTTCCATCATTAGAATTAGTACTTTTCATGTATAGCATATTCTCTACACCATTAATCTCCTGCTCCAAAGGAGTAGCAAGTGATTCTTCTACAGTTAACGAACTTGCTCCTGTATAGGTTGTTCGAACCTGAACGATTGGCGGTGTAATATTTGGATATTGCTCACTTGGCAAACTCATCAATGATATAGTTCCCACAATAACCATGATAATAGCAATAACCATTGCTACAATCGGTCGTTTTACAAAAAAGTTTCCTCCTTGTTCTTCCATTATCTAAGTTGCTTTTTTGTTATTCTGAAATTTTGAATTCTTTAACAACAGGATCTATTATCATACCTGTTCGTAACTTTTGGGCTCCTTCCAATACAATTTTATCTCCTACTTTAAGGCCCTCTTTTACTTCCCAAACATTCTTATACTTAGCACCAGTTACCACTGATCTATATTCTACCTTATTTTCTTTATCAACTACAAGTACATTTGTTTTTCCTTGTACAAATTGCACTGCACGTTGTGGCACCAAAATAGCATCTTCACGTATATCCATTATTGTTCTAATTTTTGCAAATAATCCAGGTCTCAATACTTTATCTGGATTAGGGAAAGATGCTTGAGCTAATAATGAGCCTGTATTTGCATCAATTCTATTATCTACAAAATCAACAATTCCTGTATGATCAAAAGTTGAACCATCAGCAAGTATCAAATCTAACTTTCCTTTATCTTCTGATTTAACTTTTCTACCTTCAGCACCATCTTTAATAGCTTTCTTAAAAATCCTAGCTATTTTCAAGTAAACCTCTTCAGTTACATAAAATCTAACTAAAATTGTATCTATTTTTGATACACTATTTAATATAATTGGGTTTGGATCTTTACCCACATATTCTCCAACCTTTGCTTTTGTAATACCAATTAAACCATCTATGGGAGATCTAACTTCTGAATAACTTAAACTAATTGATGTAATTTTTTTGTTGGCTTTTGCTGATTCTAGTTGAGCTAATGCCGACTTATATCTTGCATTTGCATTATCGAGTTCACTTTTACTAACAGCATTCATTTCGGCTAAAGGTTTAACTCTATCCAAATCACTTTTTGCATTTACAACATTTGATTCTGCCTCTACAACCTTACTTTCAGATGCAGCCAAATCAGCAGTTAACGACTGTGGCTCAATCTTATACAATAGCTGATTCTTCTTAACTCTTTCTCCTTCATTAAAGTACATCCCTTCAAGAAATCCATCTACCCTAGCACGAATAGGGATATCTTGACGACCATAAGTCTGACCAATAAACTCGCTATACACTGGAACGTCCTGCTGAAGAACTTCAATCACAGGTATCTTCAAAACATGCATACCTTGAGCTTTATCAGACTCACTACTACACGATGATATTGCGAGACTTATTACCGAAAATAATATAATTTTAAGGGTGTGATTTCTCAACATAATAAATAGAGTTAATTAAATTTTTAATTAAAATCAAAAGTAGGAAAGAATTTATAACAACCTATACATTTA
>JAGLEB010000055.1 GCA_023145275.1 Flavobacteriales bacterium | reverse complement strand
TGACGACCTAAAAGCTCAGCATCAATACCCATTGATTTACCAACACGTCTTACCTCATCTTTAAACAAAGTATTTAGTGGCTCAACAACTTTCAATTTCATAAAATCAGGTAAACCTCCTACATTGTGGTGAGATTTAATTGTTGCCGAAGGACCTCCGGTAGCAGAAACAGATTCTATAACATCAGGATAAATTGTTCCTTGAGCTAACCAATTAACTCCTTTAATTTTATTTGCTTCATCGTCGAATACTTCGATAAATACTCTACCAATTGCTTTACGTTTTGTTTCAGGGTCTGATTCTCCTGCCAAAGCATCATAAAAACGTTGCTTAGCATTTACACCAATAATATTAAGTCCCATGTGTTGGTATTGATCTAACACACTTTCGAATTCTCCTTTACGAAGTAATCCGTTATCAACAAAAATACATGTAAGATTATCGCCTACTGCCTTGTGTAACAAGATTGCCGCTACTGTAGAATCAACACCACCCGAAAGACCAAGAATTACTTTATCATTACCTAGCTTCTTTTTCAAGCCTGACACCGTAGTTTCAACAAAAGAGTCTGGTGTCCAATCTTGTGAACAACCAACTATTCCTACCAAGAAGTTTTCAAGCAATTGCTTACCATCCGTAGAATGATAAACCTCTGGATGAAACTGAATAGCGTAAGTATCTTCGTTTTCAATTTTATACGCTGCAACTTCTACATCGGCTGTAGAAGCAATTATATTAAATTCTTTAGGAAGCGTAGCGATGGTATCACCGTGACTCATCCAAACTTGAGAACCAATTTCAATTCCTTTCATCAAGTCAGATGAATTGTCAACCTGTGCAAGATTTGCTCTACCATACTCGCGTATTTTAGAAGGTAGTACTTCACCACCGTTAGTTTGTGCCAAATATTGTGCTCCATAACAAACTCCCAATAAAGGTGTTTCGCCACGGATATTAGACAAATCTATCTGAGGTGCTTTTTCGTCACGTACCGAGAAAGGACTTCCTGAAAGGATTGTTGCCTTGTAACTGTCAATATTATCAGGTAAGTGATTGTAAGGGTGAATCTCACAGTAAATGTTTAGCTCGCGAACTCTACGTGCTATTAGTTGTGTGTACTGCGATCCGAAATCGAGAATAAGTATCTTTTCTTGCATGCGCAAAAGTAATATTTCTAGTAAACTTATAAAGTTTTTTTTGAAGAAAAGTTTAAGAGTAAAAACGATGGTAATTATTAGACTATAATATATTCACTTAACCTAAATTTAGGCAAATTAACATCCACAAATATTGGTATATTTGATTAATTCTCTACTTATTAGTAAGAACCCAAAGTTCAACCTCTTCGGTAGCACGCCAGTGTTGATCGCGTTTTGTTTTACTAGAAGCAGTTTTAACACGTTTCTTAAAACATTTTTCCAACTTAAACCTTCCACCTTCGGCTAACTCTTTCTCAATAGGATGATCTTTTGTTACATTGGTTATCTGAGCTAAATTTGAAAATATCAAAACCAATTTACCTTCTGGTAAAAGCCTTTCTTTTGCTTCTGAAAAGAAATCGGGAAATAGATTTTCATCGTAATAAATAGCTTCGTCAATACTATCTAAATTATGTAGTTTTGGCAACCATGGCGGATTGAAAACAATAAGTTCTGTCTGTTTCTTCCACTTACCGAAAAGATTACCAAAGTCTAACTCTATCTTTCTAGACAACTTTGTATCTCCCATAAACTCAGTTAAACCAACTATAGCATTTGGGTTAGTATCAGTTCCAAACACCTTTTGAAAGCCATGTTTTACCATTTGTAAAGAAAGTACTCCACTACCAACACCAACGTCAATAGCAGATTTCTTAGGGCCATCGTAACGCTTCAACCAATTATCAAAAAGCTCTAAATGTTCGAAACGAGTAGGAAAGTAAGTTCCGTAATATGGGTGTAATTTATTTCGAAGTACAGGAATAGTAATTCCGTTAAGAAACCACTGCCATGAACTATTTAAACCTTGAACCTTAGTAAATGGCAATAAGAAATCACTGTTTTCTGGATAAAGTTTTTCTAACCACCCTATGGATGGAGACCTCTTTACTGCTATTTTATGACCAATTATCTGTATTAAAATAAGACTTGACAACTTGTGAAATTCAACTCTATACTTTCGTTGCTCTAAAAATGTTTTATTCGGAAGTTTTTTATTTAGATGAGTATGCAACTCTTTAATAAGAGACAATCCATTGCTATAAAAGCCCTTAATCAAAACTGGACTCCCCGATTCTAGCACCTCTATTGCTTGCTTTAAATCTGTCCCTTTAAATGTTTCAGTCCCCACTACATATTCAATAGGTTCTGGTTTATTTACTTTTATATCCGAAATCATCAGCAATTATTATTTCGTACAAAGATAATGATTTCTTTGAAGTGTTATTATAGAACTTATTATTAGTATATCGTGCCTCTTATAAAGCTATATATATTAAGCAATGGCGTATAAAAAACTTCAAGGTATATTTGAGCGAAGGACTATTAACAAAGAGTTTACCATAGTCATAAGAATTTTACTATTGTCACGAAGTAATATTTATTCAATAGTATAAAGGAAATTTACTAAAATGCTTACTTTTGTTTTTAGAAAAATAATAGCCAAAAAAACAATTACATCTTGCTACTTATACTTATCTCTTGGATTTACATATTCCTTATTACTTCAACTATAGCAGTAGGTATTAATTCAATTCTTAAATTGAATAAGATAGACCCCATTATTAATCTATTTCTAGGCTTCTTTTACATAACACTCTTCACAGGTTTCTGGGCAATTTTCTATAGAGTTAATTGGGAGTTTCATTTAGTTACATTGTCAACTTCTATTATTCTTGCATTTCACAATAGATATGAGATAAAAGCTTTTTATAAAAATATTAAAACAGATTTTTATAAATTATCATTGCCATTAAAATCACTATTTATATTAATCGCATTTTTAGCTTTAGCAAAATCGGCCACATCACCATATCTTATTGACAATGAATCATATTATATCCAAACCATTAAATGGATTAATGAATATGGTTTTGTAAAAGGACTGGTAAACCTTCATCCTTTTTTAGGTCAAACTTCGGGATGGCATATTTTACAAGCAGCTTTTAATTTTAGTTTTATATATGATAAGTTTAACGACTTAAATGGATTAGCTATAATCTTTGCAAACTTCTTTTCTCTAGTTAAGTTTAATAAATACTACAATTCATCAAAAAAAATTGAAGATCTAATAATTGGTTTATTTCCATTATCAAATATCTTCTTTTTTCAATTTATTAGTGCACCATCACCGGATATTCCAGTTTATATTATTTCCTTTCTTATTTTCTATTTATTCATTAAATTAATGGATAAATACAGCTATGTTAATTTCTTTACGATTTCAATTTTATTATTTTTTATTGTATTAAACAAATTAACATCGTTACCCTTTATCATTCTTCCAACCTATATTTTTATTAAAAATGTTAAAAATCCAAAAATTAAATTGCAAAAAATAATCTTTTTTGGAGGAGTTACTCTAATTCTATTCATATTAAAGAATATTATTATTACAGGAAATATCTTATATCCGATAGCCAGTTTTGATATTATTAATACAACATGGTCGCTTCCAAAAACAATCAATTCTTTCTTCTATGATATGACCAAAATATTTGGTTTCTATTTAACTAAAGATGAATATAATAGTAGAAATGGGTTTGAATTATTTATTACGTGGATTAGCATGCCAAAACTTCATGGATTATTTAATAATCTATTATTAATAATCTTAACTATATTTCCAATTTTAGCAGCATTTAAAAAAGTAAAAAAATCAATAATAATCATATATATATTATCTATCATTAATCTATTTTTATTGTTTGTCACTTCTCCACAATACCGATTTTATTATCAATTTCTACTTTTCTTCTCTATAATCATACTTACATATTTCATCAAAAACAAAAGTACATACTGTTCATTTTTAATATTAGGCACTGCGATTACATTAATTCCAATTTTATTTTTAAATAATATATCTAAACTTACTAATAATAATTTTCACTTAACAAACCCAACTTTATCAATAAGTGAGATAACTACACCGCATGAGAACACAAGGTATTCTAAAAAATACGAATCAATAAAAGGAGAAAATATAGAGTTTAATTCTCCCACAAAAATTGATTTCTTTTGGGGAACAGGAGACATTCCATTACCAGCCTTAAACAAAAAGCAATATGAATGGTTTAAAGAGAGTTACCATGTTGTTCCACAGATGAGAACTGATGATATAAAGGATGGATTCTATTCAAAGGTCATTAATTCATCACCATCTCTCCCTTAGAAACAACTCCATAAACTTTTCCCTTTAGGCCTTTCCCCACAAAAGCTGAGTTTTTTGAAAGCGATTTAATTTGACTTTCCTCAAACATTAAGCTTTCTTCTGGGTTGAAAAGAGTTAACTCGGCACTAACACCAACTTCTAATTTCGGTTGAGATAATCCAAATCTTTTTCTAGGCTTTGAACTTATCAATGCAATAATATCTTCTAAATCCATCACACTCGATAATACTTTGTTAAGAGCTCCAAAAGCAGACTCTAAACCTACTGATCCAAAAGAAGCGTGATCGAATTCCTTAAACTTTCTTTCAATATCCTTTGGCCTGTGATCTGAACTTACAAAATCTATAGTGCCATCTTTCAACCCTTTTATAAGTGCTTTTATTTCTACTTGCGTTCTTAAAGGAGGATTTAGCTTAAATCTAGTGTCAAACTCTTCCAGTTCTGAATCATCCATAAACACACTATACACCGCAACTTGTGCAGAAACATCTAAACCTTTTTTCTTGGCTTCTTTTATTAATTCAACCGACTTATCAGTTGATATATTTTGGAAGTGAATTTTTCCTTCTGTATATTCTGTAAGGAATAAATCTCGCGAAACTCTAAGCTCTTCAGATAAATTAGGAATACCTTTAAGTCCTAAATTAGTACTATTAACGCCTTCATTCATCTGTCCACCATGAGAAATAGACTCTGTTTTCGGAAAAGACAATATAGGTTTGCCAATTGTTTTATTATACAACAATGACACTTCCATTAACTTTTCATTCTCAATACTTTTATCATCTCCAAAAGCAATTGCTCCAGAGTTACTCATGTCAAACGACTCAGATATTTCTTTGCCCTCACATTTTTTACTTAATGCGCCAATTGGATATATACTAACAGCATTAAAAGAACTCCTTTTTATCAAGAATTCTACATCCGACTTCTTATCAATAGACGGATTTGTATTCGGCAACATTCCAACAGCAGTAAATCCACCAGCTGCAGCGGCTGCCATACCAGACTCTAAAGTCTCATTTTCCTCAAATCCTGGTTCTCCAAAACTCACTGTAGGATCAAACCAACCTGCTGAAATATGTAAATTATCCTTTTCTACAATTATTACATCATCTTTCGCTTCAATAGCGTCAGAAATCTCAATTATTTTACCGTTCGAAATTAATACATCAACAGTCTTGTTGTGGAACGTACTTGACGGTTCAATAACCTTTGCAGATTTTATAAGGACTTTCATTACTATAATCTTTTTTTATTATTTCGGCTTCGTTTGAAACACAAAACTATGTTATCTTTTCTCTTTAAAAAACAAAATTAACGATAATTCTATCAATAAAAACATAAAAGCAAGTGTGAGACTCCATTTCCATAAATATTCAACTGAACTTTCCTCACTAATTTCATCATATGAGATAATTTCTTTTTCTAATCCCTCTACTTTTACATATGAATCGCTTTCTTTTCTAGGATAATTCACACTGATGTATTTTTCAATAGTATCTCCTGAAACTATTTTGTAATTACCACTATTTTCAATCTTAGGGAAGAATAATACCCCGTTATCCATATAGCTAAATGGAATAAGTTCTTCTCCAATTTTTATTTGTAAATTACTATTATCACTACTTAAGTCAATTTGTTCTCCCACAATACCATACATCTTATTCTTAGAATTCAAACTAACCATTTTGTACAATATTGGCAGAGATAAATCATATTCTAAAAATTTAGAATTACTCGAAAACACATCTGAAGAAAAAATATAAACAGTACTATTACCCATGATTTTATTTAATAGAAATCCATCTCCATTCTCTAACTCTAATAATTTTTGAGAGTTAGGAGAACTAATAGAATACGTGTTTTTTATAAGTGGATATTCAAAATTATCAACTCGAGAATTAAAAATATCACTGAAAAAATCATTCTCATAATCTATATGCGATAAATATTGCTCACCAATTTTCCGCAAAACACTTCCAATACCAAGATCAGACAGATAACTATTAAATTCAATTCTGGATAACTTTTCCCCGGGAACAATCAACAAGTCCCTCCCACTCGACATATAATTAGAAACTATGGATAAATCTTTAGAGCTTAATGATGGTGACAATACAAAAATCAAAAAATGCTCTTCAGATAATTCAATATTTCTTAATGCTCTAACATCAGCATATTCCATTTTCATAAATGCATCATTAAGAAGAGATTTTAGTTTATGTGGTACATTTCCCCCAACAAACAAAACTTTAGACTTTGTTGTGAAATCAACAGAAAAGAACAAATCATTATCATATTCAAGGGCGTTATCTTCTATATTTATAACTCCTGAGACCTTACGTGATTTAGGAATCACTAGATCTAATTCAAAAACACTATCTCTATAAGCATCCGATACCTTAGTTAATGATTGCTGAACAACTCCATCTAAAACAATTTGTTCGTGATATTCTATTTTATTTGTAGAACTAGTATTTTTTATTCGGTAATTTACGGTAAACCTGTCAGATGCCAATTCTACTTTTTTTATCCATATAGAATCTACTGATATATTTAAGTTATCTTCAGCTTTGTAATATTTTCTAATCATATCCATTGAAGAGAATAGAGAATCATCTTTGGACATCTCTTCCTTAAAGTCTGAAAAAACAATAAGTTTGGCCTCCGACAATCCATCTCTTTCAATAATATCACTAACCCTACTTTTCAATTTCAACGAAGAAAAACTTTCTGCACTATAATCTATGCTACTTAACTTTATTGCCAAGTCATTCTCTTCATCAACAATCATATCTCTATCATTGCTCAATAAATAAATTGAATTTGTATTTGAAAAAACACCAAAAGCATCAGTTATGTCAATCTTTGCAAGAGTAAACAACTCACTTGAAGCAGCTTTAGCTTGCATGCTAAAAGAATTGTCTATACAAAGAAATACAGCTCTTTTGTTCTTGCTATACAAGTCTAAATCGCTAAAATATGGATATGTGAAAGCTATGACAACGAAGAATACTGTCATTAATCTTGAAAATAAGATAAGCCTCTTTTTCAGTGAAGAAAAGCTACTTTTTTTTGTTTTCAGCTCCTCTAGTAAATCTACCCTTGTAAAGTATATTATTTTTGCCTTACGAAAATTAAATAAATGAATTAACACAGGAACTATCAGAAACAGGAGTCCCCACAAATGATTTGTATATACAAAATGAAGATTTTCCAAACCTACATAGAGTGAAGTTCTAAAACCTCTTCTGCAAAAGATTCTACAGTTTCCCTTACTGAATCTAAGTCCTTAGAAAAGAGGCCTGATGCTATAGGATGAGACCCCACGTTTGGCAGTTTCACAAATCTCTTTTTATCTTCTGGTGTAGATATAGTTTCATTCATCCATTCTTCCGCTTCAACTTTCACAGTAGAATCCTGATGCTCCTCATCCTTGTAATATCCTATGGTTAACGATGGACAAGTAACTCCCTCAAATACCTTTTCTGTCATTGATGTTTCTACTAACACTTCTAGATTTACAATGGCCTCGAGTCTGTATTTATTATTCCAATATTTTGCAGACTCTTCTTCTTCTGTTCCCGTTACACGATAATTTCCACCCATAGCTAATCTAGCAATCTGTAAGCCCCAAGGGTCATTTAGTAAAAATGCTGATGGATCATTTATTCTAATATTTGGAGAAAAATTAATTAGAGCCGAAACTTTTTCGGGGTATTTAGAAGCCAACATAAGAGATAAGCTTCCCCCAGTAGAAGTACTCATTAGAATAACATTATCCCCAAGTTTTTCTCCTACAGCCAAAGCGTCCTTAGCAGTTTTCCACAATCTATCAGCCGTCATATCTTTCAATGCCTCATCGGTAACAATACCGTGATCGGACATTCTAGCCAAATACAAATTCATTCCATATTTCTTAGCAAACTCTTTATGAATAGGATCTCCTTCCATCTGGCTAGCAGAAAATCCATGAATATAAACTAAAGCCCATTCAGTTTTTTGTTTCAAACTATCATCGGCAAAAATGATTTTTGCTTCGTTATCTTTTTTAATATTTCCAAGATCCTTTTCTGATTTAGAAATAGAATCCGCCAAAAACACAAGATCAGATGAAACTTTTGGAAAGAACAAATCATATTTTGGCTTATCTGGTTTAGGACCAAAAAAATAGACTGCTAAGAGAATAAAAACTAGTGCTAAAATAATTTTTTGAAAAGACATTATTAATGGGTTTTGAATATTTATTTTCAAATATAGTAAATGAGTTTACTATGACAAAGAGAATAGTATACTGAGTTTTATGATGGTTTTATTTACTGGATAAACACCTGTTTGATGAATAAAATCGATTAATCATTCCAACGGTATTGATAAACAACAGCAAACCTATCAAAGTCACCACCTTGCTGGAAACGAAAACCTCCCACAGCAGCAAATTTGAGAGTATGGAATTTATTAAGTGGAAGAGCAAATGTAAGCCCAACTTTCATCCCTGACAAAACCACTTCATTCTTTTCTTTATCCACTCTTGCTTCTGAACCATAACCATATCCACTATCAACAGCCAACCACATACCTCTTTTAATGATTCTAGTTAGATGTAATTTAACAACCCAAAATGGGGGCTGAGAGAAATTATGCTCCTTCAAGTATTCATGATTATCTGTAAATAGCCAAACCCCAGCATAGGCCTCAAATATCCATTTATTGAATGTATGAGAAATACCATATGTAGATCTAAGAGCCCAACGATTCCCACCTAAGTTTGGTAGTTGATCGGAATTATAGTGACCCGTAGGGATTATTAGTTGGACACTTAACCCTGAAACAGTTTTCTGTTTATAATTTTTATATTCTGATTTTCCTAAGGCAGGAGCTCCTGTAAAATTAATTGTAGCCCTGACACGTACATCACCTATTCCAAGTGAGTTTACGTCATAGTATTTCCCGAGATAATTCCCTGTCCAATTACCAGTTGCAACAGGCAAAACCACATCTATCTTCCCCGATTTACCAAAGAAATTAATAGACCTAGCATATGCAAATGCTGTTGAATGAATTTTTCCATAATAATCCTCAACCGGCAAAGAAGAATCCATCAAAATATTCCCTCTACTGTGAGCATATCCAGCAACGAAAAAATTTGTCCCCAAAGGAAGATTCGTCAATGCACGAGGTTCTAATTCCTGACTTTTAACTTCTGATAAAGTAAAAATAATCATGAAAAACAACATAAATGCATTCTTATAACTAATCATACTGTTTACATTATATTATAATACCTCAATTCTTCTAGTGGTTATTCTTAAACATGCTAATGATAGCATGCAGTACAGCATTACAATAGATACTCATTTACAGATTTAAGGTAATAATTAAATTTAGCTAAAAGATAGTTAAAATAACTATCATACAAACAGACATAACTACTAAAAATAATATTTATGTTATTTTAATCGATGAGAGAAAAAGCATCTAAGCGTATTATCACGACTTACCTATCATCAAAAACTCCAATTCCAAATAGTGCATAGTCATACTTCACAGGATCAGCAGGATCCAACAATCTCAATTGTTCATCAAGCTCAGCAACGGCCTTCCAATCATTTTGTTTTCTTAACAACATCCCAAGTTCGCGAGCTATTCTTCCAGAGTGAACATCTAAAGGAATTGATAATTTTGCGGGTGATATATTTTTCCATATTCCAAAGTCTACTCCAAAATTATCTTTCCGAACCATCCAACGTAAAAACATATTTATACGCTTGGCAGCACTACCCTTCATAGGATTAGAGATATGTTTAGTATTTCTTTGTAAGTGATCTATTTCGAAAAACACAGATTTAAACTGATAAATAGCCTCTTTCATATTGTGCTCTCCTTGATGTTTAGTAAAAACAGACTCTATCCCACCGTGATTAACATAAATATTCCGGAGAGATTTTACGAATTGAATAAAATCATTACTGTTAAACGTACGGTGCACAAAACCTTCGAAAGCTAACAAATCTGACTCCTCATAATTCATAATAAAATCAAATGGCGAATTATCCATCAAATCCATCATTCTATTAGAATTTCTAATAATCATCTTCCTATTCCCCCAAGCTATTGTGGCTGCTAAAAACCCAGCTATTTCAATATCCTCTTTCTTATCAAATCTATGTGGTATCTGAATTGGATCTGAATCAATAAAATCTATCTGATTATATTTTTCCACTTTTAAATCAAGGTAGTGTTTTAGTTGTTCTTTGTTCATTTTAGTTTCTTGTTGCTGGTTGCTTGTTACTGGTTGCTGGTTGCTGGTTGCTTGTTACTAGTTGCTGGTTGCTGGTTGCTTGTTACTGGTTACTAGTTTCTGGTTGCTTGTTACAAAATGGTTAGTCGTAATACATTCAGCTTTCAAATTTGAGCTTCCACCTTCGAGCTTTTACCTTTAGGCTTTCAATTTTTTACATTCTAGCTTTCAGCTTTTCCTCTACCTCTCTAGCACTTCCATTTTCAATTGCTGCTTGACGAACCTCCTTCGTCGGTTTGAGCTTCCACCTTCGAGCTTTTTTCCTTCGAGCTTTTATACTTTGAGCTTCGAGCTTTTTACTTCGAGCTTTTTTCCTTCGAACTTTTTACCTTCGAGCTTTTACATTTAGGCTTTCAACTTTTTACATTCGAGCTTTTTACTTCGAACTTTTTACCTTCGAGCTTTTACATTTAGGCTTTCAACTTTTTACATTCGAGCTTTTTACTTCGAACTTTTCACCTTCGAGCTTTTCACCTTCGAGCTTTTATACTTTGAGCTTCGAGCTTCTCTACTTCGAGCTTTTCACCTTCGTCTTCTAATGTCCTGCTATTATTTCTCCATCTTGCATAACTAATTTTCTATCAGCCATATCTGCAAGTTCTTTATTATGCGTTACAATAACAAAAGTTTGTCCGAATTCGTCTCTCAGTTTAAAAAACAACCTGTGCAATTCATCAGCCTGATGCGAATCTAAATTTCCAGAAGGTTCATCTGCCAGAATCACAGATGGATTATTAATTAGTGCTCTTGCAACAGCAACCCTCTGCTGTTCTCCCCCAGAAAGCTCAGATGGTTTATGGTGCATTCTATCTGTCAAATTCAAATAACTCAACAGTTCTTTAGCTCTATTCTCAACCTCTACTGTATCCCTACCTGCAATATATCCAGGAATACAAACATTCTCTAGAGCGTCAAATTCGGGCAAGAGCTGATGAAATTGAAAAATAAAACCTATATTTTCATTTCTAAATTTCGACATCTCCTTGTCTTTTAGACCAATAATTTTCTTATTATTAATTTGTAGCTTCGAATCAATCTTATCATCAAGAGCATCAAGAGTTCCTAAAATTTGAAGAAAGGTTGTTTTACCTGCTCCAGACTTCCCTACTATAGAAACTATTTCCTTCTCCTTAATATGAACATTTACACCTTTAAGAACATGTAAATCACCATAATACTTATGTATATTTTCTGCTATTATCATTCAAAATATTATTTCCGTAAATATAGTAATCCATTTTCTACAATTACTAAATGAAATAAAAAAAAGGCTTTGTAAAAATTACGATTGTCAATTGGTAGAATCCAAATTTCAATAATCATTTACAGCATTAAACATATACAACAGAGCTAAAAGCTACAAATACGGATATCTCTTCACAATATCACATTTATCATATCGTGAAAATTATCACAATTGATAATAAAAAATCACACACAATTCTTGCCATAGTAAGAATGAGCAATTATATTTGTTCAAAATAATTTAGACCAAATGGAAAACTTCATTGTATCAGCAAGAAAATACAGACCAAAAACATTTAAAGATGTAGTTGGCCAGAAAGCTATCACTGACACTTTGGAGCATGCAATAGCGAGCAATCACCTTGCTCAAGCATTATTATTCACTGGACCTAGGGGAGTTGGAAAAACTACGTGTGCCAGAATTCTAGCTAAGAAAATAAACGAAGATACTAGCACAGATCCCGATGATGATTTTGCCTTTAATATTTTCGAATTAGATGCAGCGTCAAATAACTCTGTTGAAGATATTAGATCTTTGAACGATCAGGTTAGAATTCCGCCGCAAATAGGAAAATTTAAAGTTTATATTATTGACGAGGTACACATGCTATCTCAATCAGCATTTAATGCTTTTCTAAAAACATTGGAGGAACCACCTGCTCATGCTATTTTCATATTAGCAACAACTGAAAAACACAAAATTATTCCTACCATACTTTCGAGGTGTCAAATTTACGATTTCAAAAGAATTGGAGTTGACGATGTGAAACAACAGCTAGGAATGATTGCTGCTGAAGAAGGTATTGAGGCAGAAGATGACGCCCTGCACATTATTGCTCAAAAAGCTGATGGAGCAATGAGAGATGGCCTTTCGATGTTTGATAGAGTAGTAAGTTTTTCGGGAAATAAAATTACCGCAAGAGATGCAGCAGAAAATCTTAATGTTCTAGATTACGATTATTATTTCAAAACAACTGATTTAGTTTTGGAGAACAATATTCCTGGAGCCTTAAATCAGTTAAACGAAATATTAAATAAAGGGTTCGATGTACATAATTTCATTGCAGGATTATCTTCTCACTTTAGAGACTTACTAGTTTCTAAAGACGAAACAACATTGCAACTTTTAGAAGTAGGGAAAAACACAAAAGAAAAATACCTAGAACAATCCAAGAAATGCGATATTAATTTCTTGTATCAAGCATTAGAAATCACTAATGAATGTGATATTAATTTCAAAACAAGTAAAAACCAAAGACTTCTTGTAGAAATTACTCTAATGCAGTTATCATCTATCAACTCTGACTCTGGGTTTAAAAAAAAAAGTTTAAATACCCAATAAAAGCACCAAGCTTTGTAATTTCAGTAACTCAAGATAGTGTAACTGTTACTCCAAAACCTCAAGCACCAGCAGAACTGCCAGCTAAAGTAGAGCAAGAAGTTGCAGTAAAAAGAAGTACTACATCTTTCCAACAAAGAGGTAGAAAAACATCTCTTTCTATAAGCTCCCATTTCGAAGAAAAGAAAAAGAAAGGCAAAGAAAGTGAGCTGGATATCAGCAACATGCCTAAAGACTCTTTTAAATATGAAGAAATGCTTGTTTTGTGGAATAACTATGCAGAGATACTTTTGAAACAAGGCAGTACGCTTTTACACTCTGCGATGGTTGCTGATAAACCAAGGCTAGAAGATAACACGATACACTTCGATGTACCAAATAAAACTCTTTCAGCACAGTTTTCCGAAGACAATAAAATGATTCAATACATTAGAGAAAACCTCAACAACTATTCTATCAAATTTAGAACACATATCACTGAAGTCGAAAATTTAAAGTTGATATTTACTAGCAAAGAAAAATACATGTTCATGCTTGAGAAAAATCCCCTTTTAGATAAGCTAACCGCCAAACTTCAATTAGAACTTATATAAAAAAACCTTCATTGAATAAACAATGAAGGCTTAGCACGTTAAGGTCTTTAGACCACATTAGCGTATTATGCTTTTACTGAAAAAACCTCAGCAACTTTCTTACCAATCTCTGCCGGAGACTCAACTACATGTATTCCACACTCGGCCATAATAGCCATTTTAGCTTGTGCAGTATCATCCTTTCCTCCAACAATTGCTCCTGCATGTCCCATAGTTCTACCAACTGGAGCTGTTTGACCTGCAATAAACCCAACAACAGGTTTTGTTCCGTGTTCACGAACATATTCAGCAGCTTCGGCTTCCATAGATCCACCAATCTCACCTATCATCACGATAGCCTTAGTTTTAGGATCGTTCATAAACATCTCTACAGCCTCTTTTGTAGTAGTTCCGATTATAGGATCTCCACCAATTCCGATAGCAGTAGAAACACCCAATCCAGCCTTAACAACTTGATCAGCAGCTTCATAAGTAAGAGTTCCTGATTTAGATACAATACCTATTTCTCCTGATTTGAAAACAAAGCCTGGCATAATACCAACTTTTGCACCTTCAGGTGTAATAATTCCAGGACAGTTTGGTCCAATTAGTCTACTGTCTTTATCGGCTAAATACTCCTTTACCGTAACCATGTCTTTAGTTGGAATTCCCTCAGTAATACACACGATTACTTTTATTCCAGCCTCTGCAGCTTCCATAATTGCATCAGCTGCAAATGGAGGTGGTACTAGAATCATAGAAACATCAGCAGATGTTTCTTTTACAGCCTCAGCAACTGTATTAAAAACTGGTTTTTCTAAGTGAATCTGTCCACCTTTTCCAGGTGTTACTCCACCAACCACATTGGTTCCGTATTCTATCATTTGTCCAGCATGAAAAGTTCCCTCTCCACCTGTAAATCCTTGTACAAGGACCTTCGAATCTTTATTTACTAAAATACTCATTTGATCTGTATATGGTTATTTTATAGTTCTACATAGTTTAATACAAATGTATATTTATTACATTCGCATACAAATATTTATATATGTTTTTTTACTCAACTTAGAGCAATATTACATGAATAATATCATGTTTAAATATTGCTAAATATTAAGCCCTTTTATTTTTTAGCGTTTTTAATAAAATTCGGTAAGTCTCTTAAAGCGGCTAACTCCCTATAACCTTTTCTTACTTCAACAGCAGGTGATCCGAAATAACTTGTACCAGCAACAGTAGACTTTGTTATTCCCGATTGTGCTAAAATAACGGTTTTCTTTGCGATAGTTACTCCACTAGTAATACCTACTTGCCCCCACATAGTAACTTCATCTTCTATCACATTTGCTCCTGCAATACCCGTCTGTGAAGCTATTAAGCAATGTTTACCAATAACAGTATCATGACCAATTTGAACACTATTATCAATTTTTGTTCCAAATTTTATAGTCGTAGATCCAGATACACCTCTATCAATAGTACACGAAGAACCAATTTCTACATTATCTTCAAGAACAACATTCCCACCGGAAAGCAACCTATCATACCCTTCAGGACGTCTCTTATAATAAAAAGCATCGCCCCCTAATACTGTATTTGCATGAATAATTACATTATTTCCGATAACAGCATTCTTATAAATGGTAACATTAGGGTGAATAATACAGTTTTTTCCAATCTTCACATTCTCGCCAATAACGGCACCAGGCTGAATAACACTACCTTCTCCAATAACAGCACTTTCTGCAACAGCAGATGACGAAGCTATAAAAGGATTGAACTTGTTTGTTAGTTTATTGAAATCTCTAAATGGATCGTCTGATATCAACAGAGCTTTTCCTTCAGGACAAGCTACTTTTTTATTTATTAATACAATTGTTGCTGCCGACTCTAGCGCTTTATTATAATACTTCGGATGATCTACAAAAACGATATCTCCAGTCTCTACAACGTGGATTTCATTCATCCCATGAACTTCAAAGTTAGAATCTCCAACAAACTCCGTTCCAATAATATTAGCTATTTCCTCTAGTTTATATATTCTATCGAATTTCATTATTAAAAAATTTATCGCAAATTCTACTAAAAGAATCTAGCGTTGTTAAATATTAATACACTAAAAAGATTTACTTTTCAATACTTTTTTTTTGCTATGCCAAGTTACTCATATTAAGATTTAAAGTATACAGAATTAAACAGTAATTTTTAAGCTTTCAACATTATTTAAATTTCACTGTTGTAGTGTCTTGTTCTAATTCTAAGCTAGGCAACTTCTCTTCAGTGTTTTTTACATTACGTCTAAATAAGTTATCTAAAAACTCTTTGAAAGTATCAAAATTGGTTTGATATGATATACCTATGCCCTGCGTATACCCTTCACTTTCAAATAAATCAGTCACAACATTCTGCCGCGTAAACACCTTCCCCTTATATCTACCATCTTTAGTGATATTCACTAATATTTCTACATCTCCTACTATAGACGACTGACTACTACCAACTGGCACTCCAACATTACCATTCACGGTAACTCTATCGTCAAATAACTGACTTGACAAGCCTACTTCCAACTCATCAGAATCTTCTCTAAGACTATTAATATCTGAAGTGGCACTCCCCGTAGTATAACTAACATTTACATCAAACTTATCGCTAATTCCAGAAGCAATATTAGAAAGCTGATTAGCTACCAATTCAGCTGTACTACTAGCAACGCTCCCCCCAATTGAGATATCTGTTGTAGAAGATGCAAATGAGTTTAGAGTTATAAGCATAATAAACTGTCTACTGCGCTCTTCTTCACTTTCATTTAATTTCATCTCAAGCTGCGACTGCAAACTAGCTTCAGCATCTGGCATTTTTATATCAAAGGAGATATCGGGTTTCATCAATGGACCATCCAATTTGAGTATCAAATTAACCAAAAGCTTATTATAACTTTCACCTTGAGCATAATCTAAATACGAGGCAACCTGAGTTTTTGTTTTATAAACAGCCTCCATATTAAGAATAGCATCGGTTGGGGAACCATTCCAAACGATAGTACCTCCTTGCTTTACCTTAAATTTTTTATTTATCAGGTTCTGCATGGTAAATAAGTACTCCCCATCTGTAATGATGTAAGTCCCGTTCATAGTAAAATCCCCTTTAGTATCAATATCAAGTTTAAAAACACCATTTCCCCTACCCTTCATTACATCTCCAACTTGTTCGTCCAAGACAATCTCAACTACTGCATCAGGAGTAACTTCAAGATTAAATGTCAGATCCATTCCCCTAAATAAATCTACTTCATACTCCCTTACACTCTCCTCTTCGAGTTCTTCTATCTCCTTTTCTGTAAGGTACTTTGTTGGAGGAATAAAATGTATAAAATCACTCTCGGCAACAGTTCTACTATTTTGTAAGGGGATAGAAAAAACTGTCCCTTTTTCTGTTCTTGCTGAAATATCAAATTTCAAACTAGATGTTGGACCTTTAATGCTAAAATTACCTGAAGTATACACGGTCCCATAGTAAAGCGGATTTTCATCTTCAGTAGTATTAAGAACAAGAAGTTTATTGCCACTAAGACTCAAGTCAAGATCCCAATGTTTGTAATTATCATAATTCTTAATTGTCCCCACAAGAGTACCTTTTGTACCTTTCTCACTATCTCTAATTGTTAGAGAAGGAATAGTAATTAAGTGATCTTTTACTGTTACATGCTGAGAACCTTCCATATTAAACCCTACTCCGAGATAATCAACTCCAATACTCACACGTTTCATATCTAAAAAGCCATTCAAATCAGGGTTTTTTAATGGACCTGAAACATTAACATCTCCTGAAGCATAGCCACCAATATCACTAAACAGCTTCTTTGTAAAAACATTAATAAAATCTAGCTTCAATTTATCTAAATTCACATCTATATCTAAACTAGGTATTTCTCTAGATAGGTCAACAATCCCATCTGCATTTAAAGTTTCTATGTCGTGCCTATACAAGAGAACAGATGTTTTATACACTCCATTATCCTCATCACTCTGCATTCCAACTTTTAAGTCTCCCATAAAATGAGAATCCAACATTAAGCTATCTATTTTTATATTTGCCACTGGCTTAATAGTTTTCCCTGAAAACTCGATAGTTAAATCTGCATTCACTTTTCCTTTAGGATTAATCTTAGAGTTCTCTTTTATGAACTCTTCAATATCTATATCATCGATATTCACATAATATTTTTGATCTTCACCTTCTTTTATTCCTCCCAACAGTATCTTTTGCAAACCACTTGCTATACTTATAGAGTCAATTTTGAAATCCTTTGTTTTAGTATCAAGAATAAACTTATTCCTTTTGTTATTGTTTGGGTTTATTATCCAATCATGATCTAATATAGTCAGCTTAGAATTAAGCAATCCAAAAACGAGTTCATCACTTTTGCTCATTGTTTGATATGCATTAATATCATAACTCTCAGTAAGAGAGTCACCCCCAACAAATTTCGCAGTTAACATAATTGAATCCACGTCATTAACCAAAGCAAGATTTAGATCATGTATTGAATACTTTCCATTATCAATCTCTTTTACTTTTAATAAAGTATTAAAGAAATCACTTTGATTGTCGACCCAAAGAGTAATAGAGTCTGCCTTAATATCATTAAGCTTTATTCCTGGGGAGTCAAATTTAAGTTTTAAACGATTAGATTCGGAGTCTATGCTCCCAACAATCTTTGTACCTGAGTAAAGCCGAAGACTAGGTACAAAAATATCTATTATCTTATTTTTTATAGATATATCAAATTCTAGATTTTGATTACCTCTAACTTTTTTTGGTTCATAGTTTTTAAAGTTACTTCCAATAGCATTTTCGAATACATTTATTATATCCCCAAAATAAAATTCACCTTCAATTTCACCATCAACTATATCACTTGAAGATACGCTGATTGTATGATACAGATCTTTCTTTTCTGAAGTGATATTAAATCTATCGAAATAATATAAATCATTTTCATTTTGATAAACGAAATTATCTAATTCAATACTACCAACAATATCATCAACAGTTTTCCCTTCAAGATCTATACTCACCGTTCCCTCTAAAAATGCGATACTATCTCTTGTAAAAATGTTCGTTTTTACAAGATCAGCCTTATCAATAAATACATCAAATTTATACTTTGGTATATTAGCCCCTACATCAACTAGCCCATTAAAAGAAAGTTCTATATTTTCATCTTTTATATCTAGATTACCAACAAAAAGCTCATTACTAACATTTCCATCAACCTCAATATTATTGTATTCATAACCATTATAATGAAAACTCGTCACTTTTCCTTCGATGAAAGTATCAAGCTTTTCTAAAGAAAAACCACTACCATCTACCTTAACAGATAATGAAGCAAAACCGAGTCGTTCATTTTCAAGAAACTCACGCATATCAAAATCCTCTACAGTAATTTCGCCCTTATACGATGCCTCTTCAATCGTACTTTTGCTAGTTACTTCCAATTGGCTCAAAAGTTTCCCTACCTCAGAATCAAATAATATGTCAGTTTTGATTTGCTTATATTTAAAAGTAGTTTTACCGGTCAAGTCGAAATTACCCAGCTTTTCAATAATGCTAGGCACACTTTTTTCAATCTTTGGGGGAAGTAAATCTATTAGATCTCCATAATTTGAGCTGAGCTTATAAATATCTAAGAAATATGTAAAATTATCCCTCGACAAAATATTCCTCAAGTCCATTTTAGCCACTAACTCAGTTTTGTTAGCTGTTTTAAGCTTAATTTCTGAAACAATCAATTTATCAACATTCCCATTTGCCTTCATTGATACCTTAACTTCATCATCGGTATCAATACCCTTGACGAACATTCCAATATCCTTTAAGCCAATTTCAGAATATCTTATTTCAAAATCTAGTTTTACATCTGGCGATTTTTTCACAATGTGATCTATCGATGGATAATCAATCCTCAAGTCAGAATAAATACTAGAATTTGGAGTTTTTAGCTCAATATTTTCAATTAATATATTTGTTGCACTATAAGTAAAGTCGCCCTTAAACTTCTTTAAATTAAAGCCATTAGATAATAAAAAACTTAATTCGTTAATATTAAATCTAACATCTGTAGGGTTGACTTGAATACTATTAACTACAAGATCCAAATTTGATATATCGAATTTTTGTTTTCGCTTAGCCCTTTGATCTTCATATTTGAATGATAAATTTTTAACGTTGATACCTGCAGATTTAAAATCGAATGTTTTTTCTTTTTTAATAGTATCCTTTTTAACTTTTAGCTTATTTAAAAAAATATCGAAATTAGAAATAGTATCTGTATCATAAATTTTAACACTTACGTATGGGTTAATCAAAAATAAATCATCTACTTTAACTATTCCTCCTACTAAGTCAAGCCTGTCGAGATTACCTCTCAAACTCGACACATCTAGCATCGTATCTAGCTTATAATCAAGCAAAGACAATCCTTCAAAATTAACTTTCCCAAAAACAGATAAGTCAACTTTCGAAATAGACATGTGAGTACCATAAGTTTTGTTTACTTTTGTAGTGATAAAACTTGCGATTCTTGTTTGGACAGGAGATAAACTTAATACAAAAGATATCAGTAGAAATATCGCTAAAACAACAAGCGATATACGTAGTATTATTTCTCTAAATCTTTTGATAGTAATCTTTTTTATTAATTTGCAATTAGACCGAGCAAGATACTAGATTTACTTGACAATCTATCGCATTTCACTTTGATCTTTGTCAATAAATGTATAACAGTCGAAATTATATTTTATCAACTTAACTGCACATATTTTGTGCCAAAAATTAATACTAAATTGGACGATATTTATATACTTGGTATTGAGACTTCTTGTGACGACACGAGTGCCTCTATCATACATAACGGGAAGATTCTTTCAAACATTGTAGCTACACAAAAAATCCATGAAGAATATGGAGGTGTTGTACCTGAGCTAGCTTCTAGGGCTCATCAACAGAACATCATACCTGTTGTAGATGCGGCAATAAAGAAATCGGGAATTAAAAAGTCAGCTATTAGTGCTATTGCATTTACTAGAGGTCCTGGTTTAATGGGCTCGCTGTTAGTAGGAACGTCATTTGCAAAGTCACTATCCATGTCTTTAGACATTCCATTAATCGAGGTTAATCATATGCAAGGCCACATATTGGCAAACTTTATTCAAGATGGAGATATGACAAATCCCGAATTTCCATTTTTAACCTTGGTTATTTCTGGAGGTCACACACAGATTGTGAAAGTTTCTAATTATTTTGAGATGGAGGTACTTGGCGAGACTATAGATGATGCTGCTGGAGAAGCTTTTGATAAAAGTGCTAAAATTCTTGGACTTCCCTACCCTGGAGGACCATTAATTGACAAGTATGCTAAAATGGGTAATCCGAAAGCATTTAAATTCACAAAACCTCGAGTTGATGCCTATAACTTTAGTTTTAGCGGTCTAAAAACAAATATTCTTTATTTTATTCAGAAACAGGAAAAGGAAAACCCTGACTTTGTAAAGGAGAATTTATATGACTTGTGTGCATCGATACAATTTACTATCGCAGAGATTTTAATGGATAAACTAAAAAATGCTGTAAAAAATACGGGGATAAAAGAGGTTGCTATTGCTGGTGGAGTTTCTGCAAATAGCGAGATTAGAGAGCGTTTTAGAAGGGCTGAAAAAGATTGGCAATGGAAATCTCATATTCCAAAATTTGAATTCACAACTGATAATGCAGCAATGATTGCAATTGTAGGATATTTAAAATATAAAGAAAAAATCTTTAGTGACATCTCGGTAACTGCACAGGCTAGATATAGATTATAACTCTTACACCTTTAAATCTGAAAGCTCTTCAATACTCAAAAGGTCATTTCAATATCTAATTGGTATTATACAGTAGATAGAGCAAAACCTATATAACGCAAGAAGAGTCCCAATTTCTTGGAACTCTTCTAGCGCATATATATTAACTAAGCTGTCTAGTTGTGTTAGCGTAATCTATCCACCGATTTCACGAGCTCTTCATCCTTTTTTATAGCTTTATTTGCCAAAAACAAAAATACTATAGAAACAAAAGGTATAACAAGCCCAATTTCCTTCTCAGAAGCTACAATAGCCTCTCCGGAAAAACTTTGTGTAAAATATACAAAAACACCCAACAGTAAGATGTTGATCAAAATATTAATACGTCCAAGCACAAATTGTAATTTCCTATTAGAAAACAGGAATATTGTCGCAAGTGCTAGAACTATCTCTAATGCAAATAAAACTAAAATATAGATATTCTCAAAACCTTTTACCGTAATATTTTCTGCATTATGCCAAATTGGTAAATAGAGACCTAAACCTCCTAAAATTATAACTATCAATAGATATACTGACTGAATTCTTTGAATCATTTTTTTTGTTTTTTTCTAATTCTGAAATGCAAAAATAACACATTATTTCATATCTTTATACAGTATATATTGAAATTAAGTCGTATTATTGCATCGACAGTGGATTAAATTACACATGGAATAGTGTAAACTGTCATCAATTCGCGATACATTCAAAAGTATTCAAATATCATCTTTCAATTTTTGTTAAGATCAAAAACACAATTAAATTCAAATAACAAATGTTTAGTATTGAAGAGCTCAAGCAGAAGAAGCTTTCTGAATTGCAAGTTATTGCAAAACAATTAAATATTAAGAAAATCAGTCAACTCAAAAAACTAGAGTTAGTCTACAAAGTACTTGACTTCCAAGCTGATAATCCAAAAGACATTAAGGTTTCTAATACAGAAATTAAAGAAACAGCTCCTAAAGCAGAAGAAAATAAGCCTCCAGTAAAAAAAGTTCACAAAGCAAGAACAGAAAATATTGCTCCTATTTCTAAAGATGAAAATATTTCACCTAAAAAGATAGAAAAAGCTGCCAGTATTGATAATGCAGAAGTAAAACAAACAGAAGCACCAAAGCTTGCTGAGAAAAATATAGAGCCTAAACCCCAAGAGAATAAAAAACCTCATAGACCTACTCCTAGAGCTGAGGTTTTGAGAAGAGAAGGAAGAGAAGATCCGAAAAACAATGCACGCGAGAATCAAAGAAAAGAATCTAATCCAAGAGGAAACAACGATAAACGCGACAATAATCAGCCTAATAAAAGAGTAGACAACAATAAGGATAAAGATCGCAGACCTGCACCTCAAGCTAGAAAACAGCAAAACGACAATCAAAATAAGAAGAGTAGATTTAAGTCTCCTGAGCACGAATTTGAAGGCATCATTACCAGTGAGGGTGTTTTAGAGATTATGCAAGATGGATATGGATTCTTACGTTCTTCAGACTACAATTATTTATCTTCTCCAGATGATATTTACGTTTCACAATCACAAATAAGGTTATTTGGATTAAAAACGGGAGATACTGTTAGAGGAAATGTTAGACCTCCTAAAGAAGGTGAAAAATACTTTCCACTTGTAAAGGTTGAAAAAATTAATGGCCGTGAGCCTGATTTCATCAGAGACAGGGTATCTTTCGAACATTTAACTCCACTATTTCCTAATGAGAAATTTAAATTAGCTGAAAAGAAGAGTACAATTTCTACAAGAATTATTGATTTGTTCTCTCCTTTAGGGAAAGGTCAGAGAGGTATGATTGTTGCCCAGCCTAAAACTGGTAAAACTGTACTTTTAAAAGAAGTTGCAAATGCTATTGCGGCAAATCATCCTGAAGTTTATCTAATGATACTTCTTATAGATGAACGCCCTGAGGAAGTTACAGATATGCAGAGAAGTGTTAATGGAGAAGTTGTTGCTTCTACATTTGATGAGCCTGCTGAACGACATGTGAAGGTTGCTAATATAGTTTTGGAGAAAGCTAAAAGAATGGTTGAATCAGGCCATGATGTAGTTATTCTACTTGATTCATTAACACGTTTAGCAAGAGCTTACAATACTGTTTCTCCTGCCTCGGGTAAAGTTCTTTCGGGTGGTATAGATGCGAATGCCCTACATAAGCCAAAAAGGTTCTTTGGTGCAGCTCGAAATATAGAAAATGGCGGTTCGCTTTCAATTATTGCAACTGCTCTTGTAGATACAGGTTCAAAAATGGACGAAGTTATTTTTGAAGAATTTAAAGGTACAGGTAATATGGAACTTCAGTTGGATAGAAAAATATCTAACAGACGTATATTCCCCGCTATCGACCTTATCTCTTCTAGCACACGTAGAGACGACTTATTACTCGATTCAAAAACACTTCAACATATGTGGGTATTGCGCAACTATCTTGCTGATGCAACTCCTCTTGAAGCTATGGAAAATTTAAAGGGTAAAATTGAGAGAACAAGAAATAACGAAGAATTCTTAATTTCTATGAATGACTAGAATTTGATTATTATAAACATAAATAGGCTGCAACAATTACTTGATGCAGCCTATTTTTTTATATTATTTTCTAATTAATCATCAATATTGGACTCTGAAAATGTTGTAAGTGACATAGTTTGATTATGAAGTTCGCATTTTGTACCGGAAATATAAGGTGAAATTTCGCCATAAGAATAAAACCCTGTCATAATTGCATCCTCCCCAATCACATCTCTAACAGCTTCAACCTCTTCTTCAATTAATTGGTTTAATACCATTCTTCTTCCAACGCTACTTATTATTATTGCAAAATCGGTATGTGTATTACCTATTTCTTCAATACTCAATTCGGCAGCCCCTTCAGCAGCATTAATCAACCTATCCATATTAGCTTTCATCAACCTAACAATGGCTCCTTCCTGTACATTTCCACCGAAAGTGAGCGATTTATCTTTCTCGCTATATGAAATCACCGTTCTAACAACAGGCCTATTATTAGCTTTTAATCGCAAACTCAGTGGAAATAACATCCCTGATGCTGGAAGGTTTTTTGCCTGATCGCCAAGGAAATTTTTATACAAATCGAGTACTGGTTCTCCATCAATTTCATAGAGAACATTACCTTTTGCCTTTGTAATAATTCTATCAACACCAAAACTATCCCAACCACCTAGGGCTCCATAACCAACCTTCAAATCATCTCCATAGAACCCAACTCCGACAACCATTCCAGTTCGAAATTCAAGTTCATCCGTAATTACAAATGTTTCTTCAAACCTTGTTCCATCACTAGAGAAACCACCTGTTATGGAATACTTCTGATTACTTTGATGCCTAAGTCCATCAACTAAATACGAGCCATTAACATTCAGTCCTTCAGATAACACAAACAAGTGTTTTAAACCTTCTTGCTCAAACTTCTCAACAAGTTCTGTTCCAGAATGTCTACTTTTATCTTTTGACGCTATATAAACTTCATTGTACTCAACCCTTGCTTTATCAAATTTAACAGCAGTAGCAACAACACTGTGATCATGTACATTAATATCTTCTACTTCACCAGAAGTAGAACAGCCAGTTATTACAGAATCAGGATATCTTTTTCTAAAGATCTTCAAAGAATCAATGTTTTTAAATGAAGAAGAGACAAATAATAGAATCAAATCAGGGTTGAATGAAAATTCTTTAATTTCATTGTCTTTAGCTCTAATAATAAATTGTTCAGTTTTCATATTTCAGATAAAAAATAGAAGATTTGTTTCACTATATAATGTATTCAAACATACAATAATTATCCCTCAACATAGAACACTAAAAGATAATTAATCCAAATAATGCTTAGACACTATTCATACAATTTGCCTTAATTGTCAAAAAGAAACATTATCACAACAAAACAACACCTCAATCATTAATAATCAACGTGTTACATTGATAATGTCATTTATTTTATGTAAATTGTAGTATTAATTTTTAAAAAAAAAGCTATGGACAATCACGTATACAAAAAAGTAGAAATCATTGGTACATCAACAATTTCGAGCGATGACGCTATAAAAAATGCAATTTCTAGAGCTGCGAAAACAACTCACCACCTTAGGTGGTTCGAAGTCGTAGAAACAAGAGGATCTTTAAAAGATGGTGATGTATTTCAATGGCAGGTAACTATAAAATTAGGTTTTACTATGGATGACAATTAAATATTCATAATTAGTATCTATAATAAAACACCAATCTCTTCGCTGATCTTGATTTAGTAATCAGTCATTTACAAAAGTAAACTCCTGATTACTAAATTTTCGATCAACTCGACCTTGAAGTTTTTTATACGCCACCATAAGAAATAGGTAGATTACTAAGTGGCACTCATCTAGAAAAAAAGGAGAACGACATCAAAATGCACCACAAAACCTTTATTCTAACAGATTAGGAAGTTTTTCAAATTAACAACTTTAAAATATAGTTCCGTAGCTATGAGCACGGAACTATTTTTTATTAGGAATTAACAAAAATAGTACTTTGTTGTGATGATGAATCACTTCGTATATTTTTTGAGCAGAAATATGCTTTAGTTGTATGGGGCTATGTCGTTTGTAGTGGGTAGTATAAAATGAGACATTGTTAATTAGTGATCGTGAAATCGAAGATTCAGCATTTGCCAATCGCTTCGCTTATTTCGCAAGCTTCGTTACCCATGACGACTTTGTGTTTATCTCTCAAAGTCGCAGAGTCGCAATGCGTATTTTACTTAGCGCCTTAGCGACTTTGCGAGATTCAAATCGTCATTAGCTCATTGGGGTTTTTAGAAAAAAACTTACGCCTCAGAATGACGCCGACGTCCCATAAGATTTTTGTCACCCACTATATTCGACATAGATCCATTTTTATTCTATGTAAATTGTAATTTAATAGATTCTTTATTTCAGCACCTCTTTCATTAAATCAATAAAAATTGGTTTAAACCCAGATAAGAAAAATTCAACTGCAATTATCATCACTATCAAGCCCATTATTCTCATCATAATTTTATTACCAGTATCTCCCAACACCTTCATAATTCTTCCAGAGCTCAATAGAATCAAAAAAGTCAATATCATGACAATGCCCAAGCCAAGCATAAGTATACTTTTTAGTTCAATTGTTGTAGCATCTTCCATCATTACAATTGCATTTGTTATTGCTCCAGGGCCAGTAATCATAGGTATAGCAAGTGGAGTAATGGATATATCGCCAACATACTCATCAACCTCTTTCTGCGAATCGAGTTTTATTCTAGTCAATCTAGCTTGCAACATGTCTTGACCCATCATAAAAAATATAATACCCCCAACTATACGAAGTGCATTTACTGATATCCCGAAGAAATTAAATAGAATCTGGCCTGTAAATGCGAACATTGCCAAAGTGAAGAAAGAAACTATTGAAGCTTTTAAAGCAGTTTTACGCCTATCACTTTCAGACAAATCACTAGTCATTGTCATAAAAATCGGCATTACTCCAAGAGGATTTATTAATGTAAAAAACGATGTAAATACTATAAGTCCAAAAGTGTATAATTCATTCATATTATCTTGATTTAGAAATAAAAAAACCGTTTATCCTTATAGAATAAACGGTCCGAAATATATGTATTTTATAAATAATACTCTTATTCTTCGTCTTGAAATTGAGATCTCAATTTAGCCATTTTAATAGCAGCGATAGCACATTCAACTCCTTTATTTCCGTGCTTCCCACCAGATCTATCAATTGATTGTTGAATATTATCGTCAGTTAGTACGCCTAAAATAATTGGAATATCAATTTGCATATTAAGATCCTTTATACCATGAGCCACAGCTTGGCTGATAAACTCAAAATGACGTGTTTCTCCTTGAATAATACTTCCCAAAACAACTATTGCGTCAACATTAAGCCTCTCTCCCATTAGAGTCGCTCCATATATCAGCTCAAAACTACCAGGAACATCCCATCTTACAATATTATCCTGCACTGCACCATTGTCTAACAATGCCTGTTCTGCACCCTTATACAGGTTCTCTGTTATCTCAGAATTCCATTCAGAAACAACAATCCCAAAGCGCATGTTTGCAGCGTTTGGGATTGTAGCTTGATCATAATGAGATAAATTATTATTTACCGTCGCCATAATTAACTATTTTTTTCAGCAGCTTTAGCTCTTTCAATGAACTTATCTATAGATTCAGCCTCTGCTGATTTAGGATAATCACTCTTAATCTTCTCAAATAAATCTTGAGCTTTACCAAATTCATTTAAGCTTAGTGCAGTTTTACCAGCTTTGAACAAGTATAAAGGGCTTGTAAAACCATTATCATTTGCATTAGCAGCTTTCTGGTAATAATCTAATGCTTCATCTAATTGGTTTAAACCAACAAAAGCATCTGCGATTGAACCTTTAGCAATTGGCCCTACCATTTTATCATCCGAAGAAAACTTCTCAAGATATGTGATAGCGTTATCAAAATCTCCAAGTTTCAAATAAGAAACTCCCGCATAGTAATTAGCTAAATTACCAGCTTTAGTCATACTGTAATCGTTAGCTATATCGAGGAATCCCATGTATTGACCATCACCTTTAAGTGCAACGTTCAGAGAATCTTGCTCGAAATACTTTTTTGCATTAAACAACTCATTAGTAGCCTCTTTTTGCATTGGCTCCATGTAATAAGTATGAAACGCCATATAGCCACCTAAAACTACAACAACTGCAAGTACAGCTCCTATAATTACATTTTTATGTTTTTCAACAAATTGTTCTGAGCGACCAGCTGTTTCTTCTAAATTTTTAAATACTTCTTCAGTAGTACTTTCTTGATTCTTTATCTTCTTAGACATTGTTCTTTTTTTTAACTGAGCAAAAATAATATTTATTATCATAAACAAAACTTTATCAGAGTAAATTTTACAAGTATTTTTTTTCAGAGAATACAGAAGCACCCTTTTACAAATAAAATCCTTTAAAAAAACAGACTTTCAACATATTGCTTTTACCTTTGCAACCAATAATTTTCTCAAAAAAACAATGCATCTAAAGAAATTAAGTCTCATTAACTACAAAAACTTCGAAGCCATCGAGTTTGAGTTGTCTCAACAGATAAATTGTTTCTTGGGAAATAATGGTATTGGAAAAACCAATGTATTAGATGCAATATATTATTTGTCGTTTACTAAAAGTTATTTCAACTCTGCCGATAGTCAAAATATAAGACATGGCGAATCATTTTTTGTAATAGAAGGACTATTTGAAAAAAATGGAAGAGAAGAACATCTATTCTGTGGAGTTCAAAAAGGGCAAAAAAAGGCTATAAAGCGCAATGCTAAATTACTTCCTAAACTTCAAGAGCATATTGGAGAGTTTCCACTAGTAATTATTTCGCCATCAGATAGAGATTTAATCTCGGAAGGTAGCGACGTTAGAAGAAAATTTATCGATGGAGTCATTTCTCAATTTGATTCTAAATACTTAAAAACATTACTAAACTATAACAAACAACTGAGTCAACGAAACGCCCTACTAAAATACTTTGCTCAAAATAGGACTTTTGATGAAGACAGTCTAATTGTTTATGATGAGATAATGAGCGAATTAGCTCAATATATTTACGATAAAAGAAGCGATTTTCTTACTGACATGCTACCAACATTCTTGGATAGATATAATTCGATATCCGAGAATAAAGAATTGGTATCAATAGAATACAAATCAGGGCTAGAAAATAGTAGCTTGCTAGATTTACTAAGACAAGGCAGAGAAAGGGATAGAGCGTCACAATATACAAATATTGGAATCCATAAAGACGACCTAATATTTAATATCGGGGATTTCCCAATCAAAAAATTCGGATCACAAGGACAGCAAAAAACGTTTTTAATATCGCTTAAGCTCGCACAGTTCGAATACTTAAAAAGACTAAAGAATAATACTCCTATATTACTTTTAGATGATATTTTTGACAAATTAGATGAGAGTAGAGTTGAACAAATTGTTCGTTTAGTAAATCAACACTATTTTGGACAAATTTTTATTTCCGACACCCATCCGGAAAGGACAGAAAACATTATCAAAAAGATTAATGAGGAGTACAAAATATTCAAGCTATAAAAAACAAAGTTATGTATAAAAAGAAATCAGTTTTCGGATATCGCAGAAACGAACCTATAAGCCTAAAAGATGGATTGAAAAACATTTACTCAGAGTACAAACTTGAAGACAACCTTGACCTAGTTGAAATAACAAATAAGTGGGAAGAAATAATGGGAAAAGCCATTAGCAACAAAACTACTTCTATCCAAATGTACAATGGTACACTTAGAATATCCTTAAATTCGTCAGTTTTGAAGCAAGAATTAAATTATGCAAAAGACAAAATCAGAACGCATCTCAACGAAGCTTTGGGGAAGGAAGTAATTAAGGACGTTATTCTGATTTAGATATTTATACATAATTTCATAAAGCAATTAATATTAGCCCTAAACTCGATCTAAAAAAATAACTTTTTCAGTACTGCTATATTAATATTTCTAGTGAATTCCGCTCCATTTGAAGCGTACATATCTTCAATATCTTTTTTATACACTTCCTCTACTTTGAATCTTACAATTTTCAAAGTAGAATTCATCATCAAATTATCTTCATTGAAAGACTCTGGAGCTATAAAAAACATCGAAGGCATCCATTTTGAAGGGAATTTATTTTTATAAACAGGGTCCATTCTAAAAGCTTTTACCTCTCTTTCAATAACTTCATACAATTCTTGGGCATCAACAATCTTATTACTTTTTATTAATGATTTTACATTTGCCCCTTCTAAAGTAATTATAGCACTAGTGAATTTACGTTGACTGTTATGAATTATGGCTTGAGAGATTAGTCTCGAATGAAAAACAAGACCTTCTTCTATTTCTTCAGGTGAATACTTCTCTCCATCTTCGGATATTAAAAGAGCTTTTTCTCTGCCTGTAACAACAAGATAACCATCGCGATCGAAATATCCTAAATCTCCTGTATATAGTACTCCGTCTTTTATTACCTCGTCAGTAGCCTCTATATTTTTATAATATCCAAGCATAACATTATCGCCAACAATAACTATCTCACCCTTTTCATCAGGTCGTCCAACTGTACCTCCATCACAAATAATACTACATTTTACTGAGGGCATTATTACTCCTGAAGTTCCAAGTTTATGTTGAAACGGGGAATTAGACGAAATAATTGGTGTTGCTTCAGTAAGTCCATAACCCTGATATACAGGCACTCCGATAGTATAAAAAAACTGTTGCTGTTTTATATCCAACAAAGCTCCTCCCCCTACTAAATATTTTATATTCCCACCAAAAACACCTTTCAATTTTGAGAAAATAATTTTTTTAGCAAGAAAATATGCTGGATAATCTTTTAGATATGTCCAAAATTCAGCTTTCTGAAAAGCATCTCTATTAATCCTTATTCCAGCTTCTAGACCAGCGTTAAAAAGCTTCTCGACAAAACCACCTTTTGCAGCTATCCCATCAGTAATTTTCTTCATTAAATTACCCGAAAGAGCAGGAACAGTGAGTAAGAAATCAGGTTTTACCTCTTTTAAGTTTATTGGTATATTTTTAATAGCGTTCAAAGCCCCTCCCCTAGTATCCAGAAAATATAATTTCATTCCACTAAACAAAGCTCCAAAGATGGCTACGGTATGAGCAAAACAATGATCGATTGGAAGAATGATAAGCGTTTTCAACTTTTCATCTGCCTTAAACATTCTAACACCATCTGCACTATTTGAAAAATAATTTTTATGAGAAAGCATTATACCTTTTGGACTTCCAGTAGTCCCAGAAGTATATGAAATAGTAACAACATCATCAATAGAGATTTCTTCAACGATGGCTCTCATTTCAGAGAAATTGTTATTATAAATAATTTCACCTTCCTTCAATAATGATAAATAACTCTTTACTTGAGAATATGGTATATTAGCAGAATCTGTTTTTCTTTTTAGGTAATCTAAATCTTCGTCTAGGTAAATCAAATAGAAATTTTCTTTTTCAATCTGGCTCCAAATATTTACAACTTTATCTAGATGATTTTTAGAAACGAATATTCCTTTCGAATCTGAGTGATTTAGCCTGAAAGGAAGCTCGTCCTGAAGCAATTTCACTGATAAGGGAACAGAAGCCGCACCATTAAACACAATTGCAAATTCTGAAATCACCCATCGAGAAGTACCTTCAGATAAAATCGCAAAATTATCTTTTCTATTTAAGCCTAGCTTATGAAGAGATGCAGAAAGAAATTTTGCACTCTCCTCTACTTGTTTATATGAACTAGGAATCCAACCCTCATCTGTTTTATCAAATAAATATGCTTTATCACCATAGGTATTGGCAGCTACATTTAACTGATTTAAAATTGAACTCATAATATTTTCTCTATTTGTTTTGTGAGAGCAAATATAATTTTTTTATAGTAAAAGTCTTTAGAGTTCAAGTGATTACTTTAAGTCAAGTTTCATACTCATTTGCCGAAAGAAAAACGCCTAGCTCTCTGCTATTATAAACATGACTATCAACTGTTTCTACAATATTCGATATATCGTATTCTGTTATCTACCTGCAAGACATACAAGAGTATATATTGTAGAAGAAAAGTTTACAATAAAAAAAGCAGACACCCCCACATCTATCAAAGTTTCTATGATAGACGAGAGGGTGACTTAATAATTCATCAATACCTTCAAGGCATTGAATATATCTAATTAGTGTCTATAAGAAAACACCAATCTCTTCGTTGATCTTGATTTTGCAATCAGTTACTTCGACAATGCTCAGAACATGCATTTACAAAAGTAAACTCCTAACTACTAAATCTTCACTCATATCTACCGTGAAGTTTTTTATACATCACTAAAAAAAGTAGATAGTTTTCTAAGAGTCCCTAATTAAATATTCTTAAGATCTCCATTAGTTCCTTTTACACCTTCGGCAGAAGAAGCTAATTTTGTTTTTTCAGCATCAGAAAGCTCGATCTCTAAAATTTGTTCGATACCATTTTTACCAATAATACATGGCACACCGATACAAAGGTCGTTTAATCCGTACTCACCTTCTAGTAAGGCAGAACATGGGAAAACTTTTTTCGAATCAAGAGCAATAGCCTTAACCATTTCTGATACAGCTGCACCTGGAGCATACCAAGCACTTGTTCCTAGTAATTTAGTAAGGGTTGCACCACCAACTTTAGTAGCTTCAACAACTTCAGACTGAACATCAGCAGAAATGAACTCAGAAACAGGAATACTGTTACGAGACGCTTTTTCAATTAATGGAACCATTCCTTTATCACTGTGACCTCCTATTACCATAGCAGAAACTTCAGAAGCTGGACATCCCATTGCTTCAGACAAACGATACTTGAAACGTGCACTATCAAGAGCTCCACCCATACCAATAATACGGTTTTTAGGAAGACCTAATGCCTTAGCAGCTAAATATGTCATAGTATCCATAGGATTACTAACAACTATAACTATTACTTCAGGAGAATGCTTAATTAAACTCTCTGCTACTGTTTTAACGATACTTGCGTTAGTACCAATAAGCTCTTCACGAGTCATACCAGGCTTACGAGGAATACCACTCGTAATAACAGCTACATCACTTCCGGCAGTTTTAGAGTAATCTCCAGTTGTACCAGTGATAGTAGAATCAAATCCATTTAATGATGCTGTCTGCATCAAGTCCATAGCTTTTCCCTCTGCAAATCCTTCTTTAATATCAACTAAAACTATTTCGTCTGCGAAATCTTTAATTGCAATGTACTCAGCGCAACTTGCCCCTACAGCTCCTGCTCCTACGATTGTTACTTTCATTTTTATTATATTTAATTGTGTTTATTCTATGTTTACAGAAATACCTTATTCCTGATTTTATTATAATTCTGTTTTCTTCTTTAAAAATCAAATTTCCAAGCTTATCGCATTTTCATTTAATAATGCTTACAATATTCCCGACTTTGCTAAAATTTGATTTTTTTTCGATGGTGTAAGATCAAAATTTACCTTTTCAATTCAAAAAAAAATGCAATGATTTATATCAGTATTTTATGTAATCCTTAACTATTTTCTTATCTATATATCTTGAATATTAGATAATAAAAAAGGGCTTCCAAAACTGGAAGCCCTTTTTATAATACTATATGTGTTTTTACTCTGCATACTTACCTAATCAAATAAGTGTTAAACTTACACTCTAATATAATACTAAGCATCAATATTCGCATATTTAGCATTCTTCTCAATAAATTCACGACGAGGCGGTACCTCATCACCCATTAACATAGAGAATACTCTATCTGCTTCTGTAGCATTATCGATAGTAACTTGGCGTAAAATTCTATTATCTGGATCCATTGTAGTATCCCATAACTGCTCAGCATTCATCTCTCCAAGACCCTTGTATCGTTGAATACCAACTCCTTTATCGGTTCCACCTGACAGCTCAAACACTAACTTATCACGCTGTTCATCATCCCAAGCATAAGCACTTTTCTGTCCTTTCTTAACTAAATATAATGGTGGAGTTGCTATATATACATAACCTTTCTCAATTAATTTTTTCATATAACGGAAAAAGAAAGTAAGAATCAGTGTTGCAATGTGGCTACCATCCACATCGGCATCGGTCATAATTACCACCTTGTGATATCTTAGTTTCTCAATATTCAATGCCATACTGTCTTCTTCTGTTCCTACTGAAACTCCAAGAGCAGTATACATGTTTTTGATCTCTTCGTTTTCGAACACCTTGTGCTGCATAGCTTTCTCGACATTCAAAATCTTACCACGAAGTGGAAGTATTGCTTGGAACATTCTATCGCGCCCTTGCTTTGCAGTACCTCCCGCAGAATCTCCCTCTACAAGGAATACTTCTGTTTCTATAGGATCTCTAGATGAACAATCTGCCAGTTTCCCAGGAAGGCCACCACCAACCATAACGGTTTTACGCTGAACCATTTCACGAGCTTTACGTGCAGCTTGGCGAGCCTTTGCAGCAAGTATAACTTTCTGAACAATCATCTTAGCCTCATTTGGATTTTCTTCCAAATAATTTGTAAGCATCTCTCCTACTGCCTTATCTACAGCACCTGAAACTTCTTTATTTCCAAGTTTAGTTTTTGTCTGACCCTCAAATAAAGGCTCCATAACTTTCACCGAAATAATAGCGGTAAGTCCCTCACGGAAATCATCTCCCTGAACTTCTACTTTCTCTTTTGTCAACAATCCAGACTCATCAGCATATTTCTTAAGAGTACGTGTAAGTGCTCTACGGAAACCAGCTAAGTGAGTACCACCTTCATGAGTATTAATATTGTTTACATAAGAGTGTAAATTTTCTGTATAAGAAGTATTATAGTGCATAGCTACTTCAACAGGAATATCATCTTTCTCGCCATCCATATAGATAATACTATCCATAAGTCTTTCGCGATTAGAATCTATAAACTCTACAAACTCTTCTAAACCTCTTTCTGAAAAGAAATTTTCTTTAGGTGAATTTCCTTCCTCATCATTCTCTCTTAAATCCGTTAGAGAAATTTTTATTCCTTTATTCAAGAAAGACAACTCTCTAAGGCGTGCCTGAAGAATATCATAGTGAAAAACCTCCTCAGTAAAGATACTCATATCAGGTTTAAAAGTAACCGTAGTTCCTGTTTTATCAGACTCTCCTACTACTTTAACATCCTCTTGAGGAACACCAATTTTATAGTTTTGCTCATATTTTTTACCGTCTCTAAAAACCTCAACTTTCAAATCGGTAGAAAGTGCGTTAACACATGAAACTCCAACTCCGTGAAGACCACCAGATACTTTGTATGAATCTTTATCGAATTTACCACCTGCATGCAGTACAGTCATTACAACTTCTAAAGCAGATCTTTTTTCTTTAGAATGTATCGCTGTAGGAATACCACGTCCATTATCTTCTACTGTAATAGAGTTATTTGGATTAATAAAAACATCGATCGTATCACAATGGCCAGCTAAAGCCTCATCAATAGAGTTATCAACTACTTCATAAACTAAGTGGTGCAATCCTCTAACTCCAACATCACCAATATACATCGCAGGACGCTTTCTAACAGCTTCCAGACCTTCTAAAACCTGAATATTATCTGCTGAATAATCCTTATTTAAATTTTCTTGACTCATCTATTTTATATTGCTTTTAGCTACTAAGCCTACAGCCATTCTTCAAAAAAAAAATGCTGAAAAGACATATAGCATTACATATTCAACTAACTGATTTCTCAATCGTGAAAGTTACATATTTTTACTCGATAATAACGAGCAAATATAACCATTATTATATAATATTATAAAGCAATTACTACAGTTTTAACACTTAGTTTTTAACATTCTGAAGAGAGATTAAAAAGCTTAACAATCAACTACAACTCAAGGCATTAGACTATACAAACAAAATATTTTTTTGAGTCTACACTAGGTGGTTTTTATATACATAACCAATAACCGAAGCTATATTTTTTGCATCGAGCTTCTTCATTATGTTTTTGCGGTGAGTTTTAACAGTATTTTCGCTAATAAAAAGATTTTCGGCAATTTCTTTATTAGTATTTTCTTTAGCCATCAACCTTACAATATCTATCTCTCTTGAAGATAATTGAGAATCATGTTCGCGAAAATCGTTTACAAAGCACTTTTCTCCTGAACCTATTGTAACGATTGCATTAATAATAACATCAATATGATTGTATTTGGTGACTAAACCATCAATGCCTTTTTTTTCTAGAATAGGCTGAACCCCATCACTTTCAACCCCACTAAGAATCATGATCTTTATTGACGAGTCTTCTTCTCGTATTTTACCGACTAAGTCTAAGCCATTAATTTCGGGCATTTGCAAATCTATTACAGCTAAATCATAATTCTTTGCTTTATAGGCAGCAAGAAAATCATAACCATTGTAATATTTATCAACTTTATCTATATTCTTCGAATTGACGATATCTTTAGCTAATAAATCTATCAGCATTTTATGATCGTCAATAAGAGCAATTCTTAAGCCCATTTGAATCATTTTTAAGTAAGAATGGATTCAAATATACAATTTAGGATTATATAAAGTTTAAATATCATATTACTTTTTCCACTTAAGCTCTGTTAACACTCCATAGTGTTTTGAAGGAAACCTAATAGGATGGTGATTTATTACTTTTGCCTCCTGAACGCTTATCTCACTACCTTTATAATAAATATAATCAACTCTTCCACGTTTTTCAGCAGCTAAATCAACACAACAAGTGTCTCCAGGTTTCTTTTCCCCATCAGAATGCAGTGACATATAAGAGTCCTTATAGCTATATTTAAACATTAAGCTAGTGACTGGGTATTTTGTTACATCTCCGCCATTATCAAGATTAGATAAGGAGTTTAACTCTCCTGAAAATATTATTGAAGTATTACCATTAGGCCTTAGAAGTACTTGAATTTGCTCTAGCATCTCATTTAAATCTACTCCTCGATTCTTTTTCTCTTCTGCTCTAAAACTAGCATCCGCATAAGCTTTTTCTAGGCTATTCCAATTAGGGGTTTCATCAAGTTTAACATTGAAAAAATAAATATATTGATCCTTCGAAATTACAATTTCAACTCCTCCACTCATCTCAGCTTTGTAAAGCTTTACAGTTCGTTTAATGGGAAACTTACTTAAGATTGACAATTCTCTACTAATAGAGTAAAAATAATAGCCTAATTCGTCTGCTAAATATTCTCCCGAGCCATTTGTTTCTTGTAATGCTATAATGTCAGCTTTTGACTCTTTTATTACTTCTAGTGTTCTATTAAGTCCAATTAATGTTCCATGACTCATTCCTCCATCAGAAATATTCCACGTAAGAAATTTTACAGTTTTATAAAAAGTACCATTTACACCAATATTACCACTATATATAGAATTATTACGATACAATTTTACGACTCTACCATTGTGAATATGGTCTTTAAAAAGGAAAATTGCTTTAAAGTATCCATTAAAAGAATATTTTTCTTTTTCTCCAACACCTCCTATCGTAAGATTTTTAAAATTTGATAGATCTCCTTTTCCAACATTTACAATCCCAACATTTTCACCATCAAAGTACAACCAAACTTGATTTTTAGTATAGTCATATGATATACCTATTAAATGAAACTCACCGTCATTAATACTCTGTCTCTTAAATGTTGCGTTATATTCAGCTATAATATTAGACTCATGTTTGAATGTCCAGCTCCACGAACCATTCTCACTAGCTTTGATTTCCCAACCATCACCATCTATTGATTTTTTATTTGTTAAAATAACAGACGATTGCTCTACACCTTTTGGGGCCTTAACCCACACAAAAGCTGAAAAAGAAGCTTTAGGAGCCTCCTTCTTATCTAATTCAAATGTCAGTGGCTTTCTTTTTCTAGCTAGTCTTGAGAAATCTAAAACATGAATATTGTTTTCAGAAGTAACATCATAACGGCGATACAACTCTTTTGCATCTTTCCCATCAAATCTAATATCCCAACTTGTTTGTTGAGAAAACATTTCAGCAGGCAGAAAAAAAACGATTATCAGTACAGCAATTATCCTCTTCATATTATCACGTTTTTAAAGGCCGCAAATATAAAACAATTTTACACTTGAAAGCCCGTAAAAAAAAAGAATCCGAGACAAGTTTGCGATTTGCCCCGGAATACTTATTATGACATTATCATGTCAAATCAATACAAAGATATATTATTCCTAATACAAGGTTAATACATTACAAATTTATACACTTTAGTGGAAATAAATCATAATAAAATTCAACTAAAAAAATATTCTAAATCATGTTTCCAACTTTTTAAAGACTAAGCTTTGCGCTAATCATAAAGTTTCTTCCCATATTATAATACTCGCTTTGCGAATCCATATTCTTGTATGGTCTATTAAGGTGATCATAATAATTTAGATTGAAAACATTAGTAACAGAAGCATCAAGTCTTATATGCTTATTTATTTCGTATCCTCCAAAAACATCCATTACTCCAAATCCTGGCGATGTAGTTTCAGAAACACTTACGGCTACTCTATCTTGCTCATCAACAAGACGCTGATTAACTTTAGCATACCATTTCTGATTGTCATACATTAATGAGACATTAGCCTCCATAGGAGGGATTTCGGCTAAAGGCTCGTCTAAATCTATATTTTGTGCATGAGTATAGAAGCCAGAAACATCTAATTTTAAAAACTCAACAATCTGAAAACCAAAGCTAGCCTCAAAACCATAAATATTTGCTTCGTCAATATTAATAAATTTCTTTACTCCAGGGATTCCGGGCTGTGGCTTTTTTACTATTTCAGAATTGATATAATTCTCTACAATAGAATAATATCCATTCAATCCAAACCACCAATTATCATCAACCCTATTAAAACTTAAGTCAATTTGGTTGTTTACCTCTGCATTCAACATTGGATTTCCAATATAGTAAAATGCATCTCTTCCTACAGGTAAAGTATTTACATACCTCTTCTGTATACTAGCAGTCTGAACTCCTCTACCTATAGATAGTTTTGTATTCCAAACATTACTAAACCAATAAGCTCCAGAAATATTAGCAGAGAAATTTACTTCGTCATCTGGATGCACGCCTTCAGGAAGGTTGCCATGTTCAAATTTTGGATCAGGATCTTTTGTGTCAGACTGTATATAGTCCATTCTTACTCCCGTTTGTACTGAAAATTTATCATTTACATGCAGATTGTACTGCGCAAATAAGCCATAATCATTTACATAAGAATCTTGCCAAACTTGTTTTCGCCCAACCTCTACGTCATTCTTCACCTTAACAGTTTCTCCTTGATTAGAAATATTCCTAAGGTCCATTCCTAAATAAAACAAATTATCATCATCTAACCCCATTTCCATCTCAAGTTTTCCACCAAGGGTTTGAGAATAGGTAGTTGATGTAGCAAGCCCCATCTTTTTTACTGAAGGCCGACCATCATTAGACATTACATGCTCTACATCCGCGTAGTACATTTTCGCCTTTACATTTCTAAAAAATCCATCTCCGAGCCTATTATCATAATCTATTGTAGATACAGTGCTATTATCAATATCAGTATCCATTGGCAAACCAGGATGCATGATATCTCTTCCAAATGACTGCCTAAAAGAAACTCTAATTTGCTGAGTAGGATCAATTTTATACCCTGCCTTTAGCGCATAGTCATTTGTATTAAATGATGCTATTATCTCTTGTCCGTTTCCACTTTCGTAATTTCCAAATCTTTTTATAGCACCATCAGCCTGAAAAAACCATTTTTCTTTAACTACACTAGCCTTTACACCCGAAAACCAACTAGATCCATTTGCTTCATAGCCACCTTCTATTGATCCCCTATAAATCTTATTAGGGTTGAACTCAGGTATTTTAGTCACAAGATTAATAACCCCTCCGAGTGAAGACCCAAATCTAACAGAATATGGTCCTTTAATAATCTCTATTTTTTCAACTTCCTCTGGCGTAATATGTGTAGTTACGGGATCCATTCTATTAGGGCAGGCTGGAGCTACGGTAGTACCTCCATCAAACTGAATATTTAGCTGTTCATTTTTAAACCCTCTAAAAACAGGATCCATAGCATAGCCACCCTTTTTATCAATACCGAAACCTGGAATTCCATAAAACAAACTCCCAGCATCGTGATTCTTTCTTTTTGACAGGTTATTGTTTATTATACTCAATTGCAATGGTGATGCCTTTTTATTATCTGTAAGAACAATTTCATCTAACACACTTACTTCTTGTGCGTATGAATTGGTCCCATAATATGCTCCAGCTATAAGTAAGACAAGAGCAGAAAAGTATTTTTGTTTCATGCCGGTTTAATCTGTTTATTATTTGTGTGTGTTTTTAATCTCCCTGACCAAGCTACCTAAGCAAGATTGGTGTTTACACGAAATAATAATTCGTTCAATAGAGAGAGAACAATCAATCATGCAAGTATCAAATGAGATTTATTTATAGTAATAACTGAAGTTAATAATCTAGTTATCCCAAAATATTGGAATGAATAATAGCAGAAGGTTAGCGTTGCGTGCTCTCCTAGAACAAATCAATAAAACACATAGCAAATCAATACAAAACTATTATGCTTTACAGAAAATATTTGATGTGAATAATTTAAGAATAAATTATAGGTAGCCCATTAACACAGGTCTATCTACAATAAATTCCAAAAGAAAAATCATCAAACTACTATTATTCATTGTGAACTTAGTAAGCTTAAACGATATTTTTTGGAGGAGGTGTTGGAAATTCATTGAATACTAGATAATCCCTTTCATGATAAGGAAAGAAACTATTAGCAAAAAGCTCAAAATCATTCATTATTGAGAATGAAAAGTTATCGAATGCAAAATATTCTAAGCCTAATCTTTCAGAAATAATAGCTTCTTTCTCTTCTTTATCTTCAGACTGTGCTCTAGTTTGCTTAATAAGGTAACACTTACCATTACATTCTAATTCTGGTTTGTCTTTATTTTCGCATAATTCTTCACTTATGTACTTATAATTAGCTAAATATTCAAACACCGGCATACTCTGGAAACTAATTACCAGAAAATAACTTGTTAATATTATAAAACTAATTAATTTCGACATTCGAAAATCAAATTGTAAGATTTGGTTATGGGATAAAGATATAATTATCTTTTATTTAACAACATAAAAAAACACTATTTATGATTAAGCACATAGTTCTATTTAAGTTAAGTGGCCAGGACAAGATGAACTTCATGAAAGAAGTTAAACTTGAGTTAGAAAACCTTGTAGAATCTATAGACGAATTAAAATCTATGGAAATAGGCATTAGCTATATCGAAGATGAGAGCATGCCCGATTTATCTCTTATAGCTAATTTTGAGGATAAGGAAGCTTTAGACATCTATCAGAAACATCCGGAACACATGAAGGTTGGTAAGAAAATAAAAGCTAGAGCTACAGGAAGAGCTGTTGTTGATTACGAATATTAAATTACTCCAAAATTAAGCATTAGCCTGTTCTACTCACTTGGATTAATGCATCTATGTCGAGTATTTCAATATTAGAACTCTCAAGAGATATGATTTTATTTTGTCTAAAGTTCGAAAGCCCCCTAGCCGCACTTTCTCTAGATGTACCAATAAAATTAGCTATCTCTTGCTGAGTTAATGGCATAGTAAATTTTGTGCTCTGAAAAATATCTTCCGAAAAATACAGTATAATATCAGCTAACCTCCCAAATATCTTCTTTTGTGCTTGCTTTAATAATTTATCATAATTATGTAGATTATCTTTACACATGCTCGACATAATTTTATAAGTGAATTCGGAATTGTCAAGCATCAACTTATTGAATGTATCTATTTCAATATGACAAACAGATAAATTACTCAATGCTTTATATGAGAAATGATTCACCTTATCACCAAATATTGAAGAAAGACCTAAGTAAGTTTTATCTTTTATTATTCTAAATATTTGTTCTTTACCATCTATACCTTTCATTGTCTCCTTTATTAGACCACTCCTTAAGTATATTACATGCGAGGTTAGTGTACCTTCATGCAATATAGTTTCGCCTTTAGCAATCTCTAAGGTTGTACAACTACTCCCGAGCACATCAAGATGTTCGACACTAAGAACTTTGCTCGCACAAGATTTCTCTGTACAGCTTATGCAGTTATTATTGTGATTAACTATATTTTTCATAGAGAGTATAAATTACACATGCAAAAGTATCACTAATTATTCAAATATTATTACTCCTCACAATTTAAATAACAACTAACTGTGACAAATATCACAGCTAGTTATGTGATAAATGTCACAATCTATAATAAGCAACATCACTACACATTTTTAACATGAGAAGACACATATTAATACTTTTGAAGTATATTATTACTGATTATTAAATTAATAAAATTTTAGACTAACAATCACCATAATCATACTCTAAATGAATACAAAAAAGAGCTTTTTTAAAGTATTATTTACTTTTATAGCTATCTTCTTACCTTGGATAATTGCAACCTTAATGCTTAACGATTCCGATAAAGGAGAATACAGCAAAGTGGAACATTTTAAAGAGATAAACTACAAAATTGATACTATACAGAAAGTAGATCACTCCGAATTTGATGTTCTAAAACAGGAGTTTAAAAGGCCTCAAGATGTTACAATAGCATGTTTGAGCTGTCATAACCGTGCAGACCATGACATTATGATGACTTCTCACTGGAATTGGTCTCGAAAAACGCTTAATGAAAAAGGTGACACTGTAGAAATTGGTAAGAAAAATATAATTAACAACTTCTGTATTGGCACATCTTCAAATGAACCTAGATGCACTAGTTGTCATATCGGTTTTGGTTGGAAAGACGATAAATTCGATTTCAAGAAGAGCGAGAATATTGATTGTATTGTATGTCATGATCAAACTGGAACTTATAAAAAAGCTCCTGCAGGAGCTGGTATGCCAATCACAGAAAAGAAAAAATTTGGAAGTAAAACTTTTCTTCCACCTGACTATACTTATATAGCACAGAATATAGGTTTATCAAAAAAAGAGAATTGTGGAGCATGCCATTTTACGGGGGGCGGTGGAAACAACGTTAAGCACGGCGATATTGCAAATGAATTAAACAACATCACAAAGGAAGTAGATGTACATATGGCTGTTGATGGAAAAGACATGACTTGTACAGCTTGTCACGTTACTGAACATCACAAAATCTCGGGTCAATTATACTCTGTTTCCTCTGAAGATTCTCAAAGAGTAATGTGCTCTCAATGCCACTCAGAAGATCCTCACGAAAATGATCATTTAAATCTCCATGCAAATAAGATTGCCTGTCAAACGTGTCACATCCCAACATATGCAAAAGTAAATGCTACAAAAATGAATTGGGATTGGAGCCAAGCAGGTAAGTTCAATCCTGATGGAAGCGAAATAGTTATAAAAGATAGTATGGGTAATATGACCTACCATACGAAAAAGGGAGCATTTGAATGGGCCAAAAATGTGTCTCCAGAATATGTTTGGTCTAATGGAAAAGCTAAGCATTACATGTTGGGAGATAAGGTTGACTCTACAAAAGTTCTTCAACTAAACACTTTATTTGGTGATTATCACGATCCAAAATCAAAAATTATCCCTGTTAAAGTTCACAGAGGTAAACAGATATTTGATCCTGTTAATGAAACCTTAATTGTCCCTCATCTTTTTGGAAAAGACAGTACATCTTATTGGAAAAACTTTGATTGGGATAAAGCCTCTCGAACAGGTATGGAGAGTCTAAATATTCCTTATAGCGGAAAATATTCATTCTTGGAAACAGAAATGTATTGGCCAATAAATCACATGGTTTCAAAAAGTTCTGAAGCCTTATCGTGCAGAGAATGCCACTCACCAAATGGTAGATTAAAAAATCTTGACGGATTCTACATGACGGGGAGAGATTCAAATTCTCTGTTAGACTGGATTGGTATTGCTATGATTATTGGCGCTTTAATTGGAGTCAGTATTCATGCTAGTATTAGAATATTTAAAGGAAAGAAATCGGAAGAAGTTTAGTGTCTAAAAAAAAATATGATGAAAAAGAATACATATATATATAGAAGTTTTGAAAGGTTCTGGCATTGGAGTCAGGCATTACTAATTTTCTTTCTTGCGCTTACAGGATTCGAAGTACATTACTCATTCGGAATCCTTGGTTTTAAAGATGCTGTAGAATGGCATAACATTGCAGGTTGGGCATTTTTTGTATTAATAGTTTTTGCCGTATTTTGGCACTTTGTAACTGGTGAGTGGAAACAGTACATACCAACAACTAAGCTTATTGGTGCACAAATAAATTATTACATATTCGGAATTTTTAAAGGTTCTCCCCACCCTACTCATAAAACTATCTACAATAAATTCAACCCTTTACAGAGGATGATTTATCTAGGTCTGAAAATATTAGTGATTCCTGTACAGGTTTTTACTGGATTTGCATTCTTGTATTATTTATATCCTGGTAGCGTATGGCATACTCAAGGATTAGAGTTCACTGCTCTGGTGCATACATTTGGTGCTTTTGTATTGATGGCATTCGTAATAGCTCACGTTTACTTAACTACAACTGGAGACAAACCTACCGAGAGCATACAAGCTATGTTAACTGGTTGGGAAGTAATAGATGTTGATGACGATGAAGTTAGAAAGGATAGCATGATTCACACAATCGAAGATTCTGGCGCTGGCTACTATAGAATTAGCAAATGTGGAAACTATTTAGACGTAAATCAAGCTTGGCTAGATATGTACAAGTGTAAGGAAAAATCTAATATTCTTGGGAAGCATTATTCTACTTGTAGAAATACGGAAGATTCCGACCGAGTAAAAGAATATATAGATAGAGCTCTTAATGGTGAAAGCTTTAGTGGTATAACAACTAAAAGAAAATGTTTCGATGGTGAAATAAAAAGCCATGTTCTATCAATAAACCCAATTCATGAAGACGATAAGATTATTGGATTAGAAGGCTTTATGCTAGATATTGATACTACAACTTAAAAGCTAATATAAATTAATCGTACATCAAACCTTGCCTGTCGACGGGTATTAAAGGATTGATGTACGATTTTTTATTTTGCAATTATTCCTTAACTAAACGGTATTGTCATAAAAGCTGTACTAAATTAGTACCTCTTATTAAACTACCTTATAGCCACTAGCTAAAAAAAAGTTGACTCATTATAAAGATTATGACTTGAAGTATTCTGAGAACTTTTCGAAAATTATTTTAAACCAAGCAGTATAGTTCTCAGGGTTTTCTATTATATCAGCTTTTAGATCATCCATAGCGATCCATTTCCAACTATCAACCTCCTCAGTATTTATAGTTGGTGTTTTTTCGCTATAACCTACAAATACATGATCGAGTTCGTGCTCTGTAAGTCCATTTTCGAAAGGTGCCTTATAAATAAACGAGAACTCATCTTTTAGGTCACAGTCGAAACCCATTTCTTCGTGCATACGTCTATGTGCTGCATCTTCATAAGATTCATCAACTCTTGGATGTGAGCAACAAGTATTTGTCCACAATCCTGGGGAATGATATTTATCTAAAGCCCTGCGCTGAAGCATAAGTTCATTTTTTGCATTAATAACAAAGACCGAAAAAGCTCTGTGCAACAATGCTTTCTCGTGTGCCTCAATTTTTTCCATCGAGCCAAGCACTTTGTCACTCTCATCTACTAATACAACTTTCTCTAAAGACATCTTCCCTTTTTTTTTGAATGGCGCAAATATAATATCAATTAATGATTATTATTATCGGGCGTCTGTTTTTTTTTGTTAGAAAATCGAGGGCAAAACTACTTTAGTGTGCCTCTAAAAACTACTTAAATATCTGCATTGTATTTTTTTTCAGATACGAGACATTAAAAACGTAGTTTATCTGGGCTAAATGAGTATTTCAATAACGAAGTAGATGATAAAAGACTATGTAAAGAACTAAAGTTTCGCACTTAAGAACGATATCTGATAATCAATACTATAAATAAATACGATTAAATTAAAGAACGTACTGTCAGCTGATTACGTTATTCCATTTTTAGTTTGTTTTTTCATTTTTTGCTTGATCAAAAAACGAAACAAAACAATCAAGACTTCATGGAACGTGTCTAAAATTCTAATCCTCATTGGCTAAAGGAAAAAAACTCTCTTCGCTAGCGCTACGTTCA